>NZ_JBBKTX010000099.1:0-284 GCF_044962685.1 Oceanobacter antarcticus
CGTGTGTGTAGTTGGTCAAGGTGAAGCTTCCCAGAGAGGAGTCGTACTCTGTTGTTTTAGCCATGATGTCTATAGGGGATTGTTTCTGGCCGGACGCGCAAATACCTTTCCAATTCTTGGGTCCATCTGATGCACCAACATTGTAACTCCATTCTGCGCCGAGTGTAACGGAAATTACAGCCGCAGTTGCAAATGCGACAAGCAAAAATTTAGCCATGTGTATCTTAATCACGTTTTGAGTTTTCCTGGGTTGGAGCTCTTGGAACTCGAGGTGGTGTGGTTAG
>NZ_JBBKTX010000100.1:0-267 GCF_044962685.1 Oceanobacter antarcticus
GGTCTTTCATAACAGCCGGGATTTTGCGGCGTGGACGGGGTTAACGCCGAGACAAAAGGCCAGTGGTCATAAATCGGTGATGTCAGGGATTACCAAGCGTGGGGATGCCTACTTGAGAAAATGACTGGTGCAGGCTGCACGTCACACACTGCGCTGGGCCAAGCGAAACGAAGACACAAATCTGGCGCGCTGGATGATAGACATCGTCCAGCGTCGCGGATTGCACAAGGGCGTTGTCGCCATTGCGCATAAACTGGCGCGGATTAT
>NZ_JBBKTX010000101.1:0-265 GCF_044962685.1 Oceanobacter antarcticus
TCACTTGTTCGTTGCGATGACAGTGGCAGTTCTGACATATATCCGGCTTCTGTTCGGGATCAGCTCCCGCAGCCCTGATGAAATCCGAACCCTGGCACCTTTAACATCTATTCGATCTGGCTACGCCGATCGTGTCCCGCTCAGGCTCTACCAGGGACGGATTGCCCCGTTACATCATCAAACAACGACTACCCGATGGGTTCTTGCTTTCAGGCCGGATTAAAGACCGTTTGACGTGTCAAAACGCTCCAAATAATCCGCGCCA
>NZ_JBBKTX010000102.1:0-262 GCF_044962685.1 Oceanobacter antarcticus
AGGCCTCCATGACGACTCTGGAGGGTGTTTGCTCCAGCATGAATTGCCTGAATTTCTCCCGGCTGAGGCGTAATTGTTTTGATACCTTGTTGTGCCCGGAGACGATGCAGATCTGAAAAACAGACTTTGCAAGATCGATGGCGATGGTACTAATATCATTCATGTGGACGCTCCTCATATTGACGTTTTGCTCGTAACAAAACCTTAGCGCATTTGACGCTGGATCCTATGGGGAGCGTCCATCTCATCATCTATTTAATCC
>NZ_JBBKTX010000103.1:0-259 GCF_044962685.1 Oceanobacter antarcticus
CAAGTCGCCTTTTGCAAACAACACAACCTTGCTATGCATAACCTTCAATATTGGCGTAAACGTTTATCGCCCGGTGCTGAGTCGGTGGTGGACAAGCCAAAGGCTTTGATTCCAATCACCGTGACCTCATCCTCTCCTGCGCGGTTAAGGTTGGGTGCACAAGCCATCATTGAGCTGCCAACTGAAGCCTTGCCGGATCTGTTGCTGGCATTAAAAGATCGAGGGCTTTTATATGCTTAGGCCCAGTGCAGCGGTTCAG
>NZ_JBBKTX010000104.1:0-259 GCF_044962685.1 Oceanobacter antarcticus
ACTTCCGCTTCCTCGACGAGCGCCACAATCTGATCCTGATTGGGCCACCCGGCGTCGGCAAGACCCACCTGGCCATTGGCATTGGCCACAAAGCGGTGGAAGCCGGTTACCGGGTGCTGTTCCGCAACGCCCTGACCTTGGTCGAAGAACTGGAACTGGCGGAAAAGAAAGGTGAGCTGAAAAAGCGACTGAAACAGCTGGGCCAATACGACCTGCTGATCATCGACGAACTGGGCTACCTGCCGATGACCCGCCAGGC
>NZ_JBBKTX010000105.1:0-258 GCF_044962685.1 Oceanobacter antarcticus
GTTCCATTTCGACCAGTTCCAGCATCTCTGCGTATTCTTCTGAGTCTGCGCCACCGCAGTCTTCAGCCAGCAGGTCGGCCTTGTTCAGGAATACCAGGATGTAAGGGACACCTACCTGACGGGACAGCAGGATGTGCTCACGAGTCTGCGGCATTGGGCCGTCAGTGGAACCACATACCAGGATCGCTCCGTCCATCTGCGCAGCACCGGTGATCATGTTTTTCACATAATCCGCGTGTCCTGGGCAATCTACGTGCG
>NZ_JBBKTX010000106.1:0-257 GCF_044962685.1 Oceanobacter antarcticus
GATTTTATCGGCCAAAGGAAGATCATGTTCAATGCGTACACGGGGTAATTCAGCCGGTAAAGGCTTACGGCCGGATGTTTTTTTAACGGGCTTTGGTGTTTCAGCCAGGGGCAATTCCGAGAGTAAGGATTCGGCATCTATCGACTCGGCCGTATCCACTGCAGAGGCATCGGCCTCGCATTCAACCTCATCGAACAGTTCGACTTGTTGATCACTTTTTTCGCTGCTTTTACCAAACTGGCGCTGCTTAAACAGAA
>NZ_JBBKTX010000107.1:0-253 GCF_044962685.1 Oceanobacter antarcticus
TGGACGAAGGTCTGCGCTTCGCGATTCGCGAAGGTGGTCGTACTGTTGGTGCTGGCGTAGTAGCCAAGATCGTCGAGTAAGACCAAATGTCAGGGCTGAGTTTTCGGCCCTGATCAAAAAGCCCGCTGACAGCGTAATGCTGTTCACTTAAGCGGAGCAGCATTACAGTCAACCGGATAGCGGGTTTTGCTCATCTTCACCGTTCGGGGACTTCCTGGCCTCGAACGGCGTTCCAAAAACAGTCCACCAATCC
>NZ_JBBKTX010000108.1:0-249 GCF_044962685.1 Oceanobacter antarcticus
CGACGTCCATGATTTGGTACAGGTCGATACCGGTCTGACAGCCCATGCGGTCGAGAACCGCGCACAGCACTTCCAGCGGCGTGTTACCGGCTCCCGCGCCCAGCCCGGCAACGGAACCGTCAATCCGCGCCGCTCCGGCTTCAATGGCGGCGAGGGAGTTGGCTACGCCCATGGCCATGTTGTGGTGGCCGTGGAAGCCGATTTCGATGCGGCTGTCGAGTTCTTGCCGCAGCAGGCCGATTTTCTGGC
>NZ_JBBKTX010000010.1:0-160473 GCF_044962685.1 Oceanobacter antarcticus
ACGGAGAGTGTTTGCCCAGTTGCCGTTATGCGAAACCGTGGAAGACATCGAAAAACTGCTGCCTGAGAATATGAAAGCGGCCGTTATTTAAATCGGTAGATGGGGTTGTTTGAGCGTTTACCGCTAAATTTTAGATGTACCCTAAAATCAAAAAATATTTATCAATACAACCAAATAGCTTGAGATTACATTATGAGAATTGATATTGAAATATTAAGAATATTATCTGCGTTTGGAATTGTTTGGTTTCACTCCGGGATCTCTGCAGGTAAAGATTTTGCTTATTCAGGGCTGGCTTTTTTTATTATCACTTCCGTTTTTTTTGCAATCAAATCAATCAACAAAAAACTTATAAAGGATCGGTTTTATAGACTTTTAATTCCATATTTTATATGGTTCCTTATATATGGTTTTCTGGAGTATTTTTTCAAAGGGACTTTGTTTTTTGAAGATATAGATTTTTTGCAAATAATTTTGGCTGGATCTTCTATTCATTTGTGGTATTTGCCATTTATTTTTTTTGTTTTACTCTGTCTGGATAATGTTGATTCGAAGATTAAACTTAATCGATTTTTTCCTGTTTCTGTGTCCTTGATCTTTTTGTTTCTGGTCCTGACGTCTTCTTATTGGAGAGGTGTGCTTTTTTCGGTTCCTATTCCTCAATATGCCCAGGCTATTCCCATTGTATTGATAGGGGTTTCTGTTTCCTTATCTTGTGGAGTTTTAAATCAATTGGCGGTTTTTTTATTGATAATTTCTGGCTTGTTTTTTTTGGCATATCATGAATTTTGGAGTTTGTTTGAAAGTTATAGTATTGCATTCGCTTCAGCATGCTTGCTTTGCAGATCTTTTGAGTTTTCCGGATCGCGCTGGATTTTTTCAATATCAAATACAACAATGGGAGTTTACTTGGTTCATCCCTTATTTATATACCTTGTCAAAGCTATTGGGGTGGCAGGCTATATGATCCCAATTGTGGCTTTCTTGATTGCGTTGATTTTTGTTTGGGTTGGAATTAAACTCTCTCCTCCATCAATTTCTCGTTGGCTATTTGGTACGGCTAGTAATGTAAGTAATAACAAATATCAAAAGAAATCAGTCTGATTTAATTGCGAGTGTTGATTTTTCTGAATGAGAATTTTTGATGCACAGTTTCTATTGGAAGCTATGGTAATGGGTTCATCTATTTAATCAGTTCTTGATACACTCCCACACACGACTTCGGATAACAACGGTCACACGGTATGCAGCCAGGATTCTTCGACTTTGATGACTTGAACGACAAACTGGATCAGCACAACGACCCACTCGCCAAAATCAACGAACTCGTCGACTGGGCTGCCTTCAGGCCCGTTCTCAGCAAGATCCGCATGCCTCGTTCATCCAACAAGGGGCGTCCTCGTTCAGACACCTTGCTCATGTTCAAAATGATTTTCCTGCGACACTACTACAGGGTTCATCTATTTAATCAGTTCTTGATACACTCCCACACACGACTTCGGATAACAACGGTCACACGGTATGCAGCCAGGATTCTTCGACTTTGATGACTTGAACGACAAACTGGATCAGCACAACGACCCACTCGCCAAAATCAACGAACTCGTCGACTGGGCTGCCTTCAGGCCCGTTCTCAGCAAGATCCGCATGCCTCGTTCATCCAACAAGGGGCGTCCTCGTTCAGACACCTTGCTCATGTTCAAAATGATTTTCCTGCGACACTACTACAGCCTGTCGCTCAAGCAGGTTGAGTATCAAGTGTTAGACCGCTTGTCATTCCGCCGCTTCCTTGGCTTGTCGCTGGAAGATCCGGTGCCCGATGCCAATACCGTCTGGAAGTATGAAGAGTTACTCGTCCAGAAAAACCTCACTGATGAACTGTTTTACAGCTTGCTCTCGCAAATCGAAGCCCACGGTTATCGGCCTCAAGGCGGTCAAATTGTCGATGCTACCCTGGTTGAAGCACCCAAGCGAAAAACCGAAGAACAGCAGCAGGAAAAAGCCCGCAAAGCACAAGAAAAGTCCGACGGAGATGACGATGACCCGACACCGCCTGCCTCTTCAGAACGCACTCCGGCCCAGCAGCGCCAGGCCAGTCGTGATGCGGCCTGGACGAAGAAGCATGGCAAGAGTTACTTCGGCTATAAAAATCACACCAGCGTCGATAAACAGCACAAACTCATTCGCAGCTACGAAGCGACTGCGGCCAATAAACACGATGGGCACCAGCTCGAAGCCCTGATCGATGGCGACAACAGCAGCGCGGATGTCTGGGCAGATAGCGCTTATCGAAGCGAAGAAAATGAAAGCATGTTGAAAGACCGGGGCTACCGCTCCCACATCCACCGCAAGAAACCCCGAGGTAAAGACATGCCTGAGCGTAGCAAGCAGGCGAATCAAAAACGCTCTCAGGTTCGGGCACGTGTCGAACATGTTTATGCGGACATGAAACGCGACGGCAAAAAGTTCATGGTGCGCTGCATCGGTCAGGCCAGAGCGGAACTGAGAATCGGCTTGATGAACATGGTGTACAACGCTCGCCGCTGGAGTTTTCTATCCCACGTGGGATAGGTGCGTCTGAATGACGCGATTTGGGCTGGAAATAGTCCAAATCTCTACTGAATTGGCCGGAAATGGGCCGGATAGAGCAGCATTAGGATATTCCGAAGACATTGATGTGAATAATGTGCTGCAACGGTGGCTTTACGCGACTAAATAGATCTCCCCTAATAGCGAATAAGATAGCTTCTGTAGTAATTTTTTGGTGATTATAAAAATTTCTGCTGAAAGTATTCAGTATTTTGTTTTTGCTCGTAATTTTTTCTAATTAGCTTGGCTGGATTACCTGCTGCAATTGAATTGGACGCTATGTCCTTGGTTACAACAGATCCTGCACCAATAATGCAGGCGTCTCCAATGGTAACTCCGGGTAATATGGATGCGTTTGTACCAATCCAGACGCCTTTGCCAATGGTAACGGGTTTGATTGATACCCCGCCATCGGTTGACTCAATAACGCCTGCTGCTGTGCCAGAGTGAATGCGATTTTCTCCGGAAATAAATACGTTTTGACCGGTTCTGCTGTTGTCGCCAATGCTGACAGGGCCAATAATAACAGATCCTATGCCAATACCTACATTGCTACCGATTTCAAGGTTCCCATGCCAGCTATTGAGTACAACTCTGCTTTCAATAAATGCCTCGTCACCAATTGAGCATATAAATTTTTCATTTTTGTCGGGTTTTTTAATATCCAATCGAGTACTCAGGGATACCGAGCTTTTGTGTCCTCGTTGAATGTAAAATAGTCTGGCAGAGAGTTGAGTTTTGAATCTGAATATTTCTTTCAGTAAATCGCGCAGTGTCAATTTAAGATTGTGCATATCTGTCTCAGTTGCTTAGACAGAGAACTGAATAGCCAGCCCTCTATCGTTAATATTTTGGATTCTAACCTGCAATACGAGCCAGTTTGTATTGTCCGGACAATACGTTTTGCCACCAGTCTGTTTGGGTCAAGTACCATTGAACGGTCTTGCGGATTCCGCTTTCAAACGATTCTTCCGGTACCCAGCCCAATTCCTGCTTGATTTTGCTGGCGTCAATGGCATAACGCATATCGTGGCCAGGGCGGTCTTTTACAAAGGTAATCAGGTCGCGGTAGTGTTCAACGCCATCTGGCTTGCTGGGTGCCAGTTCTTCCAGCAGCGTACAAATCGTTTCAACAACACTGAGGTTGGTTTTTTCGTTGTGGCCACCAATATTGTAGGTTTCACCCACTTCACCTTCAGTGACGACCTTGTAAAGAGCCCGGGCGTGGTCTTCCACATACAGCCAGTCACGAATCTGGTTGCCCTGTCCATATACTGGCAATGTCTTGCCATGCAGAGCGTTGAGTATAACGTGTGGAATCAGTTTTTCCGGGAAATGATACGGGCCATAGTTATTGGAGCAATTGGTAACAATTACCGGTAAACCGTAGGTGCGGCCCCAGGCGCGTACCAAGTGGTCGGATGCGGCCTTACTGGCGGAGTAGGGGGAGCTGGGGGCATACGGCGTGGTTTCTGTAAATAAATCATTCGTACCTTCGAGGTCGCCGTAGACTTCATCGGTTGAAATATGGTGGAAGCGGAAGTTGTTTTTGCCGCTGTCATCCAGCCTGGCCCAGTAGCCTCGTGCGGCTTCGAGAAGGTTGAATGTACCAACTACGTTGGTTTGAATAAATTCTCCAGGGCCTTCAATGGATCGGTCTACATGGCTTTCTGCTGCCAGGTGCATAACGGCATCTGGCTTATGCTGGTTAAATACGGCAATCACGGCATCCTTGTTACACAGATCGACCTGTTCAAAGGCATAACGCTCCGATTGGTCTACATCTTTCAGTGATTCCGGGTTGCCTGCATAGGTCAGGCAGTCCAGATTGACAACTTCGTTGTGGGTGTTCTGAATAATGTGCCTGACCACTGCGCTGCCTATAAAACCCGCGCCTCCGGTTACCAGTAGCTTCATTCTGATCCTTGCTCCATAGCCATATTGTCTGAATGGCTTGTTACAGACTGTAAGTGTAATAGCGCCTATTATTGCCTCAGGCTGTAGGCAAATTCTACCCCAAGACCATGAACTTAAGGATTTAAGTACAAGAGATTTGCAATTGCTCAACACTGTTGCGGCGTGGCGACTTCTGCAGCGCATGCCATCCCTTGAATTTCTAACATTGAATTGTACCCCCTCTATTCGCGATCAAGGGCGGAGGGGGTGAGTGGCAGGAGTGGTTAATAAATCTATTCTTCCCAACCCTTGCAGAATATTTCTGTCAGGACGGTTGTTGTTGGCTGCCGCTCTGTAATGCTGTCGCTGTTCTGGAGTCAGCCAGGTTTTGTTGAGCATCAGTTGGTAGGTGAAATTGAAGAAACCAGGCTGGGTCTTTTCTTTCGGATCCGGCAGCGCTTGTTGCCCAGCGACCAGGGGGGCGTAGTAATCCAGGGCGGTCATAATGCTGCCTCCCTGTTCCCCATGATGATTCCACAGGGCCGGGTATTTGGCGCGTTCTGCGATGTCTGTGGCCATAACCAGTGCCCATAAACTGAAGTTGCCGTAAAAAAAACCTTTGTGTTGTGGGGTGCGTACGGGGTCGTCATAAATTTGTCCATCACGGCTGATAACGTTTTCAAGTTGGGTTTTCAGGCTCGACGGGTTCTTGTACAGACCTGAATACCCGTCGTCATAGGCTGTTCCTTCGTATACATAGTCCATTAGTGGTTTGTCATTCAACGCCAGTGCCGCAGCGGCAAGACCCGCTAGAGACCAGGATATGTGGTTGTCGTTGCGATAGCGTTCATAAGCTTTGGAGGTTGGGTGGGCATCGGCCCAGCGCGTCCAAGCATGCAGACCGGCATTCACTGCGGGCACCAGTTGCTTTTGTAGCCAGTCGTGAATCACGGTTATGTCTTCGGCGTGGCTGTTAGCCTGGTCGCTTTGTTTCAGGGTCAGGTACACCTGACTGAAGTTGATCAGTCCGTAAGCTTGCCAGATGCTGTCGAGCATCATGTTCCAGGAGTTGTTGCAAAAGCCTTGTTGTATACCGGGGAAGCTACCCAGCTCAGGAGACATACCGAGCTGGTAACCGTTAAAGAGAGTTGATTCTTTAGCCCAGGCTAGGGTGCGGTCAATGGCTTGCTGCAATCGTTGGTGATCTCCAGAGTACAAATAAAAGATGCTGTCATCGCGGGCGTAGGCGGATTCGTTTGTTAGTCGATTGGTCAGATCCTTGAGCGTTCGGTTATGGACCGGAGCCTTGCACCAGCCAAACTCAAATTTTTCACCGGCGGGTAGTTGAAAGGGATCTGGGCTGGTTGAGGTGGATTCTGCCAGGTCTTCCATGGCTTGTGAGGCTGATGAGGTCGGGTCTAAGAGGGTGTTTTTGATGCTTTTATAGGTATTGGCGTCAAGCATGATGCCTTTGGGTGGCGGTGTTTGGCAGGCAGTAATAAGACAGCACATAGCTGAGAGAGTGATGTTAGTCAGAACACGTTTTTTAGCGTAATACCGGTTGGTGGCTGGGAGGTACATGACTGGCTCCGTATTGGACTGTAATAGTGTGGGGTGTTGGTGAGCACCCCCTGGTATTTTGGACTGTGGTTGATGTGATTAGCTATGGTGTCTGTTTACTTGGGTGAGGGCAAACCGACCTGTCAGGTTTTTGACCGCCAGATTTTCCTGACAGTTGACGCACTGGCATACGAAAGCTTGGTTTTGTTGTTATGCATGTTAGTATCTATGCTCGCCTCGGAAACGATTTCTTGCCATGAACCGGATTCCGGCAATGGTTTCCTGCTTGCACTCAAGGAGATGCTCAATGGCAACAGTGATTGTGCCTGCCCATAATGAAGCAAATGTTATTCAGCGTTGTCTCGATAGTCTGGTTAATCAGCCAGATCTGGATCGTATTATTGTCGCCTGTAATGGCTGTACGGATAACACGGTTCAGATTGTTCAACAATGTTATCCGCAGGTGGTGTGCCTCGATCTGTCAATACCATCCAAGGTTCATGCCCTGAATGAAGCTGAGAAACACGTTGCTTCTTGGCCTGTTTTTTATATAGATGCTGATGTTGCTTTGTCAGATGATGCTGTAACACAGGTTTCTGCCGGTATGCGTGATCGGCAATTATTACTGGCGGCACCGCAGCCGGTAATTGATGTCAGCCACTCTCCTTGGCTTGTTCGTCAGTTTTATAAAACTTGGCTCAGGTTACCTTATATTCGTGAAGGGGTGGTTGCTACTTGTAGTTTTGTTATCAGTGAAGAGGGACGCAAGCGTTTTGATAAGTTCCCGGATGTGATTTCGGATGATGGCTTTGTGCGTTCGCATTTTTATGCTCATGAGCTTGGTAATATTGAAGCAGCCAGTGTTTTTGTTTCTGCCCCCCGCACGTTAAAGTCCCTGATTAAAATTAAATCACGTGCCCGTTTGGGGAATATGGAGCTAAAGGCCCGCCAACTTGGTTTTGATAAACCTGAACCGCAATATGCCAGTATTTTACCTTCGTTACTTTTTAGTCGGCATTGCATTTCAACCAGCATTTATATTTTTTTGGTTTTTTGGTTTCGTTTGCGTGCTCGGCAGCAGTTCCAGAACCTGGACAGCTATCAATGGGAAGTTGATCACTCTTCTCGTCAGTAGGTATGTTTTTCATTATATAAAATAGAGGATTCTATGTTGAATTATAAAGGAATTATATTGGCAGGCGGCTCTGGCTCTCGGTTGCATCCTATCACTCGTGGTGTATCCAAACAGCTGCTGCCAATTTATGACAAGCCGATGATCTATTATCCGATTTCGGTGTTGATGTTGGCAGGAATTCGCGAAATTCTGATTATTTCAACGCCTGAGGATATGCCATCTTTTCAACGTTTGCTGGGGGATGGTAGCCAGTTTGGTGTTGAACTTGCTTATGCGGTGCAACCGTCGCCAGATGGCCTCGCTCAAGCGTTTCTTATTGGAGAAGAGTTTTTGGCAGGCAGCCCTGCTGCTCTGGTATTGGGGGATAATATTTTCTATGGTCAGCACTTCAGTGAAAACCTTCTCAATGCAGTCAAACGCCAGGAGGGTGCGACTGTCTTTGGTTATCACGTAAGTGATCCTGAGCGGTTTGGCGTTGTAGAATTTGACAGTAGTGGCAAGGCTCTTTCGATTGAAGAAAAACCCACCAAGCCCAAGTCCAGTTATGCCGTTACCGGTTTGTATTTCTACGATAACAATATTGTCGATGTTGCTAAAGCCGTGAAGCCTTCTCCTCGTGGTGAGCTTGAGATTACCGATATAAATAACATGTATCTGGAAGCCGGCAAGCTGAATGTTGAAGTCTTGGGTCGAGGCTTTGCTTGGCTGGATACCGGAACTCATGACTCGTTGATTGACGCTGGTATGTTCGTTAATACCATTGAACAGCGTCAGGGGTTAAAAATAGCCTGCCTGGAGGAGATTGCTTTCCATAATGGTTGGATTACAGACGAGCAGCTTGAGTCTGAAGCGAATGCGCTGAAGAAGACTGGCTATGGTCAGTATCTGTTCAAAATTTTGCAGGAGGCACGCGTCTGATGAATGTCATTAAAACGTCAATTGATGGCGTTGTTATTATTGAACCTAAGGTTTTTGGGGATGAACGAGGCTTCTTTTTGGAGACATTCCAGGCAGACCGTTACCGGGATATGGCTGGTATTAACGAAACCTTTGTACAGGACAACCACTCTCGGTCCCGGAAAGGCGTGCTGCGGGGGCTTCACTTTCAGAAATCGAAACCACAAGGCAAGTTGGTACGGGTTATTCGTGGTTCCGTGTTTGATGTTGCGGTTGATATTCGTCATGGTTCTCCTACTTTTGGTCAGTGGGAGGGCTTTATATTAAGTGAAGAAAACAAGCGTCAGTTTTGGGTTCCACCAGGACTTGCCCACGGTTTTCTGGTGCTTTCAGAAGTTGCCGACTTTGAATACAAATGTACTGACTATTATGATCCTTCCGATGAAGGTAGCCTCATCTGGAACGATCCGGAGGTTGCAATCGAATGGCCTTTGAACGACTTGGGTGATGTGGAAGTCCAGCTTTCAGGTAAGGATGCTATTGCAGCTACGCTTGCGCAGTTAGCAGAGGCAAGGAGTGTTTGATGCGTTGGTTGATTACTGGAGCTAACGGTCAATTGGGGCGGAGTATGGCTCGTTTGTTGACCAGTTACGGTGAAGAATTTCGTGCCTTGTCATCCTCAGAGCTGGATATCTCGGATGAAGCGGCGGTCAATAATATTCTCAACTCGATAATGCCCGAAATCGTTGTTAATGCAGCTGCCTATACCGCAGTTGACAAAGCAGAGTCCGAGCATGATTTGGCCTACAAGGTTAATGAAACGGGCCCTTCTTTGTTGGCTTTATGGTGCGCAGGCAATGCTGCTCGTTTTGTGCATGTGTCTACCGACTACGTGTTTTCCGGCGAGGGCCGTATCGCATGGAAAGAGGATGATGATGTTAACCCTCAGTCTGTCTATGGTGCATCCAAGCTAGCGGGTGAGGGAGCGGTGCTTCAGGTGTGTCCCGAAGCCATAATTCTCAGAACTGCCTGGGTCTTCAGTGAGTACGGGAATAACTTTGTTAAAACCATGCTCAGGCTGGCCCAGCAAAGAGATCAATTATCGGTCGTGGCAGACCAGATAGGCTGTCCTACTTATGCGGGTGATATAGCACAGGCAATTTACTCGCTTATGCAACAAAGCGAGAGAGAGGGGGGTGAGGTGACAGGCATATATCATTTTGCCGGTGATGTGGCGGTGTCATGGTGGGCATTTGCCAGAGAAATTCACCAGCAGGCCCTGAAAGCCGGGCTGATTGGCAAATGTCCGGCTTTGGTGGCTATTCCTTCTTCCGAGTATCCTACCCCAGCTACTCGGCCGGTATTCTCCGTATTGGATTGCTCACGGATTGTAGCTACGGGAATCGCTCCTTCGGATTGGAAAGCTGCTTTGGAAACAGTGATTTTCAGTATTCAATCTGAAGGCCTGTAGCAGTAATGACTACTTGGCCCTGTTGATGCGACAAGTTGATTTGGTGAAGTTGATTATGGTTCACCAATACAGTACGGAGTGCATTGTCGTGCTTGTTGTTTTAGTTGAATCGGCACTTTAATGAAAATGATTCAGTTTTATATCAGCCCTCAAGCGTTGCTTCATAGGTCTGATCAGTGAGTTTTTTTCAGCGTGATGATGTTGATTGCCACGGTAATTGGTACTTCGAACCAGATAAAGGATATACAGCATGATACCTGTCATCATGGCCGGTGGTTCCGGCACTCGTTTGTGGCCACTGTCACGAACCGCCTACCCCAAACAGTTTTTAAAATTAAACGGACAGCTGACCATGCTGCAGCAAACCGCCGCTCGTCTGGATGGTTTGTCGAATCAAGACCCTGTGGTTATTTGTAATGAAGCACACCGCTTTTTGGTGGCAGAGCAAATGCTGCTGGGGGGTAAGAAAACGTCGATTATACTTGAGCCAGTAGGGCGTAATACCGCACCAGCGATTGCACTGGCTGCATTGCAGGTCATGAAAGATCTACCGGAAGGTGAAGCTGCACCTGCACCTGTGCTACTGATTCTGGCTGCCGATCATGTTATTCAAAATGTCAGTGCATTCCAGGCAGCGGCCAAACAGCTGTTACCGGCGGTGAAAGCAGGCAAGTTTGGTACATTGGGTATTGTGCCAACCGAAGCTGCAACGGGCTACGGCTATATTCAAGCAGGGTCAGACGCTGAAAATGACTGTCAGGTTGTGCAGACATTTGTTGAAAAACCGGATGCGGCAACCGCGCAGCAGTATCTGGATGCAGGAAACTATTTCTGGAACAGTGGCATGTTTATGGTGCGGGCTGATCGTTATCTGGAAGAATTGGAACGGTTCCGCCCGGATATTCATGCTGCTTGTGTTAAAGCGATGGCTGCAACTGTGGCCGATATGGACTTTGTTCGGGTCGATGCCGAAGCCTTTGCACAATGCCCGGATGAATCGATCGATTACGCCATTATGGAACCGCTGTCTGCTTTGGATGCTGGAGAGGCTCAGGTCGTGGTTGCGCCACTAGATGCTGGCTGGAGTGATGTTGGCAGCTGGTCTGCACTCTGGGATATTGCCGAAAAATGCGAGAACGGTAATGCCACACTGGGTGGTGGTGACGTTATTCTGGAAGATACCAGTAACAGCTTTGTGTATAGCGATACTCGCTTGGTAACAACGTTGGGCCTTGGTGGTATTGTGATTGTGGATACACCGGATGCCTTGCTGGTTGCCAGTAAAGACAAGGTGCAAGAAGTTAAGAAAATTGTTGCTCAAATCAAGCAGCAGGGACGCTCGGAGTACGAGCAACACCGGGAGGTATACCGTCCGTGGGGTAAGTACGATTCGGTAGACAGTGGTGATCGTTACCAGGTCAAATGCATCACAGTCAAACCGGGAGCTAAATTGTCAGTACAGATGCATCATCATCGTGCCGAACACTGGATCGTGGTGTCTGGCACTGCCAAGGTGACCAATGGTGAAGAGACTTACCTGGTGACGGAAAATGAATCGACCTACATTCCTATCGGTCAGGTGCATGCATTGGAAAACCCCGGTGTAATTGAACTTGAAATGATCGAAGTGCAGTCGGGTTCGTATCTTGGTGAAGACGATATTGTACGTTTCAAGGATTTGTACGGTCGGGCTTGATGAGTACAAGGCCAGGGCTAGCTGAATTAAGTTTGTAATGGAATAACCACGTGCCAGTGCTGGTTTAATATCACGACAATAAAGGGATGGATAATCTTCTATGGCGTTAACCTCCAAAGATATTTTGGCTAACAGTGGCATTCAGTTTGGCACCAGTGGCGCTCGTGGCTTGGTCGAGCAGTTTACCGATCAAGCGTGCGCTGCATTCACGCTGGCTTTTCTAAGTGTAATGAAGGAGGAATTCAGCATAGAACGCGTAGCGCTTGGCATTGATCGCCGTCCCAGTAGTCCGTCGATGGCTGCCGCTTGTGCCGCAGCCGCCGCAGATCTTGGCGTAACGGTGGATTATTACGGTGTGTTACCGACTCCGGCGGTGGCATTGCAGGCGATGCAGGATGGTATTCCAGCTATTGTGATTACCGGTAGTCATATTCCTTTTGATCGTAACGGCATCAAGTTTTATCGCCCGGATGGTGAAATCAGCAAAGCTGACGAACAGGCTATTCTGCAGGCGGAAGTAGAGGTTAAATCGGTTCAGTCAGTGTTACCTGACGAATCTGCGAGAGCGCGGCAATTGTATATGGAGCGGTATACGCAACTGTTTGCGCCAGACTTGTTGCAGGGCAAGCGTATCGGCCTGTACGAGCACTCGGCGGCTGGGCGTGAATTAAACGCTGAGGTACTGAAAAAATTAGGTGCTGAGGTGATTTCTTTGGGCCGCACAGATACCTTTGTGCCGATCGACACCGAGGCGGTATCGGAAGAAGATCAGCAGCAAGCGCTTGCCTGGTCGTCTGAGTATGAGTTGGACGCGATTTTTTCAACCGATGGTGATGGCGACAGACCCTTGGTTGCAGATGAACATGGCCAGTGGTTGCGCGGTGATATACTTGGGCTTTTATGTGCCCGTGCACTTGATATTCAGGCTTTGGCGGTGCCAGTGAGTTGTAATACCGCAATTGAAAAAAGTGACTTGTTCGCCGAGGTAAAACGCACCCGAATAGGGTCTCCTTATGTGATTGAGGGTATGGCGGTTCTGGCGGAACGTTTTGAACGGGTGGCCGGTTTTGAGGCGAATGGTGGGTTTTTATTACAGAGTGCTGTGTCAATGGGGGCTGCTATAATTACTCCGTTGCCAACTCGAGACGCTCTGTTGCCTGCACTGATGTTGTTGGCTGGTAGTGCCTTGCAGGGTAAGCCAATCAGTGCGTTGTTAGCTGAATTGCCGGAACGAATTACCGCCAGTGATCGTATCAAGGATGTACCGACCGACAAGAGCAAGGCATTGATTGTCAGTTGGGCTGAGAATCTCAACGCGATGCTTGAGTCGTTGCACTTGCCAAGTGAAGCTGTATCTGCAGACACAACTGATGGACTGCGGGTAACCTTGTCTTCTGGTGATATTGTGCACCTTCGGCCTTCCGGGAATGCGCCGGAATTACGCTGTTATGCCGAGGCTGGGAATTATCTGCAGGCTAAAGCACTGGTGAGTCATTGTCTGGAGCGCGTCAATAAGGTTATTAATACGTAAGTTGTGTTCGCGCTGCTGACGATGACAGGTTTGATTTTTTTATTTATTGTTTACGGATTAATGTTATGAAAATTGCTATTGCAGGCACGGGTTATGTCGGGTTGTCCAATGCCATGTTGTTGGCTCAGTACAATGAAGTTGTCGCGCTGGATGTGATTCCAGCAAAGGTGGAGATGCTGAACAACAAGCAGTCTCCCATTGTCGATGTGGAGATCGAGCACTATTTGGCAGAAAAGCCGCTGAATTTTCGGGCGACGCTCGATAAGCAAGACGCCTACGCTGATGCCTCTTATGTCGTTATTGCGACGCCGACCGATTACGATACTGCCACCAATTATTTCAATACGTCGACGGTGGAAAGTGTCGTTCGTGATGTGATGGCTATCAATCCTGATGCGGTGATGGTTATTAAATCCACGGTGCCAGTAGGTTTTACCGAGCGGTTGAAGCAAGACCTGAACTGTGCCAATGTGATTTTTTCTCCGGAGTTTTTGCGTGAAGGGAAGGCACTCCACGATAACCTTTATCCCTCCCGGATCATTATTGGCGAACGTTCCGAGCGCGCGCAAGTGTTTGCCCGTCTGCTGTCTGATGCGGCGATTAAACAGGATATTGATATTCTGTTTACCGATTCGACCGAAGCGGAAGCGGTGAAGTTGTTCTCCAATACTTACCTGGCGATGCGCGTTGCGTACTTTAACGAACTGGATAGCTACGCAGAGACGCACGGCCTGAACACCCGTCAGATTATCGAAGGGGTGGGGCTTGACCCTCGTATTGGTACTCACTACAACAATCCGTCGTTTGGCTATGGCGGTTATTGTTTACCGAAAGATACCAAGCAGTTGCTGGCAAACTTTCAGGAAGTACCAAGTACTTTGGTTCGCGCCATTGTTGATGCCAACAGAACCCGTAAGGATCATATTGCGGATTCGATTTTGCGACGCACTCCCAGGGTGGTGGGGATTTATCGCCTGGTGATGAAGTCTGACTCTGACAATTTCAGGGCGTCGGCGATTCAGGGTATTATGAAGCGTATCAAGGCCAAGGGCGTTGAGGTTGTGGTATACGAACCTGTGCTTAAAGAAGACAGCTTTTTTAATTCTCGGGTGGTTCAGGATCTGGATGCGTTTAAACAAGAGTGCGACGTGATTGTTGCGAACCGCATGTCGCCTGACCTTGTTGATGTCGAGGCCAAGGTCTACACGCGGGATTTATTTGGTGGTGATGCCTGATTGATCGATCAGGATTTGCAAGTGAGTACGCAATACCATTACTTAATTGGTAGACGAGGATTGGTAGGAAACCTGTAGAAGGGCGTTTGCGTCCAGTGTCCGGTGGATGTCATTGATCATCCATCCGTTTCAAGCACGGGCAAGCCCGCTCCTGCATGAGAGAATTGAATTCAGTTTCGAAAGCAGTCATTTTTAAAAATAGCTAACGGAGTTAGCCGGCGTTATCTCAAGGAGGAGCTATGTACAACGACACCTATAACGACACCTATAACTGCAACATTGTTCATCACGGAGCCGTTACGGGAGTAACGGGTTCCTGTCATCGTCTAACGGTCGATAGTGGTGAGTCCCTTCTGGTTGATTGTGGTTTGTTCCAGGGGGCAGAGGCGACTTCGTCGGATGGGCCAGATACGGAGCTGGATCGCACCCGTATCGATTTTGACGTGAGTCATGTGCGAGCGCTACTGGTCACACATTGCCATATTGATCACGTTGGCCGTATTCCCTATCTGTTGGCTGCCGGATTTAACGGGCCGATTTATGCCACAGTGGCAACTTGTGAATTATTGCCAATGGTTATTGAAGATGCACTCAAGGTGGGAGTTACCCGCAATCGCTCGATTATCGCTCAGATAATAAAAACCCTGAAAGCGTTACTGGTGCCACTACCCTACGATCAATGGTTTGATGTGTCCGGTTTCGAATTCTCCTCTGCGCCGGTGAGGGCACGTTTTCGGGTGGCTGGCCATATTCTGGGTTCTGCCTACATAGAACTGGATATTGGTAACGGACGTCGAGTGCGTGACCGTAAGCGGGTGATTTTTTCAGGAGACTTGGGGGCACCGTATTCGCCTTTATTGCCCGCACCCAAGCCGCCGTATCGTGCCGACACTCTTGTGATTGAAAGCACCTATGGTGACCGTCTTCACGATAGTCGCCGGGTTCGGCAAAAACGCTTGCAGTCGCTACTCGAGCGCTGTTTGCGTGATGG
Organism: Oceanobacter antarcticus; assembly: GCF_044962685.1. Lineage (NCBI taxonomy): Bacteria > Pseudomonadati > Pseudomonadota > Gammaproteobacteria > Oceanospirillales > Oceanospirillaceae > Oceanobacter > Oceanobacter antarcticus. Next base: position 15,002 of record NZ_JBBKTX010000010.1, read on the forward strand.
CGGGACTATTTTGATTCCGGCGTTTTCGATTGGGCGCACGCAAGAGTTGTTGTACGAGCTGGAAGATATTTTTTATCGGCTTGGCAAGTCTTCGCCGCAACAGTCGCCATTATCCGAATATATCGATGTGGTGGTCGATTCGCCGCTTGCGGCTGAGTTTACCCGCCAATACCGTCGTCTGAGTGAGCTGTGGGATGCCGAGGCTCGTGGAAGGCTGGAGCGGGGCCGTCATCCGTTGTCGTTCGAGCAATTGCTGACCATCAACTCCCACGAAGAACATCTGCAAACGGTTGGTTATTTACGACGTACGGGCAGGCCGGCCATTGTGATCGCTGCCAGTGGCATGTGCGCTGGTGGCCGTATGGTTAACTACCTGAAAGCCTTATTGCCAGATGCGAGAACGGATGTGTTGTTTGTTGGCTATCAGGCCCGTGGTACACCAGGTCGCGATATTCAGCGCTGGGGGCCAGAAGGCGGGTATGTGGTGCTGGATGGTGAACGTGTAACGATTCAGGCCAATATTCACACGCTGTCTGGATACAGTGCCCATGCTGATCAAAAAGATTTAATAAATTTTGCCACCCGGATGCGCCATCCCCCAGGAGATATTCGGATTGTGCATGGCGATGCGGATGCCAAACAGGCGCTAAAAGCCAGACTGCAAGCAGTGTTACCAACTGCAAGAGTAGAAATATCGACTTGACACACACGGGATGATAAATCGGTCGTTATGATAGATGTGGTCTGTAGATAACAAAAAAATACTCATTAGTGACAAAGTTGACTGCTTTGAAAGTCTGCGTGTTATTTTTTTAAAATGATAGACAGTTCGCAGTGTAGGCTGGATAATTTTGCTGGTCTTACGGTGATTGGACATAGGCCACAAACTTCTTTTTTATACCTGCTCGTAGCCACGAATGTACTAATTGCAGGTGGCTACAAAAGACCAGTTCTGATAGATTTGCGCAAGTTGGGTTACGTGATGTTACAGAGAAAAATGAAATGATTACTCAGGGAATGATTCGATCTCATCAAAATACCTACGGTGCCTTGTTTCGCTTGTTGGATATCGTGCTAATTCTGGGGTTGTTGCCATTGTGTTTGTGGGCCTACAGTCAGCCAATGTCGTTTATTTATTTTTCTGCTGGCTTGTTGTCGTCTATTTCCTACCTGTTGGTTGCTGAGTCATTTGGTGTCTATCGCTCGTGGCGCGGTGCGTCGGCTCTGCATATTCTCTCTGTAGCAGGCTCTGCCTGGGTGTTGGTGTGTGTTGGGCTGACTGCGTTGGCTTTTTTTGCCAAGGTAACATCGGATTTCTCCAGAGTAGTTACTGGGGGCTGGATGCTGTCGGTGGCGGTGTCGATGATGTTATGGCGTTTTGGCTTTGGCCGTTTACTGGGCTATTTGCGTGCCAAGGGGATCAATACTCGACGGGCCGCAATTGTTGGGGTAAACGAATGCGCTTTGGCAATGCGGCACCAGCTGGAGTCGACCCCGGAGCTGGGCTATGTATTTGGCGGGTTTTTTGATGATCGCAATGATAATAGGGTGCTGGAAGAATATCCAGATATGGTTCTGGAAGGGCAAATTGCCGAGTTAATAAGTCGAACACGTAATGGCGAATTTGAGGTTATTTTCTTGGCGTTACCGCTAAAAGCCCAAAAACGAATTGATGAGATTTTGCAGTATTGCGGCGACACGACGGCATCGGTACATTTGATTCCAGATTTTTTCACGTTCAATCTTATGCACGCCCGGCTCAGTGAAGTGGGTAATATGCAAACCATTAGCGTTTACGATACACCGATATTTGGCTTTAATGATGTGCTTAAACGTCTGTTTGACGTTGTCTTCTCGGTGGGTGTGTTAAGTGTGATTGCCTTGCCTATGCTGGTGATTGCTGCGGCGATAAAATTTACTTCCCCTGGTCCGGTTATCTTCAAGCAGTATCGTTATGGGCTGGATGGACGAAAAATTCAGGTGTGGAAATTCAGAAGCATGAGTGTGATGGAAAATTCCGCCAAGGTTGTTCAGGCGCGCAAGGGCGACGCCCGGATTACCCCAGTAGGAGCGTTTATCCGCAAAACCTCTCTGGATGAACTACCCCAGTTTATTAATGTGTTGCAGGGGCGTATGTCTGTGGTTGGCCCCAGACCGCACGCGGTTGCACACAATGAGGAATACCGCAAACTGATCCCTTACTACATGTTGCGGCACAAGGTCAAACCAGGGATTACCGGCTGGGCCCAGATTAATGGTTACCGAGGTGAGACGGATACCCTGGATAAAATGTCTGGCCGGGTGGATTATGACTTGGAATATATTCGTAATTGGTCGTTGTGGATGGACGTTAAAATTGTATTTTTAACCTTTTTCAAAGGTTTTACTGGAAGTCACGTTCACTAATATTTGTCTGAGAGGAGTGATCCTGGTTTGAACAAGTCTGGTTCGATGAAGTGCTAGGCAGGGATAGTGGCATGATTGTAGAGATAATCAGCTATCTTGATGGTCTTGGGGGAGTCTCACTGTGAATATAGTGGAATAGCATGATGCCGATCCAGACTTTGGTCTATTGGGTTATTTTAAAAATTTACGAATGATTATTACTTGTGAATTTGGCTGCTTACAATTCATGTTTTATTCATATCCTGTGTGTAGTCTTCTTGGGTATGCGGGGAATTTTAAAGGCTAGACCGAGAGAATGGTATTTTTGTCGGGATTGGGCATGCTTCTTCCCTGGTTGATTCTGTTATTGTAGCGCGGCTCCAGACCGAAAGAGTATGTTAGCTTCAGCTTGCCGATGCTAGGTCTGGAATATTCTTGGATCTTTGCGGTTGGCTGGATTGTCCGTCGCTTTGTAGGTGTCGTAAGTGGCTTCACAGGTATTGAAGGGCGACTTTGCTTCCTGCAGGAGGATGACTTGGTGAAAATTTCGCCGCAATGATGCATTTTTGAGGCAATTAGAAAGTTGCCGTACTGTTAATTTCTGTAAGTAACAGTCATAATTGCTCGGATTTTGGACGCCAGAGACTCTGGCAGACGTAAAACTTTTACCAGCCAGTTATTGAGAGGATCGATATGAAAGCTTGGCAGCTACCTTTATTTGCAATGGCGTCCGTGAGTACGGCCGCGTATGCAGTTCAGCCGGATGGAATCATGCTTGGAAGTGGAGTGACTTTGCTGCCTAGTATCAAGGCTGAAGTCGAGAATAACAGTAATATTTATTTACAGGATTCAAACAGTGAAGTGAGTTCCGTCATTACTCGTTTGGCACCTTCCATTGCGCTAGAAGTCGATCTTGGTGCAACGTTGTTGGGTTTTGCTGCCGATTTTGAAAATGGCACGTATGATCACGATTCCAACGATAATTACCTCGATCAGACCTATTCTGCCAGTGGTGAATTTGAGTTAGGGGCAAAAAATTCAGCGTCCTTGGATGCGTCTTTGAATAAAGGCCATGATGATCGTGGTACTGGTGCTTTGGAAGGACCACAGGCGACCAGCATTGCTGATCCCAGTGAGTATGATGAAACGACTTTCGGCGGTAGCTACACTTATGGAGCTGATAGTTCGATGTTGCAGTTGACCGGTTTTGGGACTGTATACGACAAGTCATATACAAATAATAAATCGTCTACCGCCGATCTTGAACATGACAAAACCACGCTTGGCGCGCGTTTGTCCTATAAAATTAGTGGGATGACCCGTGCAGAAATTGAAGTTTCTCAAGCTGAGACCAGTTTTGTAACTGATACTGCAGCACTGGAGCGTGATGGTTCAGAAACTCGCTTGATGGCTGGTGTGTCGTGGGATATCACAGGTAAAACCACGGGTTCCTTATTGGTGGGTAACTCTGCTCGCAGCTTTGATCAGTCGGATCTGGATACCCAAACCAAGTTTGCATGGGAAATTGGTGCTTCGTGGTCTCCTCGCGAATATTCCACATTGAACTTCTCCTCTAATCAAAGTGCAGAAGAAACCACTGGCAGTGGTAACTTCATTGATCGGGTCGTCACTACTTTGTCTTGGGATCATGAGTTTTCCAGTTATTGGAGTGCTGATGCGAGCTTTAGCCGTACCTCTGATACTTATGTAAATGCTGGAGTCTCGGCTTTTTCGGATCGGAAAGACACATTGAATGATATGTCTGTTGGTGCAGTTTACTCTCCAAACAAGATGGTTGATATCGAAGCTGGTTTGACAAAGTCTGCTCGAACTAGCAATGTTGATGGCTTGGATTATAGCCAAACTATAATGGTAGCCAGTGTTTTGGTTGCTTTCTAAAGATGTTGCTTTAGTATGGCGATCTTCTTGTTGGGTCCAGTCAAAAGGCTGGGCTTTTTTTATAGGTTTAAGGAATGCGAATGAGGGGCTTGCTTACAATCTTGTTGGCATTAATTATGCCGTCGCTGGCTATGGCTGATAATGTAGACTATACCTTGGGGTCTGGTGACCTGGTTCATATAGTTGTTTTTGGAGAGCCTGATCTTAGTGATGATTTTCTTGTAGGGCCGTCCGGTAATATCGGTTTTCCGCTTCTTGGTGATGTGTCTGCTGCCGGGTCTACCCCCTCGCAGCTTCAACAGGAAATTTCAACTCTTCTGCGTAATGGCTATCTTATAGATCCTCGCGTGTCTATTTCTATCAAGGAATACCGCCTGATTTATATTAATGGTGAGGTTGAATCTCCTGGAGACTATTCTTTCACTCCAGGGTTAACGATTGAAAAAGCCATTGCTATCGCGGGTGGTTTTACTGATCGGGCGTCCAGACAAAAGATTTTTGTAACTCATGATGTCACCAGTGCCAGTAAAGATAGTAGTAAACTTCTGAGTGGCAAGGGCCGGGAAAAGTTGAGCCTATCTGATTTTGTCAGACCTGGTGATGTAATTACTGTTGAACAGAGTTTCTTCTGAGTAGGGATAGTTATGGTATCAAGTCAATCGTCTGAAACTGCCGAGATTTCTATCGATATTATGCGGTATGTGAAGCTAGTTCTGGCTTATTCCGGCCGGATTATTGCTTTTGGGGTAGTAGTGTCATTGCTGACCTATTTGGTGCTTTCTACAATCAAGCCGCAGTACGAAGCAACGTCAACACTGTTGATCGAGCAATCTCAGATCTTGTCTATTGAAGAAGTATATTCAGGATTTGGACGTTCATCTGACTATTTATTGACCCAATTTGAAATTCTGAAAAGCCGTGATTTGTCTCGAAGGGTGACTGAAAAGCTTGGCCTGGTTGATTCGACAGAATTTAATCCGTTCAAATCATCCGGTGAGAAGAGTTTCTCCTTCAGAGAGTATTTATCAGGCGAGAGCGCGCCAGTTCCAACCGCAGCTGATGAATTTGAGGAGACAGTAAACCGGGTCTGGGAGGCTATTCAGGTTCGGCCTGTTCTTCGTACTCAGTTAGTCAATATTACTGTAACAAGTATTAATCCGAGCTTGGCTGCCAATGTTGCAAACGCAGTCGGTGAGGCTTATATCGAAATCCAGCTTGAAACGAAATCTGGTGTGAACAAGGACGCTTCGGCGTGGTTGAGTAAGCGTCTTGTGGGGATGAAAGCTACCTTGGAAAGCTCGGAAGGAAAGCTGCAGGCGTTTCGTGAAGAGAATAATTTGATCGAACTGCCTGATAGTAGTCTTGGCTCGCTTGTTAGTCAGGAAATTCAGTCGATTTCGACTGAATTGTCAGAGGCGAGAAGTCGTCGCTTGGATCTTGAAACTACATCTAAACAGATCAAAGCGATGGGCACCGCCTCCTTGGACCGAGTGTCAACTATTCCTGCATTCTTACAGAACGGTTCAACGAACTCTCTGTTTGAAAAAGTGGTTTCCGCTGACTTGCGAGTCAATGAGCTCAGTAAGCGTTATGGCGTTAAACACCCTAAAATGATTTCTGCACAGTCTGAGTTGAATTCTTCATTAACGGCACTGGATGACCATTTCTCACGCTTGTCTAAAGGCTTGGAATCAGAGTATCAAGCTGCACTTAATAAAGAAAAAGCGCTCGACGCATTGCTTGTCCAAAAAAAGGATGAAATTCGTCGTATCAATCGGGCTGAATTTCAGTTGAACGAATACAAAAGGGAAGTTTCAGCTAATCAGCAGATCTACGATACATTTTTTAGCCGTATTCGAGAAACAACGGAAACCAGTGACTTGGGGGCCGCTACAGTACGATTGACGGATCCAGCCCTGACGCCAAAATATCCGGTCAAACCCAAAAAAGGAATGATCACCGTTGCGGCATTTATTATCTCGTCTGGGTTAATGGCTGCGGTGATCATCTTGCTGGAAGTTTTGAATTCAACTATCAAGAATGCTTCAGATGTTACGCGTAAGCTGGGTGCTTCTGTTTTGGGTATTGTTCCCTTATATAAAAGTGCTGCGAGTAGCGACCCTGATGATAAATTACTTGTGCGTGCATTTTCGGATGAGGCTGCCCCGGGCTTTGCTGAATCGATACGCTCATTGAGAACAAATATTACACTCGCAGGACTGGAGCATCCGGTTAAAACTATTTTGGTGACTTCAACGGTTCCCGGAGAAGGAAAGACGACGACATCGGCCAATTTGGCAGAAGCTTACGGGCAGGTAGAAAAAACACTTCTTATTGATGCTGACATGCGTAAACCTAGTCTGGCAAGAAAGGTAGCTCTTCCTTTTAATAGTAAGGGATTGTCTAACGCAGTAGCATATCCAGATCAGCTGGATGAGTGTATTCACCATATACCGGAGTTGGGAGTAGATATAATGCCTTCTGGTCCTCTACCCCCTAATCCACTTGAATTGTTGGGTTCGCCAAACTTTGAATCGATTCTTCATGTCTTGAGTGATCGCTACGACAGAATTATTATTGACTCTGCGCCTACCAAGTTGGTGAGTGATGGAGTCTTGTTATCAACTCTGGTTGATGCTGTAATATATGTTGTAAATGCAGATTCAACCAGAGATGGTGTTATTAAGGGTAGTTTACAGCGCCTGAGCGCGTGCAATGCTCGTGTTCTCGGTATCGTTTTGAATCAGCTGGACTTTGAAAAGGAAATCAAATATGGCGGCGTGGATTCAGAGTATTATGCTGATTATTCTCAAGGTTATGGCTATCTTTCATCAAAAAATAGCTAGTCTTGTATAACACTGGCATGAAAATTAATAGCATAAAAACAAAAGGACTTATTCGTGTTCTCTTGTTTGCTAATATTTTACTTTGTGGTGTTTTTTCAATAGCTGGTGCAGTGCCTTCTCTGCTTGTGCACGGCTTGGTGACACGTGGTGATATTGTCTTCCTATCCTTTTTGAATACTTTTAATCCAGATATTGCTGTTGAGCTTGCAAAATCTCAAAGGGAGGGCTTGAATCGCGAGTATGTGGATGAGCAACTGTTGGTTGAGTCATCATCTCTTCGACCTTACTGGCCATATTATCAGTTGGAATTGCTGTATGTTCAGATTCTTAATCACGATGATGTGGATTTAATTCGTTTAACCTTTGACAAGGTGATTTCGTTGGGTGCGCATGAGCGTGGAATTGATGTCGGTATTATTCCTATGTCATTTATGGTTTGGACTAGTTTGAGAGAGGATCAGATCGGTTGGGTCATGTCAAGAATGAATACTGCCAGACAAAGCACCACTACAAATTTGATCAAAGTGTCAGAGGATTATGGTCTGAAATGGTACCTGTGTAGCAAACTTCAGTGGATCCAAGTTGCCAGGGCTTGCAGGGGTGATTAGTTAAGCCTTGCTCGGCGGTTAAATATATCAGGGTGATTCAGTCTTCACCCTGATATATTTGTGATAATCTAGAAATTTTCTGTTGACGTAAACAAGCCAACGCGAAGATCCTTGGCGGTGTAAATTTCACGACCATCAACTTCCATACTGGCGTCGGCAATGCCCATGACCAGTTTCTGTTCCATCACGCGTTTGATGCTAATGCGATAAGTTACTTTTTTAGCGGTCGGCAAGACTTGTCCGCGAAATTTGACTTCTCCGCTACCCAGTGCTCGGCCTCGGCCTGGGTTGCCGCGCCAGCCGAGGTAGAAGCCTACCAATTGCCACATGGCGTCGAGTCCGAGACAGCCTGGCATCACCGGGTCGCTTTCAAAGTGGCAATCAAAAAACCACAGTGATGGATCTATATCCAGTTCGGCAACAATTTCACCTTTACCATAGTTTCCGCCTTCGTTGCTGATGTTGGTGACGCGATCCATCATCAGCATATTGGGCAATGGCAAACGGGCGTTCCCTTCACCAAAAAGTTGACCGTGACCGCAAGATAAAAGGGCTTCGCGATCGTAAGAATGTTGGCGAGTCATGCACGCTTCCTCGTTGTTATGGCATGTTCTTCAAAGTGCCGGGTAAGATGACACAGCGGTTTGTTTAACGCTAATGAAGGTTACTTGAAATAAAGGAAATAATAGCAATCGGCTGTTTTGGGTTATGAATTCGGCAGATTTCTATTGTTTTCGGGTTATTTGCGTTTTGTGTCTTGTTGGTGCATCGGCTTGTTGGTGTTCACGGTATGAAAATGAAAATTCCAACTCGGTATTAACTGCTTGTCCGTGTAGTGGTTTTGGGTAGTCAGCATTTTTCTACCAGCAGGCTGCCAATGGAATAGCCCGCTCCGAATGAGCAGATCAGGCCCTTGTCGCCCGCTTCAAAATCATTCTGGTGGCGATGGAACGCAATGATGGAGCCGGAAGAGGCGGTGTTGGCAAATTCGTCCAGTACGACAGGGGCTTCGTTATTTTCCGGCAGCCGTCCAAGCAGTTTTTTTACGGCGAACAGGTTCATATTGATGTTGGCCTGATGCAGCCACATGCGCTTCAAATCGCTGGCGCTTAGCTGGTTCTGGCTCAGCTGGCGTTCTATAAAGTCGGTGACCAGCGGCAGCAATTCCTTGAATACCTTGCGTCCTTCTTGTTTGAAGTAGGGGCGGCTGTCGGGCAGGGCGTCCTGACAATGGTCGGTATAATTGCCGTCGCAACGGATATTATCGGAAAAACGGGTGAGCTGTTGGGTGTCCAGAATTCGGAAGCCGGATTGTTTGTCATTGTGGTGTTCCGGTTCCAGTACCGCTGCTGTGGCGACATCGCCAAAAATAAAATGGCTATCCCGCGAGGTCAGGTCGACCTGAGGGGTTACAAATTCTGGATTAACGAGCAGGGCGCGTTTGGCGGTTCCGGCTTTGAGGGCGTTGTAAGCACTGATCAATCCAAAGGTGGCGGATGAGCAGGCGATCCCCATATCGTAGGCATAGCCAGAACAGCCCAGCTTGTGCTGGATTTCAACTGCAATCGATGGGTAGGCACGTTGATGATTGGTGCAGGCGACGATCAGCAGGTCAATGTCGGCTGGTTGCAGGTTGGCCGCTGCCAGCGCGGCACGTGCTGCGGCCAGTCCCATGGTGACGGCTTCGGGTTCTTCGCCTTCCCTGGTTGGGTCAAAAGTCGGGCGCATGCGCTTGATGTCCAGCATGCCTTGTTTGTGCATGGTGTAGCGGTGTTTGATACCAGAGGCTTTTTCAATGAATTCGGCGCTTGAGAGTGGTGCGGCGCTGGTTTCTCCGGCGGCAATGGCGCTGGCGTTATCGCTGTTGTGTTGTTCTGCCCAGGTATTGTAGGCCGCTACCAGCTCTTCGTTGCTGATGCTTTCGCTGGGGGTATACAGGCCGGTGCCTGTTATCAGGATGTCTGTCATTCTTGGCTACCTTGTTTTTGCCTATTATCGACAGATTGCTGTCATATTCCAAATATTCATGGATGTTTTTCCCTGAGCTGTTTTTGTTCCTTGAAATCAAGGGCGACACATGCGGAAATTGGAGCTTGCCAGTCGGGTGAGGGTTTCTTGTGGTTCGGGATTATTTAATGGTGTTACGCACTCTCTGGCTGGGAGGGATTTGGGTGTGTGCCTGGCTGGTACGGCCGTTGCTGGAGCAACAGGGCTATTTCCCCCATCATGGTTTGGTTGTTATGCACTGGATGGTTGCGGTGGGGGTGGCGGTCGCCGCCTTGATGGTAGTGCTGGCAGCGTTTGGTCGAATCCTTCAGTGGGACTCAAGAGCGGTTCAGTTGTTACTGGTCATGTTGCTGTTATCGCTGCTGTATTTTGGCCTGATGCCTTGGTGGAAGCTGCAGATGATGGTACTGCATGCGCTGTGTGTTCTCGGCGCGGTGTGGGTGATGCTGGCGCCCAGATCCGTGTTGTGAATTCGGGTAAATCTTTATTAATACAGGAAAAAGCAGGCCACGATATCTCGATGCATCGTGGCCAGAGCGGGGTCAGGGCTTGCTATCGCCACGCTGCAGGTTAGACAAGTTGATCTTGGCGCGTGGATTGCGGCGCAACAACAGTGCCGTATTGCCAATCTGCTGTACCAGCATGGCTTTGGTGATTCCGAGCAGCTCGGCAATGACGGCTTTTTTCAGATCTCTGTCGCCCACGGATACCTTGATTTTGATCAGCTCGTGGTCGTCGAGTGCGCGATTAAGTTCTTCGAGCACGCCTTCGCTCAGGCCATTGCTGGCAACGGTAACAACCGGGTTCAGGTTGTGGCCAATAGCGCGATACGCTTTCTTTTGTTCGTTGGTGAGCGGCATTTGTTTGTCCGGCCCTCGGGTGAGAGTGTTAAAATAATCTGCCCTGATGAACAGGGTATGACGCAAGAGTATATCTGACCGGAAGGCAAACCCCTATGGCACGATCCAAATCCAGCGCAGGCTGGTTAAAGGAACATGTGGACGATATGTATGTCCAGAAGGCACAGCAGGATGGTTATCGAACCCGTGCCAGCTACAAATTGATTGAACTGGATGAAAAAGATCAGCTGCTGCGCTCCGGCATGACCGTGATTGATCTGGGGTCGGCTCCTGGAGGCTGGTCGCAGGTGGTGGTGCAGCGGGTTGGGGAGCAGGGTACGGTGATTGCCTCTGATATTTTATCTATGGACACGATAGCAGGGGTTGACTTTATTCAGGGCGATTTTACCGAGGAATCAGTATTTAATGTACTGATGGAACGTATCGGTTCCAATCGGGTAGGCCTTGTAATTTCAGATATGGCCCCCAACATGAGTGGAGTGAGTTCGATTGATCAGCCCGGTGCGATGTATCTGGTTGAGCTAGCGCTGGATATGGCGCGACAAGTGTTAAGTCCTGGTGGCAATTTTGTCGCCAAGGTGTTTCAGGGAGAAGGGTATGATGATTACCTCAAGGATCTTCGTGCATCCTTTGATAAAGTGCTGATTCGCAAGCCCAAGGCGTCCAGGCCCAGGTCTCGAGAGGTCTATATTGTTGCGAAAGGTTTCCGTGGCTAGTGGATGCTTGCTAAGCTAAGACAGAATCAAGGCGTTATACGCCTGTAATAGAGAGGTAGTGCCACCCATGGCAAAGAATTTCGTACTGTGGGCAGTGATTGCTGCGGTCCTGATGATGGTGTTTAACAACTTCCAGAACGTCGGGCGTGGTAATGAACTGTCGTACTCAGAATTTATCACTGCTGTTGAAAGCGGCCAGGTTGAGCGCGTTACGATTGCGGGTCAGAACATTACCGGCACCAGCAGCAATGGTGAGTCGTTTGAAACTGTACTGCCAGCTTATGACGACAAGCTGATGGATACTCTGCTGAATAATCAGGTCAAGGTGGTTGGTGAAAAGCCTGAAAAGCAGGGCTTCTTTACCCAGTTACTGCTGGCGTCGCTGCCTATTTTGATCATTCTGGCGGTATTTATGTTTTTCATGCGTCAGATGCAAGGGGGCGGTTCCGGTCGCGGAGGCCCGATGGCCTTTGGTAAAAGCAAGGCCAAGCTGCTGAGTGAAGACCAGATCAAAACCACCTTTGAAGATGTGGCTGGTTGCGATGAAGCGAAGGAAGACGTTAAAGAGCTGGTTGAATTTCTGCGTGACCCTGGCAAGTACCAGCGACTGGGAGGCAAGATTCCCCGTGGTGTCTTGATGGTGGGGCAGCCCGGTACGGGTAAAACCCTGCTGGCCAAAGCGATTGCCGGTGAAGCCAAGGTGCCGTTTTTCTCCATCTCCGGTTCTGACTTCGTCGAAATGTTTGTTGGCGTGGGTGCATCCCGTGTGCGGGATATGTTTGATCAGGCCAAGAAGCAGGCACCTTGTATTATCTTTATTGATGAAATCGATGCCGTTGGTCGTTCTCGTGGTGTTGGGATTGGCGGCGGTAACGACGAGCGCGAACAGACCCTGAACCAGTTGCTGGTTGAGATGGACGGCTTTGAGGTTAACGACGGCATTATTGTGATTGCTGCTACTAACCGCCCTGATGTACTCGACCCTGCGCTGTTGCGTCCTGGTCGCTTCGATCGCCAGGTGGTGGTCGGTTTGCCGGATATTCGTGGCCGTGAGCAAATCCTCAAGGTGCATATGCGTAAAGTACCTGTTGCAGACAATGTTAATGCTTCTGTGATTGCCCGTGGTACGCCAGGATTTTCCGGCGCAGATCTGGCGAATCTGGTGAATGAAGCAGCGTTGTTTGCGGCACGTGCAAACAGCAATCACGTTACCATGGAAGAGTTCGAGCAAGCCAAGGACAAGATCCTGATGGGTGCCGAACGCAAGACCATGGTGATGTCGGAGAAAGAAAAGACCAACACAGCCTATCATGAGGCAGGTCACGCCATTGTTGGGCGTCTGGTGCCGGAGCATGACCCTGTTTACAAGGTGTCGATTATTCCGCGTGGACGGGCACTAGGCGTCACTATGTTCTTGCCAGAAGAAGATCGTCATTCGATCAGCAAGCGTGGTATCGAAAGCAATATCTGTTCGCTTTATGGCGGACGTATTGCTGAAGAGATGACTCTGGGTCGGGATGGTGTTACGACAGGTGCTTCCAACGACATTGAGCGTGCGACCAAGTATGCCCGCAACTATGTTACCAAGTGGGGGTTGTCCGAGAAACTGGGCGCACAGCTGTACACCGAAGAAGAGCAGCAAGGCTATTTGGGAGCGGCAGGTGGTGGCCAGTTGTCCCATCTTTCAGACGATACCGCGCGAGTGATTGATGCTGAAGTCAAAGGCCTGCTGGATCGTTGTTATCAGCGTGCAGCGACCATTCTGGAAGAAAATCGTGACAAGCTCGAGCTGATGAAAGACGCCTTGATGGAATATGAGACGATCGATGCAGATCAGATCAACGAGATCATGTCTGGACGTAAGCCGAGCCCGCCAAAGTCATGGGATGACCGCAATTCCTCAGGGCCTTCTGCACCTGCCAGCGAAGAAAGTCGCGATATGGCACGGGATCCGGATGATGATGCAGCCGGAGAAACTGCCAGCGATCGTTGACAGTTTCTGTTTGGTTTTTAAAGAGCGGCAGTCGCCGCTCTTTCTGTTTCTGATTGTTTTTGGCTGTTTCTGTTTTTGTACGTTGCCAATACGGGTTCAGAGGTTTCCCTGAGTCAATTTGCCGTGGTCGGAGATGGACGAGCCGGTTTAGTTACACATGTGTGGAAACAGGATGGTTCTCCGCTATCTGAATGGATAAAAACGCAGTGATTCTTCAATGTGGTAAACGCCAGTTGTCCCTTGTTCGCCCGGTGGTGATGGGGATCGTGAATACAACTCCTGATTCTTTTTCTGATGGTGGCTGCTACAACAGTCTGGAGGCTGCTTTGCGCCAGGCTGCGCGTCTGGTTGCTGACGGTGCTGAAATAATCGACATTGGTGGTGAATCTACCCGGCCTGGTGCCGATCCTGTGTCGACATCGGCAGAGCTGGATCGGGTGGTGCCTGTTGTTGCGGCCATTGCCCGAGAGCTCGATGTGGTTATTTCTGTTGATACCAGTACGGCTGAGGTGATGGCTGAGTCTGCCGTGGCAGGCGCGCATTTGATTAACGACGTTCGTGCGCTGGGGCGGCATGGTGCCATCGAAGCAGCGGCGGCGTCTGGCTTGCCGGTATGCCTGATGCATATGCAAGGGCAGCCGGATTCCATGCAGCAAGCCCCGCATTACGACTCTGTTGTTGACGAGGTCTACGGCTTTCTTGAGCAGCGAATTCAAGCCTGTCTGGCGGCCGGAATCGATAGCAGCCAGCTGTTGGTTGATCCCGGTTTCGGCTTTGGTAAAAGCTGCGAACACAACTTTGAATTGATGCGACGACTACAAGAGTTTGCCCGACTGGGTCTGCCAATCTTGGCGGGCTTGTCCCGTAAGCGCATGATTGCTGAAGTAACCGGTGTAATACAGCCGAATCAGCGGGTGACGGGCAGTGTTGCGGGCGCGGTGATTTGTGCTATGAATGGTGCCCGGATTCTGCGGGTGCATGACGTTAAGGAAACGGTTGAAGCGATGAAAGTAGTGTCGGCGACGTTGGGAGTGCTGCATGGCTAGGCAGTATTTTGGTACCGATGGTATTCGTGGTCGGGTAGGTGAAGCCCCGATTACGCCGGACTTTGTTATGCGGCTTGGCTGGGCGGCGGGCAAGGTGTTCTCCCAACAGGGTAAAAGCAAAATCCTGATTGGCAAAGACACCCGTATCTCGGGTTATATGTTTGAATCGGCGCTTGAAGCCGGGTTGTCTGCAGCCGGGGTTGATATTGCCTTGTTGGGACCAATCCCCACGCCGGGTATCGCTTATTTGACCCGGACGTTTCGTGCCCAGGCCGGGATTGTCATCAGCGCTTCTCACAACCCTTATTACGATAATGGTATCAAATTCTTCTCCGGGCTGGGACAGAAGTTGCCTGACGCGACGGAGGAGGCCATTGAACACTATTTGCAGCAGCCCATGGTTTGTGTTGATTCACAGCAGTTGGGCAAGGCGGTACGGATCAATGATGCGGCCGGACGTTATACCGAGTTCTGTAAGGGAACCGCCAGTTCGTTGAATTTGCGTGGCCTGAAAATTGTGCTGGATTGCGCTCATGGTGCAACCTATGCGATAGCGCCGGCGGTATTTTCTGAGCTGGGAGCTGAGATTGTTGTGCTGGCCAATCAGCCAGACGGATTTAACATTAATCGTGATGTGGGTTCGACCGAACCAGAATTGTTACGCCGCCGGGTATTGGAAGAAAGTGCAGACCTGGGCATTGCCTTTGATGGTGATGGTGACCGGGTGGTGATGGTGGATCATCGCGGTGAACTGGTTGATGGCGATCAGCTGTTGTATATCATGGCTGTCCATGCACAGCAGAGCGGTCGCTTGCGGGGTGGAGTGGTCGGAACGCTGATGAGTAATATGGGCTTGGAGTTGGGCCTGCGCGAGCTGGATATCCCCTTTTTGCGAGCCAGGGTGGGTGATCGCTATGTGATGCAAAAACTGGATGAGCAAGGCTGGCGTCTGGGGGGAGAGTCGTCTGGTCATTTGCTGGCACTGGATGTGCAGACTACTGGCGATGGTATTGTGGCTGCGTTGCAGGTGCTGACGGCCTTGATGGAAACCGGTACATCGTTACACGACTGGCACACGCGCATGTGCAAGATGCCGCAGGTCATGATTAATGTACAGCGCAGTAAACAGATAGATATCAATACTTCGGTCACTATTCGAAAAGCCGTTGCGGATATTGAATCGACTCTGTCTGGGCGCGGTCGAGTGTTATTACGACCGTCTGGTACTGAGCCGGTGGTGCGGGTGATGATCGAAGCAGAAACAGACATGCTGGCCAAAACGTTGGCACAGCAACTGGCTGCTGTTGTTGAATCTGAACTGAATAGTTAAAGCGGACTGAATGGTTGAACGGACTGCTTGTTGGGTGGCCGGAGTGAACGGGTGAATGTGCGCTTCGGCTTGTTTCGCGGACGCTTCTTGGATAGTATCTGCGCTCTTTGAATTTGGGAGTAGCCCGTGCGTCGCTTGATGATTGCCGGTAACTGGAAAATGAACGCTGCGAGCGACACAACGGCTGCATGGCTTGATGCCGTTGTCGCAGTGAATGCACCGGAGCGCGATCTGGTGGTGTGTCCGCCGTTTCCGTATCTGGGTCAGGTGGTTGCAGGGCTTGAACAAAGTCAGCTCCAGGTGGGTGCGCAGAATTGTGCCAGCGAAGATGGCGGTGCTTATACCGGTGAGGTGTCTGTCGCCATGCTCGCTGACGTAGGCTGCCAGTACGTTATTGTTGGCCACTCCGAGCGTCGTGCACTGTATGCTGAAAGCAACGAGCTGGTACTGGCGAAAACGCGCCGTGTACTGACGGCTGGTCTGAAAGCGATTGTCTGTGTTGGTGAAACACTGTCCGAACGCCAGGCGGGTCATGCTGAACAGGTTGTTGGCCAGCAGTTGTCGCTGCTGCTTTCGGAGCTGAACACCACGGAATGGCAAGCGGTGATTATTGCCTATGAACCAGTCTGGGCTATCGGTACTGGCGAAACGGCAACGCCGGAGCAAGCTCAGGCGGTGCATCACTTTATTCGCAGTCAGCTGGCGGCTCGTGATGTTGGCTTGGCCGAAGCGACTCAAATTCTCTACGGCGGCAGCGTAAAAGCAGATAATGCCCGAGAATTGTTTTCTCAACCTGATATCGATGGCGGTCTGGTGGGCGGTGCTTCACTGGATGCTGACCAATTTCTGAAAATCTGCACGGCTTAGGAAAGTATGGAATCTATCATTCTCGTTGTTCATATCCTGTTGGCACTTGGTATCGTTGGTTTTGTGATGTTGCAGCAAGGCAAAGGCGCTGATGCTGGTGCTTCGTTTGGTGCTGGCGCGTCGCAAACGGTTTTTGGCAGCAGCGGCTCAGGCAATTTTCTCAGTCATACGACGGCCTACCTGGCGGCGGCTTTTTTTGTTACCAGTCTAGGATTGGGTATTTATGCCAAGCAAAAGGCTGATAGTGTGGCAAATATTGGTATTCCTGCTCAGGAAGTGATTGAAAAGCTTGAGAAAGATACCCCACTTGTGGAAGAATACGCGCCTGCTTTGGATGCACCTGAATTAGATGCATCTTCGACCGATGAGCCTGTGGTTGAACAAACCAACCAGTAGGCTCATTTGGCCAAGTCTTGATGCGGATGTGGTGGAATTGGTAGACACGCCATCTTGAGGGGGTGGTGAGCAATGCTCGTGCGAGTTCGAGTCTCGCTATCCGCACCAACCCAGCTTTAGTGAAAAAGCGATGCTGTTCGCTTTTTTGGTCTGAACGCCCTATAATGCGTCGGCCTTAAGCTGTCCCCAAGCCCCTCATGTCAGGGGCTTTTTAGTAGCTGTCGTCACCGTCAGATGCTGTCTGGTGACGAATGCCGGAAGATTGGTATCGTTCGGCGTAAAGATTTGGCAGATCTGTTGTCTGGTAGTCAGGCAGCAATATCGGGCTGGGCACTAGGTGCCCAGTTTTTGTTTCTGAGAGGTGAAAAATATTGGCACGTGACGCCCGCTTGCTGGAAATGTTGGCTCCCGTTGTTGAATCAATGGGCTTTGTCTTCTGGGGTCTTGAGCTTGTTGCTCAGGGACGCCATGCGTTGTTGCGGGTGTATATTGACCATGCAGACGGGATTACTGTCGACAATTGCGCGGACGTCAGTCGTCAGATTGGCAGTGTGCTGGATGTAGAAGACCCGATTTCCCAGGATTACACTCTGGAAGTGTCTTCCCCCGGCATGGATCGTCCCCTGTTTACCATGGATCAATACACGCAGTCGGTTGGTGAAATGATCGAATTACGTCTGCGTATGCCTTTTGATGGACGCCGCAAATTCAAAGGACGTCTTCAGGGCATGGAGGAGCAGGATCTTGTTTTGCTGGTCGATGACCACGAATACCTGCTGCCTGTCGAGCTGATTGAAAAAGCTCATATTGTTCCCAATTTTGATAACTAAGGTTGCATAGCGAGGCTGGAAGATGAGTAAAGAAATTCTCCTGGTCGCGGAAGCGGTTTCCAACGAAAAAGGCGTATCGCGAGACGTTATTTTTGAGGCCATCGAATCGGCATTGGCCGCCGCCGCGAAGAAACGCTACGAAGATGAAGAAGCGACAATTCGGGTTGATATTGATCGCAAGACGGGTGACTACGATACTTATCGTAGCTGGCTGGTCGTGAGCAACGATGTGGTGCCAGGCCTGGGGGACGAGTTGACCTTGCAGGAAGCGCATGACATCGACATCAACCTCCAGCCCGGTGACACCTACGAAGTTCAGGTTGATAATCCGGATTTTGGTCGTATTGCAGCTCAGGCTGCCAAACAGATTATTGTTCAGAAAGTACGTGAAGCTGAACGCGCCCAGATTGTTGAGCAATATCAGCACCGGGTGGGCGAAATTGTTAACGGCACCGTTAAAAAAGTGACCCGCGACAACGTTATTGTTGATCTTGGCAATAACGCTGAAGGCTTGCTGCCGAAAGACCAGCTGATTGGCCGGGAAATCATGCGCATGGGGGATAGGGTACGCGCTATTCTGCATGCCGTTCGCCCTGAAAATCGTGGCCCCCAGCTGATGCTGAGTCGTACCATTTCAGAAATGCTGATCGAACTGTTCCGCATCGAAGTACCTGAAATTGCAGAAGAAGTGATCGAAATCAAGGGAGCTTCTCGTGATCCCGGTTCGCGCGCCAAAATTGCAGTAAAAACCAACGACAAGCGAATTGATCCAGTCGGGGCCTGTGTTGGCATGCGCGGAGCGCGTGTGCAGGCGGTGACCAACGAACTGGGTGGCAGTGAGCGTATTGATATCGTGCTCTGGGATGATAATCCGGCGCAGCTGGTCATCAACGCTATGGCTCCTGCCGACGTTGCCTCCATCGTTATGGATGAAGAAACCAATACAATGGACGTGGCGGTAGAAAACGACAACCTGGCCCAAGCGATCGGTCGTGGCGGACAGAATGTCCGCCTGGCATCGGAGCTGACGGGCTGGACAATCAATGTCATGACGATCGAAGATGCTGCCGCCAAGCAGAATCAGGAAGCGTCGGCTTACATTGATAACTTCATTAACGCACTCGACATCGATGAAGACTTTGCGGTGTTGCTGGTTGAAGAAGGCTTTACCACGCTGGAAGAGATTGCCTACATCCCGATTGACGAGATGCTGGAAATCGAAGAGCTGGATGAAGATATGGTAAATGAACTCCGTACTCGCGCCAAAGACGTGCTGCTGACCCGGGCAATTGCCTCGGAAGAGAAGCTCGAACAGTCGCAGCCAGCAGCAGACCTGCTGGAAATGGAGGGCATGGAAAAACACCTGGCACTGGTATTGGCCAGTAAAGGTATCTGTACGATGGAAGATCTTGCCGAGCAATCCATTGACGACCTGATGGACATTGAGGATATGACCGAGGAGAAAGCGGCGGACCTCATCATGACCGCACGCAAGCCCTGGTTTGAGGGCAATGATTAATCTACTCACTCGGCATAGGAGAAACGTATGGCAGAAGTAACAGTTAAAGAACTCGCCGACGTGGTGGGGACCAGCGTAGACCGCTTGTTGTCCCAAATGAAAGAAGCGGGCCTGCCACAGACCGCAGCAGAACAACGGGTGTCGGACGATGAAAAAGCAGGCTTGTTGGCCTTTTTGAAAAAAAGCCATGGCGATGCAACGGATTTGGCACCCCAGAAAATCACTCTGAAGCGCAAGGTGACAACCACCTTGAAAACCGGTCAGGGTGGCAAGAAAGCCGTTTCTATTGAAGTGCGCAAAAAACGGACTTACGTCAAACGCGATGACATGGATAAGGACATTGAAGCGGCACGCCAGGCAGAAACTGAACGTCTGGCTGCAGAAGCCAAAGCAGCAGAAGATGCTGCCCGAGTTGCAGAACGACGTGTGATTGAAGAGCGTACTGCTCGCGCAGCGCGTGATGCTGCAGAAGCAGAGTCTCGTGCCCAAGCCGAAGCTGCCAGCAAGCCAATTACAGAAACCGCGCGAGTCAGTATTGCACCGCGTGCGGATTCGAAGGCCGGTATTGCCAAGGCCGCCGCTGAAAAAGCCGCAAAAGAAGCCGCCGCCGCGAAAGCCGCTGCGGCCGCCAAGGCAGCGAGTATTGCTCGTGCCAAGCCAGCAGTGGCCAAGACAGAACCAGCACCTGCCCAGCAGCCCAAGCGCGATGACCGTGCCCCTCGTCCGGGTAAGCCGGTAGCGACTGCGAAAGCCAAAGCGAAGCCGTTGACGGCAGAAGAAGATGCAGCCCAGAAACGCGCTGAAGCGGAAGCGGCTCAGCAACGTCAGGAAGAGCATCGCAAGAAAAGCAAGGTGGTTGATAAAAAACGCTCGGATACCCGCGAAGACAGCCGTTATATGGATGCCGATGGTGGCCAGAATGCCGGACGTCGTCGCAGCAAGCCAAAAGGCAAGGGCAGCCGTAGCCGTCAACAGCAGCAAAACAACAATGAACACGCCTTTACACGTCCAACCGCTCCGGTTATTCGTGAAGTTGAATTGCCAGAAGCCATTACGGTGGGGGAACTGGCATCCCGGATGAGTGTAAAAGCCGGTGAAGTGATCAAAATTCTGATGGGTATGGGCGTGATGGCGACCATCAACCAGACTCTGGATCAGGACACCGCGACCCTGCTGGTCGAAGATATGGGTCACAAGGTGACCAAGCTGATCTCTGATAACCAGCTGGAAGAAGACGTGACTGACTCCGTATCCTACGAGGGTGAAGCAAAACCTCGTGCGCCAGTGGTTACTGTTATGGGTCACGTTGACCATGGTAAAACCTCGTTGCTCGACTATATTCGTCGCACACGGGTTGTTGCTGGTGAAGCCGGTGGTATTACCCAGCATATCGGTGCCTATCACGTCGAAACGGATCACGGCATGGTGTCGTTCCTGGATACACCGGGACACGCCGCCTTCACGGCGATGCGTGCCCGAGGTGCGCAGTCAACCGACGTGGTGATTCTGGTTGTCGCCGCCGATGATGGTGTTATGCCGCAAACAGAAGAAGCGGTACAGCACGCTCGTGCCGCTGGTGTTCCTCTGGTGGTTGCGATTAACAAAATGGACAAGGAAGGGGCGGACGTCGATCGCGTCAAGAACGAATTGTCGGCTCGCGGTGTTTTGCCAGAAGATTGGGGCGGTGATGTGCCGTTTATTCCTGTTTCTGCGCATACCGGCCTGGGTGTCGATGAGTTGCTCGAAGCGGTACTGTTACAGGCTGAAGTTCTTGAACTGAAAGCACACTTTGAGGGCCCTGGACGCGGTGTCATCGTCGAATCCCGTCTCGACAAGGGACGTGGTCCGGTAGCTACCATGCTGGTACAGAACGGTACGCTGAAGAAAGGCGATATCGTACTGGCAGGCACCTGTTATGGTCGTGCTCGTGCCTTGTTGGACGAAAACGGCAAACCGGTTGATGCCGCTGGCCCATCGATTCCGGTTGAAATTCTGGGTCTGAATGGCACACCAGATGCTGGTGACAGCTTCATGGTGGTTGAGAACGAGAAAAAAGCCCGTGAAGTGGCTGAATATCGTGAAAACAAGGCCAAGGAGCAGGTTCATCAACATCAGCAGGCAGCCAAGCTGGATGCCTTGTTCAGTGGCATGGGCGAAGGTGCCCAGGCCGTGCTCAACATTGTGCTGAAGACCGATGTTCGCGGTTCGCTGGAAGCCATTGTGTCTTCCTTGCAGAAGCTGGCAACGGACGAAGTGAAGGTGAACGTTGTATCGTCCGGTGTTGGCGGTATTACCGAAACGGACGTGACCCTGGCGGTGGCTTCCAGCGCGGTTGTCTTCGGCTTTAACGTTCGTGCTGATAACGCCGCACGGCGTATCGTTGAAAACAGCGGACTGGACATGCGTTATTACAGCGTGATCTACGATCTGCTCGACGACGTGAAACAGGCGATGGCTGGCTTGCTGGCTCCCGAACTGCGTGAAGAAATCGTTGGTATTGCGGAAGTGCGTGATGTGTTCAACTCGCCAAAATTCGGCCAGATTGCTGGTTGTATGGTGATCGAAGGCACGGTTCACAGAAACAAGAAGATCCGCGTGCTGCGTGAAAACGTAGTGATTTACGAAGGTGACCTGGAATCGTTGCGTCGTTACAAGGACGACGTGGCTGATGTTCGCCAGGGCATGGAGTGTGGTATCGGCGTGAAGAACTATCAGGATGTTCGCCCAGGCGATCAGATTGAAGTATTTGACGTGCGTGAGGTTGCCCGTACTCTGTGATCCACAAGACGCGTTGTGCGTCTCGGGTCTGAACCCTGACCAAAGCCCGGCCTTGCCGGGCTTTGGTGTCTGTAGCCTGCGCACCAGTCGCAGCAAGAGAGAGAAATCATGCCAAAAGATTACAGTCGAACCTCCCGTTTGTCGGAACAGATTCAGCGCGAACTGGCCTTGAAAATCCAGTTTGAAATGAAAGACCCGCGCCTGGGTATGGTGACTCTGAATCACGTCAAGGTGGCAAAGGATCTTGGTTACGCCGATATCTATTTCACTGTGATGGGTGCCCGTGGAGAAACCGATCAGGAAATTCAGGCGCAAACCGTAGCTATTCTTAACGATGCAGCCGGTTATTTACGCTCGGAGCTGGCTCGAATCCTGACGACGCGTATAACGCCGATGTTGCGTTTCCATTACGACGAAAGCATGGATCGTGGCCACCATCTGACGGGGCTGATTCGGCAGGCTCGCGACAAGGATAAGGCGAACCAGGCGTCGGACGAGCAGGAAGACGTATAGCGCAAGTTGTCCTGGCTGGGTAGGATGGCCGCAAGTGAGTGATCCTGATTCGACATTCATCGGCATTCATTGATATGAAAAGTCCTGCGGTGGCCGACACATAGTACTAGCCTCGAAGAGGCACCTTCAGTACAATTATGGGCCGCTGATTCGGGGTTTGTCAGTTTTTCGGAATTGGCAGTATCTGCGACGGGCGTGTTCGACCGCCAGGGTTATTCAACCCGAAGCTGTCCCGGATGCCAGAATAATCTGCTGAAACGGCTGTTAGATTTGATCGCGGTGCCTGACTTTCTCGTGGTTAGTCAGGTCTGCAAACAACATCCTACTGTTAATGTGCACGGTAGCGATGTCTTTACTAACGTCAGGTTTTCCTGATGCACATTATGTTGGAGTTATATATGGCATTGTCTGCTGAGAAAAAAGCTGAGATCGTTACAGCGTATCAAACTGCCGAAGGCGATACCGGTTCTCCGGAAGTCCAGGTTGCTTTGCTGACCCACAACATTCTGGGTCTGCAGGGTCACTTCAAGGAGCATGGTAAAGATCACCACTCCCGTCGCGGTCTGATTCGTATGGTTAACCAGCGTCGCAAGTTGCTGGACTATCTGAAGCGTAAAGATGCTAACCGTTACCTGGATCTGATCCAGCGTCTGGGTCTGCGTCGCTAATCTCGCTTGCAGCAAAAGCCCTCCGGGGCTTTTGTTGTATCTGTAGCTCGCTTGTGCGGCTGTCTATACTCCCTCTAAATTCTGCTATCACTGTGGTGCCAGCCCCGCAAGAACGCGGTGGTGCTTCTAACCATTTGTCGTTGGTTCCCGCCGGGGAACCCGATATTCCAACCCTGTCAGCAGGGCTGGAAAGCTGGCTCGTTGTTCAACGGCCAATGCTTAGAAGCACCGGCGGTGATGCAGCTTCGTTTGATTTACAGGAATAATGAATACATGAGCAACAAACCTGTCGCTAATACCAAAACATTCCAGCTCGGTAACGACACCATCACCCTTGAAACTGGCCGAATCGCCCGTCAAGCAGATGGTGCGGTACTGGTTACCATGGGCAAGACCCAGGTGCTGGCTACTGTTGTCGCTGCCAAAAAAACCAAGCCGGGTCAGGATTTTTTCCCGCTGTCGGTTCATTACCAGGAAAAAATGTATGCCGCAGGCCGTATTCCTGGCGGTTACCTGAAGCGCGAAGGCCGCCCTTCGGAAAAAGAAACCCTGACTTCCCGTCTGATTGACCGTCCAATCCGTCCGCTGTTTGCCGATGGTTTTATGAACGAAGTTCAGGTCATCGTCACGGTCATGTCTTCTGAAAAAGACGTTGATCCAGATATGTGCGGCATGATCGCGACGTCTGCGGCATTGGCTGTATCGGGTGTACCATTTAATGGTCCTATCGGTGGTGCCCGTGTTGCTTTTGTTGAAGACCAGGGCTACATCCTCAATCCGAGCCAGACCCAGCTACAGGATTCACTGCTGGACATGATTGTCGCCGGTACCAAAGACGCCGTGTTGATGGTGGAATCCGAAGCCGACGAACTGACCGAAGATGAAATGCTGGGTGCGGTACTGTTTGCCCACAAAGGTTTCCAGCCGGTGATCACTGCGATCAGCGAGTGGGTTGAAGAGCTGGCAGTCAGCAAGTGGGATTGGGCTGCTGAAGCCAAGAACGTTGCTTTGTACGAAGCGGTAAAAGCGGAAACAGCGACTGCGATTGGCGAGGCCTATACCACGTCTGACAAGATGGAGCGTTACGGCAAGCTGGACGCTATCAAGGCCAGTGCTGTTGCGAAACTGGCTGCAGCAGAAGGCGAAGAAGGCTTCTCCGCTGACGACATCGCCGACATGATGGGCGAGCTGAAGTACGAAGTGGTACGTAAACGTATTATCGATGGTGAGCCTCGTATTGACGGTCGTGATAACGATACCGTTCGCCCGCTGACTATCGAGACCGGTGTATTAAACACCACTCACGGTTCTGCCTTGTTCACCCGTGGTGAAACCCAGGCGGTTGTTGTGACCACTTTGGGTTCTGCCCGTGATGCACAGATGATCGACTTCCTGCACGGCACCAAGGACGATCCGTTTTTGTTCCATTACAACTTTCCTCCGTATTCTGTAGGTGAAGCAGGCCGTCTGGGCACACCAGGTCGTCGCGAAATTGGTCATGGTCGTCTTGCCCGTCGTGGTATCCAGGCGATGATGCCTGCAGCAGACGAATTCCCTTACACCATTCGTATTGTGTCTGAAATCACCGAATCCAACGGTTCTTCTTCCATGGCGTCTGTGTGTGGTGCATCGCTGGCACTGATGGACGCGGGTGTACCGATCAAGGCACCGGTTGCCGGTATTGCCATGGGTCTGATCAAGGAAGGCGAACAGTTTGCCGTCCTGACTGACATTCTGGGTGACGAAGATCACCTGGGTGATATGGACTTCAAGGTAGCCGGTACTGACGAAGGTATCACTGCCTTGCAGATGGATATCAAGATCGAAGGCATCACCGAGCAGATCATGGAGATTGCTCTGGAGAAAGCCAAGGCGGCACGTCTGAATATTCTGGGTCAGATGAATGCCGTGATCGCTGAGCCGCGTGCGACGTTGGCAGAAAATGCGCCGACCATGAGCACCATGAAGATCCCTTCCGACAAAATTCGTGAAGTGATTGGCAAGGGTGGTGCGACCATCCGTGACATTACCGAGAAATCTGGTGCCTCTATCGACATCAATGATGACGGTGAAATCAAGATCTTCGCAGCGGGTAAAGAAGCTTCTGATCTGGCTCGCAGCATGATCGAAGCCATCACTGCCGATATCGAAGTGGGCACTACCTACACAGGTAAGGTCAGCAAAATCGTCGACTTTGGTGCTTTCATCACCGTTCTGCCAGGCAAAGACGGTCTGTTGCACATCTCTCAGATCAGTGAAGAGCGTGTTGAAAACGTCACCGACTACCTGAAAGAAGGTCAGATGGTGAACGTGCACGTCATGGACGTTGATCCAAAAGGTCGCGTCAAGCTGACCATGAAGGGTGTTGAGCAGCCAGCCTGATTGCTGCTGTTGTAAAACTCCCGGTTCAGCCTGGACATCCGTCTGACTGAACCCTGAAACCGCCTTCGGGCGGTTTTTTTATGTCTGCGGTATCCCGATTATTGATACAACGGCCGTTGATTCATGGCAATACGCCAGATCGTCGCTGCTCCTAGACTAGTGTAAGCATCTGATACTTGTTGCCCCCTGAAACGACAGCGTTAAAAATCGATTCACATCAAATACGTATTGATCTCTTTAAAACGGCATTTTTTGTCGGTTTTTACCTCGTTTTTTCTGTGTCTGCGACAGGTGGATATGCCCCTAACGGTTACCAATGACTGGTCTGGAGAGCGTGATGGCGCATGAGCGAGTGGTACACAGAGAGGCGGGTGGCAATGTGAATGTCAGCCCGGATGTCGACCGGCTATGCCGTGCACTGGTTCGAGTGGGATGCTCAATCCCAACGCAGCGTGTGGCTGAGGCCCTGTTGATGACCGAACGGCTGTCGAATAGCCTGGATGCCCGTGTTCCCGGTTTGCAGCGGCAAGCGGAGTTTTTGGCTACGCCCGGTTCGTCGGCTCAGTGGCAGGTATTGATGCGGCTGGTGGCTGCGGGCATGTTGTTAAATCATCTGACCGGTATGCGCCGTGACTGGTTATCGGCACTGCCTGGAATGGGTGCTGCTCTGGAAATCTGGCAGTTACTCACCGGTGCTGCCAATCGTTCCCGACAACAGCGCTATCCGTTAACGGCGGCTGGTTGGGCACGATTTGCTCAGGAATTTGCCGGTGATAGCGAACAACAGATTTTGCCCGGCCCCTGGATCTCACCCGAGTTGGTCGGTGCCAGGGCTCCTCTGGATACGCTGGTCACACAAGCCATTCATCAACCACTGCCGGGGGAAGTGGCAGTGTTGGTATTGGCAGGGGATGCCAGCGAGCAGCTGGAACGCCTGACGCGCACACTATCCTGGTGGTCCCGGAAGGATTGCGGTGTGTTGATTCCGGTGTGGGTGGGTGAGACCAAAAAAGTGCCTGCAACTGGAACGAACGCCAGTCAGGTGCTGTGTTCGCTGGCTGATAACCGACCTGTCACTATTGCCTGTGCGTTATTGGAAGCAGAAGCTGAATGGCATCAATCAATGGGTGAGTTGAAATGTTTACCGCTGATCACGTTGGCTTGTCAGCCAGCCACGGCTGCGGCACATGAGCTCACAACCGTTACCGATTGGCCAGTGGCAACCGCAGTATTACGCCAACCACGGCGGCCGCTGCGGCCGTTTATGGTAACGGTCAATCGCCCGGATCCTCATTGGCAGAGTGGCGACCATGAGGTGCTACCGTTGCTGGATCGTTATTTTGCCGATATTTGTGAAATCAATCCGGCATTACGGCCACGGCTGGCAAGCCATGTTGGTGCGACCAACGAGGTATTACCGATCAGCCACGAGCGGTTGGGCACGCGTGCCGATGGAACCGCCGGTGCGTTGCTGCACCACCATGAGGGCGAATTACTGGCTAACGCCTGTCTGGGCAACCAGATGGGCATCAATCTGCTGGTAACTGATGAATCCGCTGGCCTGGCGATGTTGGAACCACTGCTGCAAACCGTTGCCTTCGCCCGGCGGCAAAAACTGGATGATGAACCAGCGCCTTGGGCCGGATTACCTTTAGTCAGTCGCCATGATGCTGCAGCGCCGGAGATGACCGAAGCCTTGCTGTCGCAAAGTGCTGATCAGGTACGGGTTTTGTTAATACCGGATGGCAACACCGCCTTGGCGGCGTTGAAAGCCTGTTATGGTGAGTCGGGTGTGGTGATGCAACTGGTGATACCGGATGGCAGGGTCGATTCACTGTTGACGCCGACCATGGCGGAGCAACTGGTGGCTCATGGTGCTAGTTGTCTGCGGGGGCATTGCGCGGCAGAAATCCAGCTGGTGGCCTGTGGTTATCTGTCGTTGCAACAGGCGTTCAGGATCAGTGAGCGGCTGCAACAATTTCAGCGCCCGCATTCACTGGTTTATGTACTGGAGCCTGGGCGGTTTCGTTATGCCCGTGATTCTACCGAGGCTGGTTGCCAGATAGATAGCCAGATCATCGACGGTTTGTTCCCGGAGCGGGTGCGTCAACGGCTGGTCTTGTGCGATATGCGCCCGGAGGTGTTTATCGGTCATTTTCGCCGTCTGCACCTCGAACACAGCCAGGTGTTGGGGTTCCGTAATCATCCGGTAGCCAGAACGGGAAGAATGCCTCAGGCCAATGGCTGCAGCTGGTTACACGGTTTGGTTGAGTTGGCGTTATCACTTGGCTTGCCTGAAGATAGCTGGATGTCTGCGGCAGAATGGCTGTCGTTACAACCCCGCAGACATCAACCCTGACCTCCGCCAGGTCGTCTTACATGTGCCCAGTGGCTTCGTAGCGCTGGTGCCAGCTCAATGCTTCACCGAGTAAGTGCGGAGTGTGCATCCCGCGCCCGCTGGCGCAGGCCCGTTCAAAGTAGTCCATCAATGCCGGGCGGAATGCCGGGTCGGCACACTTCTGGATAATCTGGTGCGCCCGCTGTTTGGGTGACAGACCACGCAGGTCTGCCAGACCATGTTCCGTGACCAGAATCTTGACGTCGTGTTCAGTGTGATCGACGTGGGAAACCATCGGGACAATGGCGGATATCGCGCCATTTTTGGCGGTGGACGGCGTTACAAAAATCGACAGGTAGCCGTTACGGGCGAAGTCGCCAGATCCTCCGATGCCGTTCATCATGCGGCTGCCCATAATATGGGTCGAATTGACGTTGCCGTAGATATCGGCTTCGATCAGACCATTCATGGCGATCACTCCCAAGCGTCGAATCAGTTCCGGGTGGTTACTGATATCTTGCTGCCGCAAGATAATACGCTGGCGGTAGAAATCGATGTTGGTATTCAACTCTGCCATTGCCGTAGGGCTGAGCGAAAAGGCGGTCGACGAGGCGGCTGTCAGTGTGCCGGATTTCAGCATCGCCAACATGCCATCCTGAATCACTTCGGTAAATGCGCTCAGTTGCTTGAAGGGGCCAGCGTCGAGGCCTTCCAATACGGCGTTGGGAATATTGCCAACCCCGGATTGTATGGGCAGCAGCTCTTTGGGCATGCGGCCAATGGCAATTTCCTGCTGAAAAAACTGCAGAATATGACTGGCGATACGGCGAGAAATATCATCCGGTGGATTAAAAGGCGAGTTACGGTCGGGGGCACTGGTTTCGACAATTGCAATGATCTTGTCTGCCGGACAATGGAGGTAGTGTTCGCCGATACGGTCGGTGGGCTGGCTGATCATAATCGGTTTGCGATATGGCGGCAGGGCGGTGCCGTAATAAATATCGTGCATGCCTTCGAGACCGGCACTCTGGGCGCTGTTGACTTCCAGAATCACCTGATCTGCCTGTTCTATCCAGGTCTTGTTGTTGCCAACGGCTGATGACGGAATCAGGCGGCCATCTTCAAGAACGCCACTGACTTCTATCACGGCAATGTTCATTTTGCCGAGAAAGCCGGACCAGGCGTACTGGGACACTTCGGACAGGTGAATATCGATGTAGTCCATACTGCCGTTATTGATTTTCTCACGGCAAATAGGGTCCGACTGAAAAGGCAAGCGCATATTGATGCCGTTGACAGCGGCGAGCTTGCCGTCCAGTTCCGGGGCGGTAGAGGCGCCGGTCCAGACGTTGATACGAAACTCTTCACCAGCGTTGTTCAGTTGTTCAATACGTTCGGCCAGGGCGGCAGGAATGGCTTTCGGGTATCCCGCGCCGGTAAAGCCGCTCATGCCGACGGTGCTGCCAGCGGGTATCAGGGCGGCGGCGTCCGCAGCAGACATCAGTCGATTGCG
The DNA here is from genome assembly GCF_044962685.1 of Oceanobacter antarcticus. Lineage (NCBI taxonomy): Bacteria > Pseudomonadati > Pseudomonadota > Gammaproteobacteria > Oceanospirillales > Oceanospirillaceae > Oceanobacter > Oceanobacter antarcticus. The sequence goes on from NZ_JBBKTX010000010.1 coordinate 44,496, forward strand.
GAGTGCCGTGCAGAGCATGCGTGAATCTGTAGCCATGGTGAAATCCCGGTTGTATAAAGGTGTAAAACTAAATGGCGTATTTTGTGTCTTTTTTGTGCCAATACGCGCCAAATGATATGGCCAAATGAGCAGTCTGTACGCTTCGGTGGTATCGACTTAAGTCTAAAGAAACGGTCTGTTGGTGAATTTGACCTAATTGCCAGGCTTGGGAAGCAGCAGTGCAATCATGAAAAAGCAGGATTTAAAATTCAAAGGAGGGTGTTCAAGACTGGGTGTTCAAGGCTGGGTCTAAAAGGCAAGTACGCAGAGGACGTGGATAACCTAGTTCAGCAAACAGCACCAGCAAGAACGGAAGACGCTGACCTGACGGATGTCAGATCAGCGTGAAGGCAGGACAGGTGGCTTTACTGTTGTTTCAGCGACTGATTCACGACCGCCAAGATGGCATTCATACTGGCGCTCAGAGTATCTTCATCTGCTGCTGCTCCGGTATAACGCTGGCCATTGATATTGGCCTGAATAAACGCCACGGCACCGGCATCTGAACCTTCGCCTGCTGATTGTTCATCAAATTGCACGATCTGTACGGCCACGCCCAGGGCACGGTGAATAGCATCGGTAAAGGCACTGATGGCACCGTTGCCGTGACCATGCAAACTGACCAGGTTGCTGCCATCGTTGAGGCAAGCCTGCACGGCGCTCTGGTGACCGCTGCCTTCAAGGGTATAGCTGTCGAGCTGCAACTGGCCATGGCTGGTCATAAAGGTATGGCGGAACAAGCGCACAATATCGTCGGTTTGCAATTCGCTGGCGCTGCGTTCGGCGAGCGCCTGAACCGGCTGTGCCAGTTCAATTTGTACCCAGCGCGGCAAGGTAATGCCCATGGCCTGCTCCAGCAAATAACTGGCCCCCCCTTTGCCGGACTGGCTGTTGACTCGAATCACCGACTGGTAACTACGGCCAATATCTTCCGGATTGATAGGCAGGTAAGCGATATCCCATGGTTCATTTTCTGTCTGTGCAGCAAGGCATTTCCGAATGGCGTCCTGGTGGCTGCCGGAAAAGGCGGTATATACCAGCTCACCCAGCCAGGGGTGGCGCGGATGGGTTTTGATATTGGTGCAGGCCTCGACCGTGCTGATAATGTCGTCGGCCATGCTGATATCCAGCTGTGGATCAATACCCTGGCTATAGAGGTTCATCGCCATGGTGACGATATCCATATTGCCGGTGCGTTCGCCATTACCGAGCAAGGTACCTTCGATACGGTCTGCACCTGCCAGAATCGCCATTTCCGCAGCGGCCACTGCACAGCCCCGGTCGTTATGGGTGTGAATGCTGACCAACACGCTATCACGCTGGTTGACGTGATCACAAAACCATTCGATCTGGTCGGCAAAGACGTTGGGCATGGCCGATTCGACGGTAGCCGGAAGGTTAAGAATGATCTTCTTCTCCGGCGTCGGCTGCCACACCTCAATCACGGCGTTGCAGACTTCAACCGCGAACTCGACTTCGGTGCTGGAGAAGCTTTCCGGAGAATACTGAAAGGTCCAGTCGGTCGCCGGATAATCCCGTGCGACCTGTTGCACCTTGGCTGCACCTTGGCGGGCGATATCGACAATACCGGCTTTATCAAGATTAAAGACTTTCTTGCGCTGTACCGGCGAGGTCGAGTTGTACACATGCACCACCGCACGACGGGCACCATCCAGTGCTTCGTAAGTACGTTCGATCAGATCATTACGGGCCTGCACCAACACCTGAATGGTGACGTCATCGGGGATGCGGTTTTCTTCGATCAACCAACGTACAAAGTCAAAATCTGGCTGCGAGGCCGCTGGGAAACCGACTTCGATTTCTTTGAAGCCCATGTTGACCAGCAGGTGCCACATGGCCTGCTTCTGACTCACGTTCATGGGTTCGATCAGTGCCTGGTTGCCATCACGCAGATCCACAGAACACCACAGCGGAGCTGTCCGGATTTCCGCATTTGGCCAGCGGCGATCCGTTTTCCGGATGACCGGAAAGCGAGGGTATTTTTCCGGATTAAAGTCCGGGTTGCTGTATTGATGGTGGCTCATGATGGCTCCGTGCTGGGACTCAGCGTGCTGTAATGAAACTGGATACAGTGTAGAGCGAAGCGCGAGCATAAAGATTGTTAATTTCTGCTATTCAGCAGGTTTTTGTTTTTTATTATTGCGGTATTTGTTAATTTTTTAGTGATAAATTGCTGGTTTGTTTTTTAACGTAGTAATAGGTGCCTTTTATGAGTACATCTTCTCGCGCCGCCATTGTGCCTTTGGATCGGACAGACAAACACATTCTGGCGCTGTTACAACAGCAGGGTGACTTGTCGAATCTGGAATTGGCCGACAAGGTCGGGTTATCGCCATCGCCCTGTTCGCGTCGCGTCAAGGCATTGCAGGACAGCGGCGTTATTGAGGGTTACCGTGCCCATGTCAGTGCCAGAAAGCTGGGTCTGGACTTGCTGGCGCTGATACACATCAGTATGGATAAACACACACCAGAGCGCTTTGCCGCCTTTGAATCGGCGGTTGATGCCTGCCCGGAAGTGCTGGAATGTTATCTGATTACGGGTCAGTCGGCTGATTACGTACTCAAGGTGATCGTCAGTGATATGGAAGCCTTCCAACAACTGTTGCTCGGTACGCTTACCCGTATAGAAGGAGTGAGCGGTGTGCATTCCAGCTTTGTGATGCGCAAGGTGATCGACCGCAGTGCCTTGCCGTTAGATTAGGAAGCGCCTGCTGATATGGGGGTTTGTACTGTTTGGTACCCGTTTGTAGCAGCTCTGCCGGAGGCGGCTATACTCAGGTAGAACCCCTCGGGATCAGGCAAGGGCAACTGTGATTTCTCAATCTCCCTCGGCAGAGAGTAAGCTGACACTCTACATTCTGATGTGCAGCCTTGTATTTGGGGTGCTGTTCAGCGCAGCGCAAATACGTATAGACCATCAGGTAGAAAAAGAGCGCTTCAATACCAATCTCGATGCCTTGCTGGGTTACCAGAGTGGCCAGCTGGCATTGGCATTACAGCAGTACCACAGCACGGCCATTCAATTGATTTTTGAGGGCTTGATGCTGAATCGCTCCATCGTGTCGGTTTACGTTGAAGATGACTTGTCCGGGTATAACCAGCGGCGTGGTTTGTCTGCCGAGGAGCTGGTCAGCGGCCCAATACATACTTATCTGGTTGAAAAAACGGTGGGTCTGTTTGGCAATAATCTCGCTGAGCAGCGTCTTGAAAGAGTGGGTACTCTGACTGTCTGGATCGATGAGCGTGCCATTCACGCCGGGTTTCGAGAGCGGGCTGCCATTACCGTAGCCATGGAAGTGGCGCGTAACGTATTGCTGGCGCTGGTATTGGTGGTGATCTTGCGGCTTCGTCTGACTCGCCCACTCCGTGAACTAACGGATCTGATCAAGGACCTTGACCCCGACAATGCTCTGAAAGCACCGCTGGCAAGCAAGGCCAATCTGCGAGAGCTGCAAGAGTTGGTACACAAGATCAACAGCCTGTTTGCATCCGTCGATGTTGAAATGCAGCGCCGTCGGCAAGCAGAAAGACGAGCCCGCGAACTGAACGACAAACTGGAAGACAAGGTTCGTGCTCGCACTCAGGAATTGAAGAATAGTAATAGTCAGTTGCAGCAAAGCTTTGATGAGCTGCAGCGTACGCAACGGCTGCTGTTGCAGGCGCAAAGAATGGCGTCACTCGGTCATTTGGCCGCTGGCATCGCCCACGAAATCAACAATCCGATCGCAGTGGTTTACAGCAATATTGCCTCTCTTAGTGAATATCTGACCGAGCTGATAGAGCTGGCAGACCTGTATCAATCGGTAGAGCACTCTATTTCCGATTCGGCGATCCGTCAGTCTCTGGAGGCGATGAGACGCACGGTTGATCTCGGCTTTGTTCGTGACGATGCCCCGGATCTGGTGAAAGCCTCCCAGTCCAGTCTGGAGCGAGTCCGTAATATCGTGGCGGAATTGAGAACCTTTGCGAGTCAGGAAGGGCAAACCAGGCAGCGCGCCGACCTGGCTGAATTGATGCACCAAGCCATCGACGAACTGGATCTTCAACATGATGAGCACATTCTCCTGGATGTCATGATGAGTGGTATTCCCAAGGTGGATTGCGTGGCCAGCCAAATCCGGCTGGCGTTTCGTCATATTCTGGATAATGCCCGTGATGCGATCGATGGGTCTGGCAGAATCGAAGTGGCTGCCGAGCAGGTGGATGACAAGGTACGCGTATATATCAAAGATTCAGGGGTGGGAATGAACGCCGATGATTTGAGTTGTTCCGTCAATCCGTTTTTTACCCGTAAAGAAATCGGCAAGGGCACCGGGCTGGGTCTCACTGTGGTTTACAACGTCATGTCCAATCATAGCGGCGTACTGGATATAGAAAGCGAGCCAGGAATGGGAACACTGGTCACCTTTACCTTGCCTGTGACGGCTTTGCCTGGTGCTACTTTGTCAGTGACGAGTTGATTTGCCGAAAGCGCACGAATGATTTAGCGTTGCGGCAGCAACAACGGGAAATAACATGGCCAAACAACAAAGCAGTGGTGGACTGGTGTATTCCACCGAATTCGGGCGTACCTGCCCGGACTGTCGGGAACCTATTGAGCAGTGTTGCTGCGGTGAACCGGAGCAACCTCAGAGCGATGGCATTGTGAGAGTGGCACGTGAGACCAAAGGACGTGGCGGTAAGGTGGTTACCCTGGTGACCGGTGTTCCGCTGGTCGGTGCCGAACTCAAGACGCTTGCCAAAGAGTTGAAAAAAAAATGTGGCGTAGGTGGAGTACTCAAGGATGGCGTGATTGAAATTCAGGGAGAGCAGCGGGATTTGCTAGTCTCCGAGCTGAGCAAACGGGGTTTTACGGTGAAAAAATCCGGTGGCTAACGGTGGAATTGCATCACAGTTTCAGTGACAGAGTAATGACGATTTGATTAATTTGTGATCAGACATGACGCTCTTCAAGCTGTGATCAATTGCTTCTTTTCCTTATCTCGAAAAGAGATAATCTGATTACTTCAAATAAACGCCGGAGCATATTGGGCGATGGAAGAAGTAATCCTGTTTCTGGAACGCGGTGGCGAGGTGGTGTACCCCATTATGGGGGTGATCTTTTTGCTCTGGGCCTATCTGATCGAACGTATTTTGTATGTATTTGCTGTGCATCCGAGACGTCGTTCGGCAGCGTTGCAGGAATGGCAAGCACGTAACAACAAGCATAGCTGGGCATCGCAACAAATCCATCAGGAGCTGATTGCCAATCTGACGATGGGACTGGACTCGGGATTCAGCACCATTCGGATGTTTATTGCCATCTGTCCGCTTTTGGGTTTGTTAGGCACCGTGACTGGCATGATTGAAGTGTTTGATGTGATGGTACAAATGGGAGCGGGTAGCCCCAAGCCCATGGCAGCAGGTATCTCCAAAGCTATTCTGTCGACCGTTGCCGGGATGGTGGGGGCGATCAGTGGTTTATTGGCACAAACCGTATTAAAACGGGTTTTTGAAAGCGAAAAGCGTCATTTCAAAACGGCACTGGCTTTCGATTGAGTGGCGGTTATCATGCCGCCCATTTTAGTGGGTGGATAGATATAGATGTTGCCACAGCAGATAATTACCAGGGATGAACAAGCCATGGCGCTGGCGCTGGCGCTGGCGCAAGAAGCGGCTGATGACGGCGAAGTACCTGTTGGGGCTGTCGTGGTGCTGGATGGCAAAGTGATAGGCCGTGGACGTAACCGCCAGATTACCGATCTGGATCCAAGTGCCCATGCCGAAATGCTGGCCGTACGTGAAGCGGCCGCCGCCATCGGTAATTACCGCCTCAGTGGTGCTTGTCTTTATGTCACGCTGGAACCGTGCACCATGTGTTATGGCTTGTTGGTTCACAGTCGTATTGAGCGTCTGGTGTATGGGGCGTTTGAACCCAAAGCCGGTGCTGTTCACAGTGCGATGCAGTTACCCACCCATCCTGTTTTTAATCATACTTTCCAGATTGAGAGCGGTGTACTGGCCGAAGCCTGTGGCCAGATGTTGTCAGCTTTTTTTGCTGAACGCCGAGCCGCCCGTAAACGGCTGCGAGCATTGACCCGGCTATCGACTGCAGCAGACGATGGGGTCGATACTGATTCTGCCCAAGCAGGAAGCAATAAACCTTGTCAGTCTTTGGAAATACCCGGGCGGGATCACGAAACATAAGCACGTCAAACCAGGATCAGTAAAACCAGAGTCAGTAAAACTAAAAACGCCTCGCAAGTGCGAGGCGTCAAACGGTCGTTGAAAAGTGTTTTTACACTGCCTTCAGCAACTACTGGTGACCTTTTCCAGTGATATCAGGAGTTGGCAGCGGCTTGGTTCAGCATGGCATAGAGCTCGTCTTTCAGAACAACGCGGCGCACTTTCAATTGCTCAAGGCGCTCATCCGATGCCGCTTCTTTTTGTTCTTCAATATGGCGCACTTCCTTGTCCAGCTCATCGTATTCATCGAACAGCTTGGCAAAATGACGGTCAGTCATTTTCAAATCACGAATCTGCTCGCTCAGTTCAGGAAAATCATGGTGCAGGTCATGGGCTTCGATGGACATGTATCTCTCCTTGGTAAGTACGTTCAGAATAACGTACCCAATGGGGGTTAGGCTTGATGCAGGTCAGACTCAGGTAGCGCAGACTGGTTCGGTTTGTTTAGCCAGAACAGTGATTCAATAGATGCCCCATTAGATGTTAACTACTAGCGAATGAGATCTTCAAAACCAGTCAGTATATTTAGGGGCTGGATTAATTACTTTGGTATTGCCAACTGCTATCAGCTTTGCGTGGATCTAGATCATTGGATCAGGCGTAGCATTCGAATGGCTTACTGGCGACAGTGGCGAAAACCACGCACTCAAGTAAGAAGCCTGATGAGATTGGGTGTTCATGTACAGGCGGCCGAGCCAGTGGATTTTGTATCTCTCGGGGTTGGTCAGTTATCCGCACTGTCGTGGGCCAGACCGTCTGCTTGCAGCCGATTATGGGCCAGTTTTTTTGATCAGGGTTTCATTCATCCGGGACGCCATCACATACAGCCCGATCAGCCCGGTAGCAGCAATCAGTTGTGAGCAAAGTAATAGACTACCGGCTGTTAGAAGAGCACTGATTGCCAGTGGTGCTGCAGCCTGGCCAGAATCGGAAACCAGTTTCCAGACCCCCATAAAGCGGGCGCGTCCGGTGGCTGGTGCAAAGTCAGAACCCAATACCATCACCAGGCCAGCACTGACGCCGTTGGCAAAGCCGATGAGTAGGGCGCTGAGTAGCAGGCTCAGGTAGCTGTCTGCCCAGCCGAGGGCGGCCAGTCCGCATGCAAACAGCAACAGGCTGGGTGCGGCGGCGGCCTTGCGTCCCCAGCGATCCATAATAATGCCCGCTGGAATAAACATCAGGCTGTCCATCAGGGCGGCAGCGGCGACCACCAGGCCGATCTCGGCGACTGAAAGCCCGATGGCATTACCCGCCAGTGGCAATAATACCACTCGGCCAGCACGCATGAATTGCAGCGAAATCATCGCCAATCCGGCACTGAGAAACGCCTGACGGTGATCTGTCAGCACCTGAATAATGGCAATAAAGCTGTGGGGTGTGCGATCGGCTTCTGGCTCACCACGGTCGGCCGACAAAAACACAATCAGTAACGACAGCAGGCATAACAGTACCAACACCAAAAAAGTTGCCTGGTAGCCAAACTTGACCGCCGCAAGGCCGCCCAGTGCCGGGCCTAACAGGGAGCCAACGCGCATGGCTCCAGCCATCAGTGAGATGGCCCGGCCCCGTTGGTGAACCGGGGCGCGGGTGGTGACGTACGATTGTCTGCCGATCAGTGAAAATGACATGCCCATCCCGGCGATCACACCGCCCAGTCCCAGCAATAATGGCACATCGGTCAGCGTCATCAGGCCGTAGCCGACAACGTAGGCGGCAGCGCCGAGCATCAGGCAAATCTTGTCGCCCCAGCGTCCAGCGACGATACCGGCGGGAATATCCCCTGCCAGCTGGCCAATTCCTCGGGTTGCCAGCATCAGGGCAGCGATGGAGGGGCTGTACCCGAGTTCGAGTACGTACAGCGGCAGCAGTACCAGGATGGCGGTTTGAGCAGTGGCGGTTAATAACCCTGGTAGGTAAACAGGCCAGACAAGGCTGGTGAGTAATAGTCGTAATGATGGAGACGATGTGGACACGGAGGGATCTCGTTGCAGGTCGACTGAGAGTCTAACGGTGCATTACTCAAGGGGACATCTATTTAATCCTGCACAACTCTGCGCGAGTGTTGCCAGGGATCAGGGCAAGGCGGCGAATGCTGCGCAATGACGAGTCCTTTTCAAGTTCGCCAACACCGCTCTGGACGGCGGCAACCCGTGCCCTCTGGGGGCTGCCGGATGATTCCGACTCGGTGTCGTCGGTTGTAGACGTGACCCGTCAGGCCTGCAAACCGGCTTCGTGATTCGACAGCAGCCGAAGGCCCAGAGCGGGCACCGGATTAAATAGATGGCCCCTCAAGTATAAACCGTTCATCCGGCAATGGCCTGTTGTCAGGCCCGTAGGCTGTGCTCTCACGGTCGGTGCCTGGCAACACTGGTATTGGCATCGAAGCTGCAAACAAAGCTTTATGGTGCCGTCAGAGTCGATAATTTGACGTTTTTCTGGCGCGCAGGAATTTATCAGCGTCAGAAATGAGGTGAGATTATGGCAGGTCTGGGGCGTCTGAGTGACATTATGCGGAGCCTGAATCAGGCAGGAATGGTCGGCCAGCGGATTCGTGAGTCCGGTTTTGTGCTGGAAAAAACCGAGATGAAAACCAGTTTGGCTGAACTGGCAGGAGCGGTGTCGGAAGCCAAGATGGAATTGGGTATCTTGCAAGCGCATCTACAAGATAAGGATGCGGAACTTAAGGCCATGGGGGAGTTGTTACATACCAAGGCCCAGTTGCGCCGTCGTGGCGATGGCTATTACAAAAGTCGTGATGGCAAGGTGTATGGTCAGCCGTTCTGTTCTTATTGTTGGGAGGGGGATCAGAAGCTGTTTCATTTGCATAACCGCATTCTGAAAAAAGATGTGCGTATTTGCCCGCACTGTAAAAATGAATACCAGTCTCAACGGACGCCGTATCTGGAGGCTGATGGTTTATTGCTGTAAGCCTGTCGGTGTCTGGTTCAGGCTTGATAAAGGATGGAGATGGAAGGAGGGCTGAACTACCATACAGACGCCATCCACTCCTACCGGTAACTCATGTGATTGCTACTCTCTCTGTTTTTGCTGTCCGATCGCGCCGAATATTGCCAGTGTTTACACTGGTTCTGGCTTTGCTGGACAGCTCCCTGCTATTGGCGGCAACAGACGTTAGCCCGTCTGACAGTGCCCCGGCATCCAGTTCGGAAGTTGCTCCTCAAGGTATTTCACAAGGTGATGCTGAAACGGGTCAAGGTGAGGCGGAAACCAGGGTGCCTGAAACGGCTGCCGCACTGTGGCAGGATGACAAGCCAGAGCAGGAAGAGACTCCGTTGCTGGAAGATGAACCGTTGCAGACCGAAACCGTCGATATCAAAATGATTTCACCGGAGGAATTCAAACCTGCCATCCGTCAGTATTATCCGCAGATGATACGCAAGCGTCAGGTCGAAGCGCTGGCGGCCAACAGCCCGCACGTGCTGTTACCGCATCGGCCTAATTATGTGATGCCATTCAGTTACCAAAGCAGCCCGAACAACCGGGATGTGGAACAACTGGTGGATCATTATTCTGGCGGTGAAGAATCGTACGATGGTGGTTTCAGTCATGTAGAAGCGATTATGCAGTTCAGTATCAAATACGAATTGCTACAAGGGCTGTTGACCAAGTTTGATCGGCTTGAAATTGCCTATACCAACCGTTCCTACTGGCAGGCCTACAATTCAAAAATATCCAAACCCTTCCGGGAAACCAATCACGAGCCGGAGATTATCTACTCGTGGCAACCCGGTATTTCCTGGCTGGATCATGCCGGTATTGGCCTGAATCACCAGTCCAATGGTCAGACCAGTTCACTGTCACGCAGTTGGAACCGGGTCATCGTTGAGGGGGCGTCGGTCTTTTCTCACGGCATTTGGTTTGGCAGGGTCTGGTGGCGTATTCCCGAAGGCAAAAAGGCCGATCCGTATGATCCTTCTGACAACGACAATCCGGATATTGAAGATTATCTTGGCTATGGAGAACTGAGTTACATGCGGGTCTATGGCAAAAAGTCACTGGCGGTGATGCTGCGTAATAACCTGGATGTAGATAATAACCGTGGTGCCATAGAAATCGGTCTGACTTTTCCACTCACGCACACGCTCAAGGGCTTTGTGCAATATTTTAACGGCTATGGCGACAGCCTGATTGATTACAATCGGTGGCAAGAACGCTTTGGTATCGGGATCAAGTTGACAGACTGGTTATAATCGCCGTTTTTATCGCTGCGAGTACAACATGATTCGATTGGGGCTGATCGTCAATCCACTGGCAGGTATTGGTGGGGCTGTGGGCCTGAAGGGCAGTGATGGCGCAGCCACTGTATCCCGCGCATTGGCGCTGGGGGCTGAAAAAAAAGCCGGACTACGCACCTTGCAAGCGCTGAAGTTGCTGGTTCCACTCCAGGAACAGTGTGAATTTGTCACCTGTCCCGGAGAGATGGGGGCCATCTGGCTGGAACAAGCCGGGCTATCTTGCACAGTGCTTGATCTTACCCTGGTTGCCGCCAATCAAACCTGTCGTGAGGATACCCTCGAAGCAGCCCGTTTGATGTTGAAGGAAGCGCTGGATGTGCTGCTGTTTGCTGGCGGCGACGGCACGGCCAGAGACATCTGCAGCGTGGTTGACAACACGCTGCCGGTGCTGGGCATTCCGGCCGGGGTCAAGATTCATTCAGGGGTATATGGCATCACTCCGGTGGCCAGCGCAGAAGTGATTTGCCAGCTGGTGAAGGGCGGGCTAGTGGACATGCGGGAGTCTGAAGTGCGAGACCTGGACGAAGACGCCTTCCGTCGTGGTGTTGTTCGAGCCAGGCACTATGGCGACATGCGCGTGCCTGCGGTGGGTCACTTTATTCAGGCCGTCAAACAGGGCGGTGCCGAAGTAGAAGAACTGGTGCTGGCCGACATCGCCGCGACGTTGCAACAGGAAATGGAAGACGGTTGCCTCTATCTGATGGGCTCTGGCAAAACCACTCAGGCCATTATGGCCGCTATGGGCCTGGAAGGGACGCTGCTCGGTGTGGATGCGATTCTCGATGGCCAACTGGTTGGTTGCGACCTCAATGAGCAGGGCATTCTGGCCCTGCTGGATAACTACCCGATTCGCCAGGCGGTACTGAGCGTGATGGGCGGGCAGGGTCATATTATCGGTCGCGGTAACCAGCAGTTTAGCGTCACTGTGCTGACTCGTATTGGTCGCGACAACATCAACCTGGTCTCCACCAAAACCAAAATCACCGCGCTGGCGGGCCGCCCCTTGGTGATCGATAGCGGCGATAGTCGGTTTGATACTGATTGGGCTGGCACCATGGAAATTCTGACTGGTTACCAGGACCGTATTTTGTATCCGGTGGGGTGATCATAGAGTAAAGAGACACAGGTGCCATTCTGTTTCTTGGGTTGGGAACCTCTGTACCTTGATGTCGTCCCATCTGTTTTTAACGCTCCTGAGGGAATCAATGGATGGCTACTCCCGCACGCATCAATATCAATCGCTACAGGTATCAGCGATCAGACGTCTGCCATCACGTGCGTGTATCAATCCAGTGGTTTTGTCTTAGTAGTTGTTTGCTGTTTGCTGCGATGGTTGAAGCGGAGAATGCGCAAGCGGGTCGAGTGGAGGCCATCCGTATCTTGCAGCAAGCCAGTTTTGGCCCAGGGCCGGTCAGTATTGCCGAGGTAATGTCCGCAGGGGTGGAGCACTGGGTGGATGAGCAATTGGCGATGCCGCAAAAGTACAGCCAGCTACAGCGCACTATTCAATTGGCGCTGATGGAAGACCCTGCACGCAATTGGTTCGAAACATCTATGTTTAATTCTCAGGCGGTGTACCGGGTTCGGGATTTCCAGCAATCGGCCTGGTGGGAGCAAGCGTTGACTGCTCCTGATCAGTTGCGTCAGCGGGTAGCTTTTGCATTGAGCCAGCTGTTGGTGGTGTCGGTGAGTGAGCCACCCTTACATCTGAGAACAGAAGGCTTGGCGGCATACAACGATTTGTTGCTCAAGTACGCGTTTGGTAATTATCGTGAGTTGCTGTCAGCAGTGACGTATTCTCCAGCAATGGGTATTTACCTTTCGCATCAGGGTAATCGCAAAGCGAACCCGAAAACTGAAACTTCACCAGATGAAAATTATGCGCGCGAGCTGATGCAACTGTTTTCAATTGGGTTGTACCGGTTGAATCCGGACGGTTCGATCCAGCCAGACGGCCAAGGTAACCCAGTACCTTCTTATACCCAAACTGATGTAATGGAATTGGCCAGAGTTTTAACAGGTTGGGATCTGGTCGGTAATCTTAAATACGGTGATAAAAACCAGCGTCGCATTCAGGTTATTGAGCCGTTGGAATTTACCAAGGAATTTCACGATTTTGGCAGCAAGGTGTTATTGGGAAAACCGATCGAGGCCAAACTCTCTGGTAAGGCGGATATCGAGCGAGCACTGGATATTCTGTTTGCTCATCCGAATGTGGGGCCTTTTGTCAGTAAACACATGATCCAGCGGCTGGTATCCTCCAATCCGTCGGCCGCCTATATTGGTCGCGTCAGTGCCGTCTTTAATGACAATGGCAAGGGTGTGAGGGGAGATATGAAGGCGCTGGTACGGACAATTTTGCTTGACCCAGAAGCGCGTAATCCGGCCGCAGGTGCAGAAAAACTGAAAGAACCAGTACTGGCGTTGGCGGGGTTGTTAAGAATGCTCAAGGTTCAGCCTGCAGAACCATGGAAATCTGCCCATGGCGGCCAGATGCTCGATGTTATCTGGTTTAGAGATCTGAATATTGGCCAGAACGCTTACCGCTCTCCCTCCGTATTCAATTTTTATTCCGCCGACTATCAGCCTTCTACTGCGGGCTTTGCGGAGCAACAGTGGGTTGCGCCGGAAGCCGAAATTCTGGATGTCGAATCCTTGACCAGTTTCAGTAATATCGTGCGACAGGTATTGGTTCGTAATGATATTCAATCGCTGGATATTCGAGGTCAGGGCTTTACCAGAAAAATCAACAATGAACGCAGAAATCAGTCCATCAACCTGCTGGTGGATACTGGTCCCTGGTTACAACGGCTGGAGCTGGCGTTGGAGAACGACAGTAATGGAGATTTTTTGCGTCTGAATACCGATATGGTGGCCCGTCGTCGGGCTCTGGATGCGCTATTGGATGAACTAGAATTACAGATGCTGGGACAGCCAATGCCGGAACAAGCCCGAATTCGACTGACTGAGTATCTGATGGTGCCTCAATATGACAAGAAACCTCAGCAGGAAGCGCTGCAGATTCTCGAAGACAGTATTCGGTTGCTGGCGATGATGCCGGAATACTGGGTTCAGCATTAATCACCACAGGAAGGAGCCGCTGAAATGGCAGATAAACGACACCCCTGCTGGTCACGCCGTCATTTTCTGCAACGGGCGGGTGCTACCGGGTTATTGACAGCAGCAGGTGCTGGAGTCATGAGTCGCTCCTGGGGGAACTCCAGTCATGCCGATGTTGGACCACGCTTGCCGGCGGGTAAAGACTATAAGGCCTTGATATGCCTGTTTTTGTATGGTGGTAATGATTCCTGGAATTTGCTGATCCCATCAGCCAACGAAGGCAGCGAAGTTGAAGAGGGATTTGGCTATCAGACCTATGCATCCCGCCGTGCGGGGCTGGCGGTCAAACAGCAATCGCTTGAGATTTCTACGGGTCAGGTTGGCAGTGCCGCAGCCAATCCATATCATCAGAAAGATGCCGCCGCAAGTTATCTCAAGGGTCTTTACAAGGTAGACAAACAGTGGTCAGTGAATGGCTGTGCTCCTGAGTTGGCGCGATTGCAGCAACACAACAGACTGGCCTGGGTGGTCAATTCCGGGGTGCTGGTAGAGCCTGTGGATCGTCAACAATACGAATCAGGCATCTTGCCGTCCTTTCTGTTCGCCCACAATCATCAGCAGCGTTATCTGGCGACCGCCGATGGCACCGCTCATGAGTCGCTGGGTTGGGCTGGTCGATTAGCTGACCTGTGGCAGTCGGGGTCTGTCAATGGCATCGATCATGCTCATTTGTTCGGTATGAACATGGCGTTAGGAGGGCGAAAGCCGATGTTTGCCTCACAATCGGCTCCTGAACGCGTCTTGCCCGCTGGTAAGCCACTCAAAATGGACTCCATCAATCAGACCGGCCCAGCCAATGAGCAGCGTCGGGCTGACGTTCTGAATGCGTTAATTACCTTGCCGCGTCGAGATCTGTTTGAGCAACTGTTTGCCAGCCGCCAGCAAACGACCATGGAAATGCTGACGCGGTTGAATGCTGAATGGCAAAATACCCATGATTATTCCTCGTTGACCGGTAGTTATGGCGAACCCTTATTCAGTATGCCGGATCAGGGACTGATTGGCCTGGGTGACCGGTTGCCTGCTGGGTTGCTGCGTCAGTTGGAAACCGTTGCCCGCATGGTTGAAATTGGCAAACGGCAGGGTTTGCGGCGGCAGATTTTTTTTGTATCTATGGGTGGTTTTGATACCCATGCCCAGCAAGCGAACAAGCATCCCTTGTTGCTACGTAATCTGAGTTTGTCAGTCTGGCACTTTCAGCAGGCGATTCGGGCGTTGGGTATGGAAGACAAGGTCACATTGTACAGTCAGTCTGATTTTGCCAGAACCTTGCAGAACAATGGTGATGGTACGGATCACGCTTGGGGTGGGCAGCAGTTTGTTGTCGGCGGAGCCGTCAACGCCGGTATTTATGGTGCTATGCCGGATTTGCGGGTCGATAGCTTACAGTCTGTACCAGACAACCGCGGTCGGATGATTCCTGGCCTGGCGAATGAACAAACGCTGGCTGCACTGGCAAACTGGTTTGGTGTTGCGGCGTCAGACATGATCCATTTATTCCCCCATTTGACCAATTTTCAGGCTTCTGACTCTGTGGCATCGGCCTGGCTGCCTTTGATGAAAAATACATAGGAGCTGCTGGCAACGGAATCATATTGAAGCCCTGTTGCTACAAAACCTGCGCGGATACTGATCCTGTTCATCTTCGGTTAAGGTTGCGACCGTATAATGTCCTCTGATGATTGATGACATAACAATGGATAGCCTTTATGAATACTGAAATTCGCAGCTATAACCTGATTAGCAAGGTGATTCACTGGGGTTCGGCCCTGTTGATTTTGGGTCTGCTGGCGGTTGGGATGACGCTGGAGAATATGGAGAAGAGCCCGGAGAAGTTCGAGTTGCTGGGCTTGCACAAGTCGTTTGGTGTGCTGTTGTTGATTGTGCTGGTACTGCGCTTTATCTCTCGGTTTACCAACCCGGTGGATGCGTTGCCTGAGTTGAGCCGCAAGGATGTGATCAAGGCCAAGGCGCTGCAGGGGTTGCTGTATTTGTGCATGTTGATTATGCCGCTCAGCGGTATTTTGATGTCTCAGGCCGGTGGTCACGAGGTGGCGCTGTTTGGTCTGGGTTTACCAACGCTGATGGGAGAGAGTAAGGGCATACATGAAGTGCTGGGTGCGGTGCACGGTATCACTTCGAAGGTGTTGATTGTGCTGTTGCTGGCGCACATTGGCGCAGCGTTGTTCCATCACTTCAAACTCAAGGATGACACCTTGAAACGGATGTTGTGATACTTGGGTGACGGAGCGGGTGACGGGTGAATAACGGATCAGGCGATGTGATGTCGTCTGATCCGTTATCTTCGCGATTAGCCGCGATGCCGGTCTTCCATGCGGCGCAGAAACTCCGCCATAATCTCGTGGTAAAGCGCTGCTCCGAGTGACAGATCTTCCACTTCGCTGTCGATACTGGGGTTGTCGTTCACTTCAATAACCACCACCCGGCTGCCGCTTTGCTTGATGTCGACACCGTAGAGGCCATCACCAATCAGGCGAGTGGCGCGCAGGGCGATATCCAGTACATCACGCGGGACATCATAGGTCGGCATGGTTTCAAAACCGCCAGAATCCACTGAGCCAGTGTGGTGTTGGTAGATCTGCCAGTGATCCTTCACCATAAAGTAACGGCAGGCGAACAGTGGCTTGTTGTTCAGTACGCCAATACGCCAATCGTAGTCGGTGAACATGTACTCCTGAGCCAGTACCAGTGCGGATTTTTGCCGCAGCTGTTTCAGCCCGGTTTCCAGTTCCTTGCGATCACTGACCTTGATCACGCCACGTGAAAACGCCCCGTCGGGTGTTTTCAAAACCATCGGAAAGCCTAACGACTGTTCCAAATCCTGCAATACGGCTTCGGATTGCTGGCTGATGATTCGGGTCGCAGGGGTGCCAATACGATGTGTCTTGAGCAAGTCGGCGAGGTACACCTTGTTGGTACAACGTAATATCGATGTCGGGTCATCCATAACAACCAGGCCTTCAGCTTCGGCTTTTTTGGCGAAGCGGTAGGTATGGTGGTCGATGTTGGTGGTCTCGCGGATAAACAGGCCGTCGTATTCTGGCAGGCGCATGTAATCCTTTTTACCGATCAACGAGACGTTGATGCCCAGGCGCTTGCCAGCCCGTACAAAGCGGGCGATGGCGTTTCGATCGCTGGGCGGCATTGCTTCGTCCGGGTTCACCAGCATGGCCAGATCAAAGCGGTAACGCTTGCGAGTACGAGGCTTGCGCCACAGCAGGTTGGAGTACTGATCGACCGCATCGGCAAAATCGGTTTGATCCTGTTCGGTTTTAAGATCGCCCAACGCCAGTACTCGAATTCGGTCGACGGTCCAGCTGGTTTGCTTGCGTAAGCGCACTTCCAGAATTGGCGCGGCAAAACGCTCAAACAATTGTTTGCCTAACGATGCCAGGGCGCTGATCGGGGTTCTGCCAAAAAACAGCCGAAATACCAGCTCGGTGCCACTGTCGTCCAGTTGCCGGGCGAGTTTGTCGATGCTCTGCTCCAATCCTTCCAGCTGCAATGAGGTCAGGGCTTTACGGCGCACATCATTAAATACCGTAATGGACGGAATGATGTGATGGCCTCGGGCTTCTGCCAGCAAGGACGCATAGTAGCCACGGCCCAGTGCGTGGCTGTTGCGACAGCAGTTGATAACCCGCACCTTGTTGTCCGAGGTCTCGGTAGGCAACGCCAGGTATTGATCGAACGAAATAACGTCTTTACTCGGGAAGTAGGGTGCCCAGTCGTTCAGGTCATCAACAACGACGTAATACGCAGGCATGGCACATGGTCCTCAGGAATATGAATAATGGTGAAAAGTCGGTGGCGAACAGACGGAAATACCGTAACGGTGACGCATGGTGAGGCCTGCCGCCTGCGACGTATAACGAAATTTTCTTGTTTTGTAGAGCAAGAAATTCTGATGTTACCTGGAGGGCACCAGTGTCAGACTGTCGGGCAGATTTCAAACCTGAATTCAAAACCAGAGTGTTTGAATTAATGGCGCTACACCTCGGCGCTTAATGCTCACCTATCATCTGTACATGGCGCTTTGTTCTTGCTTCCTTCCGGATTTAATAATGACCGACTTTTTGATTCGTCCTGCCGTTGAGGCTGATCTGGCTCAGCTGGTATTGCTGGAAAACAGCGCCTTTACCACCGATCAATTATCGCGCCGCAGTTTTCGCCATTTTATTCGTCATGCCCATGCCAGTGTACTGGTTGCCGAGCAGGCCGGTGAAATGGCCGGGTATGTGCTGGTGTTATACCGTCGGGGAACCTGGCTGGCCCGTGTGTATTCGTTGGCGGTGGCGTTGCGGTTTCGGGGCCAGCGGCTGGGCCAACAGTTGATGGCGGTGGCCGAGCAGGCGGCCGAACAACACGATTGTGCGTTTGTACGCCTGGAAGTCAGCGTATGTAATACCGTCGCCTGCCAGCTTTACCAGGCAACTGGTTTTAAAACCATTGCCCGTTTACCGCAGTATTACGCCAATGGTGATGATGGTGTGCGGATGGAAAAAGCCTTGTATCGCAAGCGCAGCAATCCTGTGCGACCCACGACCTACTACGAGCAGACGACGGATTTTACCTGTGGCCCGGCCAGTTTGATGATGGGTTTACACAGTCTGAACCCGGAGTACCGCATGAGCCGCCGGGAGGAGCTGCAAATCTGGCGCGAGGCCACCACCATTTTTATGACTACGGGTCATGGAGGCTGCTCGCCCCATGGGCTGGCGCTCAGTGCCTACCAGCGCGGTGCCCAGGTACGTTTGTACGTCAGTCATAACGGTGTGCCTTTTATCGATGGTGTACGGGATGATCACAAAAAAGCGGTGATTGAACTGGTGCATCAGGATTTTGTTGAGCGGCTGGCCGATACCACCGTGACCCTGGTCGAACAGTCGCTGACACTGGAACAATTACGCCAGCATCTACAACAAGGTGAGGTACTGGTTTGCCTGATCAGTACTTGGCGCTTGAACCGCAATCGGGCGCCACACTGGGTGGTGGTGACCTTTGCCGATGAGGACTATGTGTACTTGACCGATCCGGATTTTGAGAAGGAAGAAGGCCAAAGCAGCACTGACTTTATCGATGTTCCAATCCGGCATGATGAATTTATTCATATGGCGTCGTTCGGGCGTCAGCGGCTGAAGTGCACACTGGTGCTGTCGCGTGCGCTGTAACACGATTCAGTTCCGGCAAGATTGGAATAATAGAGTGTTGCAGAGTGTTGCTGCTCGCAGGCTGGGCAAGTGATGTCACAACCGACATACTGAAGGTATGTGCAAGGTCGCCCGCCAGAATAAAGGAATCGTCATGTCCAAGCCGTTAACCATCGATTTTGTCTCTGATGTTGTCTGTCCCTGGTGCGCCATTGGCCTCGCCAGTCTGACTCGGGCGCTGCAACAGTTGGGCGATGAAGTCGATGCAACCATTCGTTTCCATCCCTTTGAACTGACACCCGACATGGGCAGTGACGGCGAATACGTAGTGCCGTATCTGTCGAGCAAATACGGCATCAGTCTGGAGCAGGTTGCCGCAAGCCAGGCGCAGATTACCGCACGGGGTCAGGATGTCGGGTTTGTTTTTGACTTTCGTGACGACAGTAAAAAATGGAATACCTTCAAGGCTCACCGGTTGTTGCACTGGGCCGGGTTGCAAGGTGAGGGTGACCAGCTGGCGTTAAAGCAAGCATTGCTGCTGGCCTACTTTACCCACAATCAAAACCCGGATGATATTGACCTGCTGTGTGACATTGCAACACAGGTCGGACTGGATAGTGCTGCCGCCCGAACTGTACTGGAAAGTAATCAGTACGCGGATGACGTACTGGATGCCGAGCAGCATTGGCAACAACAGGGCATCAGTTCTGTTCCGGCGATGATATTTAATGGCAGTTATCTGGTGTCCGGTGGGCAGCCGGAGGAAACGCTGAAAAAAGTGATTCGGGATGTGGTGAGGATGTCTGAAGCTATTAATTAACCGACATCGTTGTGTTCAGATCTGAGCTGACGCGTTAAATCCCGGTTTTTCTGGCGATATTAACCCATTGTTAACCTTCCCCCGTGCAGAATTCACAGATAGACGTTGAGTTGGCTGTAGCCCGGCCTCTCATTTCCTTGTGACTCATCTGAGCATGGAAAACAATATGAAATCCGCCACCCGCCTGTACCTCGGCTTGCTATTGGCTATCACCCTGTTGTGGTTGCTGGCCGACTCCCTGTTACCCGAACCCTTTAGCTATTTCTCATTCCGCGCTGTGTTTATTCAGTACAGCGGAGCGATTGCCATGGCAGTGATGAGCCTGGCCATGGTATTGGCGGTGCGATCTTCCTGGTTGGAAGCACGACTGAATGGCCTGGATAAAATGTACCAGTTACACAAATGGCTGGGTATTACGGCCCTGGTGACAGCGGTGCTGCACTGGTGGTTTGCCCAGGGCACCAAATGGATGGTGGGTTGGGGCTGGCTGGAACGACCACAACGAGGAACTCGGCCAGAGCAAACGCTAGGGCTGATTGAAGAGGCATTCAACAGTGTGCGCGAATTGGCCGAGCAAGTGGGTGAATGGGCTTTTTATGGTGCCGCCTTGTTGATGGTACTGGCGTTGATCAAGCGCTTTCCGTATCACTGGTTCAAAAAGACTCATACCCTGATCGCAGTGGCGTACCTCGCATTGGTGTTTCACGCGGTAGTGCTGATCAAATTTGAATATTGGTCACAGCCGATTGGCTGGTTGTTGGCACTGCTGATTCTGGCTGGGACGCTATCGGCTGTGTGGATTTTGGCAGGCCGGGTGGGCAAGCGTCGTACGGTTGCAGGTCATATTGACAGTGTGATTCGCTACCCGGATATGAAAACGATAGAAACCCGTATCTGCCCGGATCATGGGTGGCCGGGGCACCGCGCCGGGCAGTTTGCTTTTCTGAAAAGCCGTGCGGATGAAGCGCCTCACCCCTTTACCATTGCCTCGGCCTGGAATCCGGCTGATCCCTGTCTGGTGTTTATCAGTAAGGCGCTGGGTGATCACACCGTTCAGATGATGGATTACCTGGAACCCGGTTTGCCGGTCTCGGTAGAAGGCCCGTATGGGTGTTTCAACTTTGACGATGATCGTCCGCGTCAGATCTGGATTGGGGCAGGTATTGGTATTACGCCGTTTATTGCGCGGATGAAACAGCTGCAACAGCTGCCCGGCAGCCAATCGATCGACCTTTATCATACGACGGCTGACGTTGATGAGCAGGCACTCGACAAGTTGATAAGCGATGCCCGTGATGCCGGTGTGGAGCTGCATCTGGTGCTCTCCGGGCAAGACAAGCGCTTGACGGCACAACAGATTATGGCGGAAGTATCAGAATGGCAGCAAGCCAGTGTCTGGTTTTGTGGCCCGGCTGCCTTTGGTCAGCAGCTCAAACGCGAGCTGACCGTTGCGGGTATGCCGGCGGACCATTTCCATCAAGAAATGTTTGAGATGCGTTAGGGGTGTTCTCAATTATTCGACGCGGCCTGCCAGGAGATAAAATCCCGTCAGGCAAGGCGTTGAATGCAGAGAATGGCGAGTCCTTTTCAAGTTCAACACCACTACATGACGGTTAACCCTGACCCAAGGGGCTGAGGCCTGTTGCTTCCAGCCCGGCGTTATTCGTCACTTGTTTCGCTCGCTAAACCGCACTCCTCATACCGTGTTCTGAAACCAGCTGGCTTTCAGCAGGCTCGGTTTAATCATTGAGATGGCCCTGGCAGGCTGGTATTTTTTGGTAATTCGTTTTAGCGTAAATGTTCTGCATGGATGTGATGACAATGGCCAATACAGATTTTCCAACCCCTGACACCTCCGGTTCCAGCGATGGATTTGCTGCCCTCAAGCAGCGTCATCGTCATGAGCGTGATGGTTACCCTGAGTTTCTTGACTTGCGGGTTCACCGAGCTTTAAGCTGGTTGCACCGTGCTGAGCAGTGCCACGATGAGGATGGTGCCTTCATCTTCCTTTGGATTTCACTGAACGCCGCGTATGCCAACGACGCAGGTGAATACCGTGAAAGCGAAGCCAGTACTTTTCGTTATTTTGTTACCCGAATTGTTGCACTGGATCATCAACGAGTCATCGCTGACTTATTGTGGGATACCTATTCTGGCCCAATACGTTTGCTGCTCAGTAACGAGTATGTTTACCAGCGTTATTGGGATTATCACAACCAGAAGCCGGACATTGAAGAATGGCAAATCAGCTTTAACCGAGCACGAGATCAATCCAAGTCGGCATTGGCCAATCAAAAAACAGCGGACGTATTGAATATCGTGATGGAGAGACTTTATACACTCCGTAATCAACTGGTGCATGGTGGAGCAACCTGGAATGGCAAGGTGAACCGCAGTCAGGTTCGTGATGGGCGAAATATTCTTGCTTCTCTGGTTCCCGTTATTATCACCATCATGATGGATAATGCGACTGCGCATTGGGGCGAGCCTTTTTATCCGGTGCGTCGGTAAGTGGTGTGTTCTGGCTGAAGATCAGGACTCATTGATGATAGACAGCCACTTCCTTCATGCGCATACGGAGATGGCTCGGCAATGTGGCCCGGTAGTGCCTCCTAAAACCTGATGCAAATCAAGCCGGTACCTCGTTACATTTGGGCCAAATAGCCTGGGATTACGGCATTTAACCACGGCCGTATCGGACGTCAGATTGTTGCAGCAGCGCTTGTAACGGTTCAAACAGAGCCGGTGTGACGATCATGATATTGCGGCTGATCAGCTGTGGGTTGTCGTTGTCGGCCAGCGGGTGAATATGACCCAGACGAGCGCCTGCTTCTCGGGCAATCAGTTGTGCGGCGGCGCAGTCCCAGACTTTGACGTTTTCGTAGTAGCCATCCAGTCGGCCACAGGCAACCCAGCACATATCCAGTGCGGCAGCACCGACCCGGCGCAGGTCGGCACAGTGTTTGAGTACTTGTTCCAGACGGCCGAGCAGATAGTCGAGGTCGTCTTTCTGATAGGGAAAGCCGGTGGCTATCAGCGCACGATTCAGCTCGGTCTTGCTGGAGCAGTGGATCGGCTGGTCGTTCATATAGGCCCCATGGCCTTCCAGCGCATGAAAGGTCTCACCCTGGAAGGGGCTATGCACCACTGCTGCTTTGGCTTCGCCCTGGTGGTAGTAGGCGATGGATACGGCGACCTGATGCTGGCCATGGGCATAATTGACGGTGCCGTCGATCGGGTCAATGATCCACAGGTGTTCGCACTGGGTGCTGTTTTCTGGCCCCAGTTCTTCTGATAACAATTGATGATCTGGAAAGGCAGCCAGAATGCCGCTGCTGATCAGCTGGTCGGCGGCGACATCGGCCTGGGTGACCAGTTCGGCGCCGTCGTATTTGAAGTTGATCTGCAAGTCATTACGCATTTGTGTGATGGTGTCACCCGCCTGACGAGCCAGTGACAGTGCGAGGTCGAGCATGGGTTGGTAATTCATGTGTGTCTTTCCTGTCGGCAAAGGGAGGCTGATCCGGTCATTGTGCCCAGCGTTGGTTACATTTCGCTGGTTATATTTCATTGGTGACGAACTCAATCCAGATTGTCATGGCGTTGATGACCGCACTGGCCATGGCCGGTTGTGCCGCTGCGGTTGGGTGAATTCCATCGGCCTGCATTAGTTCTGGTTGGGTTGCTATGCCTTCCAGCAGAAAGGGGAGCAGCAGCGTTTCTTGCTGATTGGCCAGATCGCTGTAAATGCTGGCAAAACCGTCCGCATAGCGGGCACCGTAGTTGGGCGGTATTTGCATGCCCAGCAGCATCACCATAATGCCTTCGTGTTCTGCCATGGTGATCATGTGTTCGATATTGTTGCGGATAACCGTGAGCGGTGTACCGCGCAAGCCATCGTTACCGCCCAGTTCGATCAGCAGCAGGTCTGGTTGATGTGTCTTGAGCAGTGCCGGTAACCGGGCCACGCCACCCTGGGTGGTGTCGCCACTGATGCTGGCATTCACCACGGTTACCTGTGGAACACGTTGTTGCAGCTGTTGTTGGAACAGAGTGACCCATCCCTGTTGAATCGGTACACCGAATCCGGCACTAATACTGTCTCCCAGTACCAGGATAACCGGGGCGGTGCTGCGCCCGCTGTCCAGAGGTTCTGCCAGTGCCGGTAATCCGGTCAATATGACCAGTGCCAATAACAGGATTTTGATACTAGCCATGCGTAATAACAGCGACATCTCTTTTTGCTCCCTTGAAAAATCCACAACGTCCTCTGCGGCTGTCTGTGGCCACACGTCAGCCCTTGAGTTAACCCGTGTTGGCAAAACAGTGCAAGCCGGAGGGCAGCCGTTGACGTTACTGAATGCGGTTTCTCTGCGAGTGGAAGCTGGCACCAGTCTGGCCATTGTTGGCGCTTCGGGCAGCGGCAAATCGACGCTGCTGGGCATTATGGCGGGGCTGGATCTGCCTTCTTCCGGGGAATTGTCATTGCTGGGGTATCGGCTCGATCAGCTGGAGGAAGACCAACGTGCGGCTGTACGGGCAGAGGGCGTCAGTTTTGTGTTCCAGAATTTCCAGTTGTTACCGGGTCTGACGGCGTTGGAAAATGTAATGTTGCCACTGGAAATTCGTCAGCAACCCAAACCGCTGCCAGAGGCCCGGCGTCTGCTGGAAAGTGTCGGTCTGGGCCACCGCATGAGCCATTACCCCAGCCAGCTGTCGGGAGGAGAGCAGCAGCGCGTTGCTCTGGCGCGGGCCTTTGCTGGTCAACCGGGTATCTTGTTTGCCGATGAACCGACGGGCAACCTGGATCGGGCGACGGGCAAACAGGTTGAAGACCTGCTGTTTCAGCTGAATGCAGAGTATGGCACCACTCTGGTACTGGTGACCCATGACCCGCAACTGGCGCAACGTTGTCAGCGTCAGGTATGCATGAGCGATGGTCAGTTGCAGGAAGTGGCGACCGGGGCGTCGGTATGACGGAATTACACATAACACGCTTGCCGCTGCTGGCGCAGTGGCGACTGGCGCTCAGGCTGTTGTGGCGCGAAGCGCGTAGTGGGGAGTTGACGCTGATTTTATTGGCGCTACTGATTGCTGTCACCTCGACCACGGCGATTGCCTTGTTCAGCGCTCGTCTCGAACTGTCGTTGGATGACAAGTCCGGCGCCTGGCTGGGGGCCGATCTGCGTATTCGTTCGAGTGCGGCCTTTACTGCAGAGCAGTTGCAGCTGGCCACGCAGCTGGAGCTGGAGACCGCACAGGTGTTGTCCTTTCCCAGTGTGGTCTTGTATGGCGACAATATGACCCTGGCTGCGATCAAAGCGGTGGATAACGGTTATCCGATGCAGGCCCGGCTACAAGTTATAACGGCTGGGAATCAGCTGCCTGTGCTGCAGCAACATGGCCCGGCAGCTGGCGAAGCCTGGGTTGAACCCCGGTTACTGGCGCTGCTGGATGCGGCATTGGGGGATGAACTGGAGCTGGGTGACAAGCGTTACCGGGTGACCGGTGAGATTACCGAGGAGTCGGATCGGGGCGGTGGTTTTTACAGTTTGTCGCCACGGATGATGGTGCACTGGGATGATGTACAAGGCAGCGCCTTGCTGGGGCCAGGCAGCCGTTTGAACTATCGCCTGTTAATGCAGGGTGACTCGGCGGCATTAACGCAATTGCAAGTGGACTGGCCGCTCAGCGATAAGGAAAAATTCGAAACTCTGGCAGACGGCAATCAGCGGATGGCCAGTTCATTACAAAAAGCCCGGCAATATCTGGCGTTGGCGTCACTGCTGGCGGTGGTATTGGCCAGTATCGCAGTGGCAATTTCGGCTCAGCGTTACGCTCGTCGGCACTTCGATATCAGTGCCCTGATGCGGACGTTCGGTTTGCATCGTGGTGATGTGCTGCGGCTCTACCTCTGGCAGTTGGTGGCACTGGGTTTGGCCGCCGCGGCGATCGGTGCCGTACTGGCGGTGGGTCTGCAAGCGGGCATAATTCAATTATTGGCAGAAGTATTGCCGCCGCAGATGCCTGCTGCCCCGCCGCTGGCCTGGCTGCTCGGACTCAGCTCTGGACTGGTAACCTTGCTGGGATTCGGTCTGCCACATCTACTGCCGCTGGCAACCGTGTCGCCCTTGCGGGTATTGCGCCGGGATCTGACCCCCGTGCCACTGGCCGGTTGGCTTATGACCGGGCTGGCGTTGCTGTCGCTGACGCTGTTGCTGTGGGTCTTCACCCGTGACTTGCAGCTCACCCTGTTGGTGATGGGCGGTGGTTCGGTGCTGGTATTGATGTTACTCGGGGCACTGCAGTTGGTGATTGCCGGGTTGCGCCAGCGATTGGAGAATACCTCAATGGCATTACACTGGCGTTTTGCCTGGCAGCATCTGAGCCGCGACAGTCGCCAGACGGCCGGGCAGATTCTGGCGTTTGCCTTGACTCTGCAAGTGATGATTGTGATCGCCATGCTGCGTAACGACCTGCTGGCGGACTGGCAGGCCAACCTGCCTGATAACGCTCCAAACGTGTTCGCGATGAATATCCAGAACGCTGATAAGCAGGCGTTTCAACAGGCGTTGGCAGAACGTGGTTTTGCCTCCAAAGCCCTCTATCCCATGGTGCCGGGACGGTTGCTGACGATTAACGGCAACAGTATTCAACAATTGGGGTTGGCGGATATCGGCGCTATTGATCGTGATCTGGCGTTAACGTCCGATACTCAATTACCCGCTTCCAACCGCATCGTTGCCGGAGACTGGCAGGCAATGATCCACCCCGGACAGTTGTCGATAGAAGCCGGACTGGCTGAGCGGCTGGGGGTGAAACTGGATGACCTGCTGGCTTTTCGGGCGGCCGGCGTCGAGTTTGAAGCGACTGTCAGCAGCCTGCGCGAGGTGGACTGGACATCCCTCAGTCCCAACTTTTTTATGATGTTCTCGTCAGACATTATGGCGCAATTGCCACCCAGTTATATCACCAGTTTTAATGTGCCCGAACAATCACAGTCTCAGCTGACCAGCCTGATTCGGGAATTTCCGGCGGTCAATATCCTCGATATGCAGGCATTGCTGGGTCAGCTGCAAGGGCTGTTGTATCAGGTTAGCCTGGCGGTGGAACTGATTCTGGTGGTGGTGCTGATTGCGGCGACCCTGGTGATGGTCTCGGCGCTGGTGGCCAGCTTGCGGGAGCGGCTGCAAGAAGGTGCTCTGTTACGCACGCTGGGTGCCAGTAGTGCGATGATACGCAAGGCCCAGGTCAGCGAATACTCACTGTTGGGATTGATTGCCGCATTGCTGGCTTTGGTCGCGGCCGAAGCCTTGTGCTGGGCCTTGTACACCCTGGTGCTGGATATTCCCTATGCCGGCCTCGGCTGGATCTGGCTGTGGTTACCGCTGGTTGCGGCATGGCTATTGGCCGGGCTGGCCACGCTGTTGTTACGCAAAACGGTCAACGTGGCTCCCTTGCAAGTCCTGCGGGAGCTGGGTTGAGTATCAGTGCGCAGCAGGCAAAATGAATCACTTATGTTAGTGTATAACGTTTTGACCTGCTGCGGATTTTGATATGGCACTCTCTGACAGACCAGCTTCTAGCAAGCCACTTGCGCCTCTCTCAACACCTCTCCCGAAGCCGGTGTCAAAAACGGTGCGTGTTTACCTGATTACCGGTTTTCTCGGTACCGGTAAAACCACCACTATCTTGCATTTGCTCAAGCACCGGCCGGCTACCGAAAAGTGGGCGGTGCTGGTGAACGAGTTTGGCGAGGTAGGGGTGGACGGCACCCTGCTGAAGGCGCTGGGCGACGGGGTGGCGATACGGGAAGTGCCGGGTGGCTGCTTGTGTTGTGTATCCGGTCTGCCGTTCCAGATCGGGATGAACAGTCTGATTACCCGCGCAAAGCCCGATGTATTACTGATTGAACCCACCGGGCTGGGGCACCCGCGCCAGATTCTGGCGATTCTCAATCAGCCCGGTTACCAGGACGTACTGTCGGTTGGCAGTACGGTGACGCTGGTCGATCCGCGTCATCTGAGCCAATCAAAATATCGCCAGCATGAGATTTATGCCGACCAGCTTGCTGTCGCGGATGTGCTGGTGGCTAACAAGATGGATGTGTGTCAGCCAGAAGACCTGTTGCAGTTTGATGCACTGGTGGCCGAGCGCCAGATGGATAACCCCCATCTCAAGTCTGTCAGGGTGATTCAGGGGCAGCTGTCGGCCGATTTACTGGCAGCGGTTGAGAGCACCGCAACGACAGCATCGGCGGACATATCATCGGCGCGGACAGCAATGGATTCGCCGGGGTTACCGCTCATGCTGGATTTGGCCCAACCCCTGCAGCTGGCTCCTGGTGAATCCTTCCGGGCCTTGCCGCATCAAGGTGATGGCTATCAGGCGTTAGGCTGGTTGTTGGCGGATGATTGGGTGTTTTCGTTAGCGGCATTGCGGAGCTGGTTTTATCGCCTGGACGTTGAACGAGCCAAAGGCGTGCTGGCGACGGATGTCGGGGTTGTGGCGCTGAACTGGCGTGAAGGCACTTTGACCGAGCAGATACTGGGCGACGTTGAGGTGATTGCGTTTGAGAACCGGCTGGAGCTGATCGACCTGAAGCCGTTACCTCAAGCCTCAATGGAAGCGGGTTGGCAGGCATGTGTATTAAGCCGGTAAACCCCGATAACTAGATGTCCCCAGATAGTTCGTTACACTGGGGCCGTCAATACAGCACCGCGCTATTTTCAGATACATCTTGTCATTGGTTTGGTAAAACAAGAATTCTGTCACTAAAACAGCGCGGTGCTGCAATATTCCGCCGTCATACTGCCGGGCTTTTGGGATCTGGCGTGACAAACCGCTGTTTTCCGTCTTTTCTGAATCCTCTGATGATAAGCAGGTTGCGACCATGCGCACGTTTCTTTCAGCTCTGGGCATTTCCCTGCTGACTCACACCTGTCAGGCCGAGCTCCTGATCAATGAAGTGGATGCAGATACCAGCGGCACCGACAGCGCGGAATTTATCGAGTTGTACGATGGCGGCAGTGGCTTCAGCTCACTTAATGGTTATACGCTGGTGCTGTTTAATGGCAGTAGTGACACCTCCTATCTGACGCTGGATTTGTCTGGCTTCAGCACCGACGCCAAAGGCTATTTTGTGGTCTGTGGCTCCAGCGCCAATGTCACCCGGTGTGGTGTTGAGATCGGTGACAATATTCTGCAGAACGGTGCCGATGCCGTTGCCCTGTATGCGGCCCCGGCGGCAGACTTCCCGAACGGGACGGCGGTGACGGCCAATCAGCTACTGGATGCGCTGGTGTACGGCACCAGTGACGGAGACGATGCCGGTTTACTGGATGTCTTGTTGCTTGCCGACTCGGTTCAGGTCGATGAAGCCCAACATGGCGACAAGGATACCCAGTCGTCCCAGCGCTGTGACACGACGGTCCGCTCGGGTGATGCCTTCCAGATCGCAGTTGCCACGCCTGGGGCTGCCAATCGCTGTTCTGACGACAGTGAAACGCTGGTCTCTGGCCGCTGTGGCGATAGCGCCGGTGTGACAAGGATCAGCGCCGTACAAGGCGCAATTGACGACGCGAACAACGATGCCAGCCCGTTGAATAACACCCGTGTGGTGGTTGAGGCGGTCGTTACACTGGATGCCCGCAGCGGTTACGGTGGTTTCTGGATTCAGGAAGAAGACGCAGATGCCGACAGCGATGCCAGCAGTTCGGAAGGGGTGTTTGTCAAAAGCAGCGACTATGACCTAAGCGCAGGCGATACGGTACGGCTGGTGGCCAGTGTGACAGAGTCTGCGGGCGTTACCCAGCTGGACGAAGTCAGTGAGCTGATGGTCTGTAGCCAGGGTGCAACCTTGCCGTTGGCCATCAAGCTGGTATTACCAGTAGCGGATTTGTCCAGCCTGGAAGCGCTGGAGGGGATGCGTATCCAGAATCAACAGGGTCTGGTGGTTTCTGACCTGTACGGGGCGGGTTATGGCTTGGGTAACTACGGTCAGGTGGTGGTGTCGTCGGAGCTGCATTTTCAACCGACGGATGTTGCCTTACCCGGTTCGGCAGAAGCAGCCACTCTGGCACAGCGATATGCCCGGGATCGGCTGCTGGTCGATGACGGGGTGAAGGCCTATTACCCGACGTTTATTCCCTTCCCGGATGTGACCACTGGCTACAGTGCGGACAATCCGGTGCGTATCGGGGATACCTTCACCACCCTGAGTGGCGTGATACATCACTTTAATAACGACTTTATGCTGATTCCCGGCAAATACGCGATCGCCGCCAGTCATGCCCGCACCACCGCGCCAGCCGTGAGTGACGCAGCCAACCTGCGCATCGCGACGATGAATGTACTGAATTATTTTAACGGTGACGGTCAGGGCGGCGGCTTCCCGACCTCTCGTGGGGCCAGTACCTATAGCGCCTTCCAAATGCAGAGTAACAAGATCGTCGCGGCGCTTGACGCCATGGATGCGGATGTGGTCGGGCTGATGGAAATTGAAAACGATGGCTATGGCGAAAACAGTGCCATTCATCAGCTGGTGGATGCGGTAAATGCCTTGCAGGCCAGCGGTGATGAGTATGCCTTCGTTGATCCGGGGACGACCCTGACAGGCACCGACGCGATTGCCGTCGGCTTGTTGTATCGGCCGGAGCGTATCCGCCTGAGTGGTACAACCCGAGTTTTGTCGTCGGCCAACTCGCCGCGTGATGGGCAAGGAGTATTATTTGACGACAGTAAAAATCGCCCATCCATCATCCAGTCGTTTGAATTTAATGATTTTGTTTTTACGGTGTCGGTGAATCATCTCAAGTCCAAAGGCTCTTCGTGTGGAGAGATTAATGAAGGTGCAGAGGGTCAGGGTAACTGCAACCGTGTGCGTACCCGTGCGGCAACCGGCCTGTTGCAGTATTTACAGACCAGACCGACCGGGGTGGCATCCACTGCCGTTCTGGTGATGGGCGACCTGAATGCCTATAGCCAGGAAGACCCGCTGCAAGCCCTCCTGGCTGGCGGTTACAGCAACCTCCAACATTCAGATATTGCCACCGAGGAAGCACCGTATACCTATAGCTACAGTGGCTTGTTGGGCAGCCTGGATCATGCTTTGGCGACGGCGACGTTGGCCTCACATGTGGTCAGTGCCGGTGCCTGGCATATCAACTCGGTGGAAGATTCACTGATGGATTACGAAACCGAAGCTAATGGCCAAAGCTATTCTTCGGTAGATAACTACGCCAATGCGGATCCTTATCGCTCATCCGATCATGACCCCCTAGTGATTGGTTTGCGGCTAGACGCCAGTGTGCAACAGAACCAGCCGCCGGTGCTGGTGAGCGCGCTGGCGGATATCCGTATTGCCCGCGCAGGAGCTACTGTCAGCCTGGATCTGGCAACGCAATTCAGCGATCCCGAAGGGGATGTACTGGATTTTGTTGCCAGCGGTTTACCTGTTGGCTGGGCCTTGTCGGCCAGTGGCGTGCTGACCGGTTCGGCCACTGCCACCGTGCTGGCCGAACTGCCGGTAACCATCGTGGTTACGGCAAGAGATGGCGAAGGTTCGGTAGCGGCTCCATTGCGGGTTCTGAATGGAGTAGCAGGCTCGGTGGATGAACCGGACGAAGCCGATGCGGGTGACAGTGTGACTGCCGGTGATGGTACTTCTGGTAATGGTGCTTCTGGCGGCGCTATCAATGGCTTGCTACTGCTGGCGGGATTACTGCTGCTGTGGCGTCGGCGGATATAACTAATTGTCTCTCTGGACAGACATTTCCTATTCAAAATGACCGAGTGCCACGCAAGACAGCACCCGACAGCTCACTGTTCTGGTGGTCTCGCTGGTGCTTGTGCTCCGTTATTGGTCTCTGCTGCGATACATTGTGGCGCAACCTGCTGAGGGTGTTCAGACATGCCTTGCAGAATCTCCGGTAAATACCCTGAAGACGCCATGCGATGGAGCGGGCAGCTTATTTGTGCCTTGCTTTGGGGCGCTCGCTGCACAACATTGGATGTATCTTGCGGGCTTGACATCCAGCACATCCTGTAACTTTTTGTCAGACAATCTAAAATTTTGAATCACAGTGGCTGTTTCTGCGGACTTACCCCTTTTGAGGGATTGATGACCTGTTTTGATGTATGCATTGGCACAATAGTTGTACCTGCAAAGCGGCTGTTTGTTACTTTTCGCTACACGTCAGGGGATTAGCACATGTTTAATGGACTTTTGGGTAAATATCGAGCGGTGGTTTTATCTGTCGCCATGTTTATTTTTCTGGATGCGGGCGTACTGGTGCTGAACTTTTATATTTCATCCCAGTTGGCTGAAGATGCCAGTAACGTAAACCTGGCGGGACGACAACGGATGCTGTCGCAAAAGACAGCAAAAGCATTTTATGACTATGACAAGCGGCTGAGTGAGGGTGGGGAAAGCGAATCGGCCTACCAGGAATTACAGCAGGCGGTGGCGCTGTTCGACCGTACTCTGGTTGCGTTTGATCAGGGGGGGGCAACGCGGGGTGCCAGCCGTAATGAATTGGTGCTGGACGCGGTTTCATCCGACGCATCCCGTGTTGCGGTGGAAGCGGCCAAGACGATCTGGCGGCCGATTTCATCCGAATTCAAGGCGTTGTTTTCAACAGCGTCTGGCACTTTGGGGCATGAGCGCGCCTTGCGGCGGCTGGCGCCAATGGTTCGAGACAATAATAACCAGTTGCTGAAGCTGATGAATGATCTGACCAACGATCTGGAAACGATCGCACGCAACAAGTCAGAAACCCTGCGAATGATCCAGGCCGGTGCGATTACGCTGGCGATTCTTAACTTCCTGTTGATTCTTTTTCATTTTATTGGCCAGTTGCGGCGCAGTGATTCTGTCGCGGAAGAAGCCCGTAGCGAAACCACGGAAATTCTCAAAAATGTACGTGAAGGCCTATTGTTGCTGGATGGCAACTTGACCATTGGTACCCAATACTCCGGCTCCATTAGGGACATTTTTGGTCATCAGGAATATGCCGGTACCTCCTTTCGGGTGTTACTGAAGAGTCTTGTGACAGAAAGCGATATGCAAACGGTCGAGGAGTACATCAAGCTGTTGCTGAACAGCAGCGTCAAGGAAAACCTGATTGGCTCGCTTAATCCTCTTTCGGACATCGAAGTCAGCTTGCCGGATGACCGCGGTGGTTTTCAGGTGAAGAACCTGTCTTTCCGCTTTAACCGGGCGATTGAAAACGGCGAAATTCGCCATGTGCTGGTAACGGTGCTGGATATCTCCGAGCTGGTTGGACTGCGGCGTGAACTGGAGCAGGCGACGAAACATAATGGTCTGCAAATTAACGCCTTGAAAGAGCTGTTACACGTCGATAAGGATTCGATGATGCTGTTTATGACCGCTGCGGAGAGCAGCCTGGTGGCGGTCAATGATATTTTGCGGCAACGGGTTAATAGCAGTGCCGACTTCCGCGACAAGGTGGTCAGCAGCCAGCGGATTATGCATCGGGTAAAAGGCGATGCCAGTGCCCTGAATTTGCCCGAGGTTGTGCGGGCGGTGCACGAATTTGAGCAACAGCTGGAAGAAATGGCGGACATGGCGTCGTTGCAGGGGGGAGATTTCCTGCCGTTGACGTTGGCGCTAAATGATCTGTTCCGCTTGCTGGGGGACATGAAAGATGTGGTTGAGGTGCTTGGTGTCACACCGGTCAGACAGCAAGAGGCCGCGCCGGTGAGTGGTCTGGATGGTGACAGGTTGGGGCATCTGGTGACGCGTATTGCTGCGGAACAAGGCAAGCAGGTGGCTTTTGAGCTTGCGCAACCAGAGTGTATCAAGCTGCCTGCTGAGCAGCTTAAAGTGGTTCAGGACTGTGCTGTCCAGTTGCTGCGCAATGCTGTGGTTCATGGTGTGGAACCGGTTGCCATACGCCAGCAACGTGGTAAGGATGACGCTGGCAGGGTGGTGCTGAAAGTAACGCGGGAGGAGGACGGCTATCGAGTATCTGTGCGTGATGATGGCCGTGGTATCCAGTTGGAAACCATACGCCAGCGGGCCATCGAAAAAGGTCTGTACAGCGCCGAGCAGCTGGACTCCATGCAAGCCACCAGAATCATGAGCCTGGTCTTTGAACCTGGCTTTTCAACACTGGAAGAGGCTGACGAACACGGTGGTCGTGGTATCGGTATGGATGTGGTGAAGGCCAATATCCAACAGTTGCACGGTCGTATCCGGGTGGCGAACCGTCCTGGCCAGTACTGCGAAATATCCTTTTTGATTCCTGCTCAGGTTGAGCAATATGAAGTAGCGGTGGCGGTATGAAAAGACTGATGATTGTTGATGACTCGCTGATCATTCGTCGGCGTATCAAACGCGCGCATGGATTGGAGGATTTCAGTGTGGTCGGCACGGCAGCTGACGGCGAGCAGGCGGTCAGCCTGGCGCGTCAGACCAACCCGGATCTGATCACGATTGACCTGACCATGCCTAATATGGATGGTATCGAGGCGATTCCTATTTTGGCGTCAATCTGTCCGAACGCCCGTATCCTGGTGGTATCGGCATTGGCAGACAAGGCCACTGCCATCAAGGCACTGAGTCGCGGGGCGCACGGTTTTTTGTGCAAGCCATTTACAGATCAGGAATTACACAGCGCGCTGACGGAACTGGCGAGCGATTAGACGCCGTACAGGCGATCTCATTTATCCGGTTGGAGAACACGAATGGATAAAGAATCCATTGAGGTATTTATTAATAGTCTGACGCATTTCTATCGTCAGGTTGGTGTTGGAGAGGTCAGTGTTGGGGTGCCTTATCTGTTGGAGAGCAAGTCCCCGGTGGTGTTTGATTTTACCGGTATTATTGGTATTTCCGGCAAGCGCAGGGGCTGCGTTTACTACACTTGTCCCAAGGCGATGCTGACTCATATTCTGACCTCCATGGGGGAGCGTGATGTCAGTTCAGCCCATCTGTGTGATGTCGTGGGCGAAATTGCCAACACCATTGCCGGTAATGCCAGAAAAGCATTCGGCGCTGATTTTCTGATCTCGGTGCCGGTGGTTGTGCAGGGGGAACCCGAACGTATTCATATGCCCGATAATACCCGCAGTGTGGTGATTCCGACCCGCTGGAAGAACTACCAGTCAATCATTGTCGTAGCGCTGGAGTAGTGGCGCTAAAGTTGTGGTGCTGGATGTCTGCTGCAGCCGGATACGCTCACTCAGTGCTTCCAGTTCCCTATCGTACAGCGGTTGCTGGCGTGTGGACTGGCCATCCGAGTAGATCAGCCGGGTTTGCGTTTGCCAGCGGCATGGATGCTGTTGTGTCAGCCACTGGTTCAACAGCGTCATCGGCATGTCGGTCAGCCCTTCGAGCAACTCAGCCCCGAGCTGTTGTAACTGGGTGCTGAGCTGCGCCAATGCCTGTAAGCGGTCATCGTCGTAACAGAACTCGTTGCCGGTGCCGCATAACACCACTTGTTTACCGTGATAACTCAATTCTTCCAGAATGGGCCAGGCGTCCGCCCAGGGCGTTTCTGGCGTACCGAAGGCATGGATCGGCAATGCCAGCACCAGTGTCTGGTAGGGCTGGATATCTTCCGGTACGCAACTGAGCAAGTTGCAAAGCGCAACGGGGGCCCAGTGAATATGGTGTTCCAGTGCGCAGGCCGTCGCAGTAGAGCAACGGCAACTGCTGTCGTAGAGGATGGCTATGTCTGGCATGACACTCGCTCCGGTTAAATCAGGTAGCGGGTGGATGCCGACAGATCCTGACTCAGGCGGCGGATACAGAGGCGGCCCTGGGGCTGTTGCCGATACAGGTGACGCAAGGCAAAAAAAGGCTGGTACAGACTTTCAAGGCAAAGTTGGCGACAGTGCGGATTGCAGTCATCGGCGAAGGCTGTGTTACGCAAGTGGCTATAAAGACGACGTAGCCAACTTTCCTGCAGCGCCGGGAGATGGCGACTGCCTGCTTCTGCGGCCAGATCAAGTCCGATGTCCAGGTATTCATTAACCCAGAGGGTCAGCAGAACCGCGTTGTTTTGCAGCGGGATCAGCTGTTCCAGTTGTTCCAGGCGACGGCTATTACTGGAACCGGACGTCAGGAGTGGCCATGGGTTTGTGCCGGAATGGGTGCGGGCGGGTTGCATCGGAAAGGCAAGTAACGTGGCGGACATGAGTGTGGTCTCTTTCTGATCGAGTCAAGACCACTCTAATGATAATTATTCGTATTTGCAATAAGAAATAATTATTTCCAGTCGAAGGTTTTTTCTTGCCCGTGTGTCAGCTTGATCCAGCCCGGTTGATCACCGCTTTCTGACTCATTCCATTCTCGTGCCGCACAACGGATTTCAGTTTCCAGCACATGGTGGGCTGACCGGGCACATTCAAGGTCGTCAGCCCATGGGGACTGGTTTTGCTTGATCCATAAACTGTCGAAATTCCCTTCCGCCCGGACGGTAAATATCATTTTCATGGATTCACATTGCCAGAAGTGGCTGTTGCCCTTGATGGCGGTTTCGGTCACCGGGCCGATGCTGGATTCGAGCCAGGCACGCACCTGTTCCGGTTGTGCCTTTAACAGGTAAATTTCAATATCAGAAAGAGTTGGAGTCATCTTTGCGGCTGTGCCTCATGAGTCGGAATACGCTTAGCGCAATATACCCCAAGGTGGCACTGATTGCGCCGCCTGCTGCAATCAGCAATCCGAACAACGTGATCAGTTCCTGGCCAACAGAGTCGGCCAGACGCAGATTGGCCGCATAGATAATACTGCCACCGAGAAAAAAGAAGGTCGCACCGGCCACAAACAGACCCAGATTGGCGCGTTCCATCTTCGCCCGGCGTAACATCCAGTGGTAAGCACGTTGCCAGATGTTTGCCTGAAGCTGCATGGATGGCTCCCTTTTTAAAGCGATGACAGTTGCCGTTACTCTGTATCAAGAGTCTGTATCAAGAGCGGGCATGGGTAAGAGCGGCACGGTTATTTGTCTCATGGCGTGCGGGGTCTGCGACACGGAGAACACGTCAAGTATAGAAGAGATCGTGCCGGTTGTGGGTTGAAAAAGAAAATCGCCCTGCAGCTGCCAGTATTCATGAGTAAGTACTGACCGCGACGGGGCGTTGCTTAACGCAAATTGCTGGTGGTTGCTGATGGAATCCGGTCAGCACTCCAGCGGAAGGGAGATGAGCTACCCTCATAGCTCACCAGTAGAATAACTCTCTGGTTATGTAGCGGCTATGTGACCGGATGTCGCAGTGGCGGGTGGGGCTTGCAAGTATGCCGGTGCCGATGCGAGTGGGTATTGTTTTTGGGTGTTATCGGTGGAGGCAACGAAGGGAATGGAACGCCTACCGGCACCCCGGTACATTGGTTATGTGGTTGTCTTATCGCCGCTGTTCTGCTAAATTCCGCGCTCCTTTTTATCCGTACACTGTTTGATTGAGGACTGTTCGCAGCGCCGCCGATCATAAGAACAAAAACGGACTCCTTGTCTTACCGGATTGGCCGGAAGGCTTTTTACCCATAAGGAGCTGACAATGCGTCACTACGAAATCGTTTTTCTGGTTCACCCAGATCAAAGCGAACAGGTTCCAGCGATGGTTGAGCGTTACACCGCGACGATCGAAGGTTCTGCAGGTTCTATCCACCGTTTCGAAGACTGGGGCCGCCGTCACCTGGCATACCCGATCAACGAAGTTCATAAAGCACACTACATTCTGATGAATGTTGAGTGTACCCAGGAAGCCCTGGACGAACTGACCACCAACTTCCGTTACAACGATGCTATTCTGCGTAACCTGGTGATCCGTCGTGATGAAGCGGTCACTGAAATTTCTCCGATCAAGGCCGCAGAAAGCCGCGAAGATCGTCGTCGTTCCGAACCGCGTGAAGACAGCCGTGAAAAAGCGGTTGAAACCGATGAGTCTGATGCTGAAGACTCTGCCGATTCCGCTGAAGACGAAGAATAAGAGAGGAGTTAACTCATGGCACGTTTTTTCCGTCGTCGCAAGTTCTGCCGTTTCACTGCTGAAGGTGTAACCGAGATCGATTATAAAGATCTGGAAACCCTGAAAGGCTATGTTACTGAAACTGGCAAAATCGTACCAAGTCGTATCACTGGTACTCGCGCCAAGTATCAGCGTCAGTTGTCTACAGCCATTAAGCGCGCGCGCTATATTGCGCTGCTGCCGTATTCTGACGCACACGATAATTGATTGGTCTTGTTGGTTGGGTAGACTGAGCCGCAAGCCCGTTTACCTTAACCAATGTGAGATCCAGGCATGAAATATCTGGCTCAATGGGCCATGCAAAACCGACTGCAGGCAACATTGGCAGCGGCGATTGCTTTTGCCATTCCCATGCTGTTCTGGCTGGGGGCGGCGCTACAGGCGCTGGTGTTATTACGCCAGCCCTCCAGGGATAGTGTGCCGGTGATTTTGTGGTCTTCCTTGCCCGCACTGGCATGGTTGGCGGCAGGCGATCCGACCCCTGTCCTGGTGTCAGCAGGAGCGATCCTGACTGCGCAAGTATTGCGCTACTCGGTGCGTCTTGATTGGGCGATTCTGACAGCGGTAATACTGGGAGAATTGATTTATTGGTGTTTGCCCTTGTTGCTTGCCGATGTACTGCCTTTGGTAGTGTCTCGCAGCGAGGTTGCTGTCATGGAAGCGTTGCAGTCCAGCCCGGATTTGCAGGCGCGTCTACAACCCTTGGTTGGCCCCATGATCCATGGGGTACTGGCGGCATTGCATACACTGGTTATTATCTTGTGTCTGTTGTTGGGACGCTATTGGCAGAGCGCCTTGTATAACCCGGAAGGGTTTGGTGCTGAATTCCGACAGTTGCGATTGCCTTTGGCTTTCACACTGCCTGCCGTACTGGTCGTGTTTGCGGCGGGCCAGTTGTCGCCGGAGTTGTCTGGCATGGTGCCGGTGTTAACCGTTGCCATGATGTTGGCAGGCCTGGCAGTGTTCCATGGCGTGGTGCATGGCACCAATG
Source organism: Oceanobacter antarcticus (assembly GCF_044962685.1). Taxonomy (NCBI): domain Bacteria; kingdom Pseudomonadati; phylum Pseudomonadota; class Gammaproteobacteria; order Oceanospirillales; family Oceanospirillaceae; genus Oceanobacter; species Oceanobacter antarcticus. The sequence goes on from NZ_JBBKTX010000010.1 coordinate 83,136, forward strand.
CCAGCCCGAACTGGATATTGCCGATTTATATCGGTTTGATCGTGTTCGGGCCATACATGTACACATTACTAATTTTCGTAGCGATGCTGGATAGCGTATTCGATATCCGCATGCGACTAAAAGACACGGCGTCTGGTGACGAATAGCACCGACTCCCTGTAATGAGGAATTCAAGATGCAAATTATTCTGTTGGAAAAAGTGGCAAACCTGGGTGAACTGGGTGACTTGGTTAACGTCAAGCCTGGCTACGCACGTAACTTCCTGGTTCCTAAGAGCAAGGCTGTTCCTGCTACCAAGGCTAACGTTGAGCACTTCCAGGCACGTCGTGCCGAACTGGAAGCCACAGCGGCTGCCAAATTGGCTGAAGCACAGTCTCGTAAAGAGAAGATTGAAGAAATCGAATTGTCTGTCGCGGTCAAAGCCGGTGACGAGGGCAAGTTGTTCGGTTCTCTGGGTAATCGCGATATTGCGGATCTGGCTTCCCAGGCAGGTGTTGAACTGGCCAAGGCCGAAGTTCGTCTGCCAACCGGTCCAATCCGTGCTGTTGGTGAATTTGATGTGGCGATTCACTTGCACCCGGAAGTAGAAGCGGTACTGAAGCTGCATGTTGTTGCAGAATAAGTAACCGTCAGTTCGGTGGATGTTTGTTCACCGGCTGCAAAAAAGGCACTATTGGGCGTTGCTCTCTAGTGCTTTTTTTATGTCTGGCGATTACGCCTGTGGCAGGATGCTTTGCTCCAGGTTATTGGCTGGACGTTTCGCACAGCAGGTAGACAGGGCAGCTCTGACAAGACCGGGCGATATTCAGGAAAGGCACTATGACTGACGACTATCACAACGATGACACCGCTGAAACCAGCCAGCGTACACCGCCGCATTCGGTGGAGGCAGAACAGTCAGTGCTGGGTGCCTTGATGCTGGATGAACGGGCCTGGGAATCGGTCAGTGAAACACTGCGCGACAATGATTTTTATCGTCATGACCATCGGCTGATTTTTCGTGCCATCAGTCATTTGTCGTCGGTTGAACAAGCCATTGATGTGGTGACGGTGGCGGAAGAACTGGAAGAACGCGGCCAGCTTGAAAGTATCAATGGCGGTTCTTATCTGGCTCGCCTGGTGGATATGACGCCATCGATTGAAAACTGCGATGCCTACGCCGAAATTGTGCGCGAACGTTCACAGCAGCGACGCCTGATTGAAGCTGCCAGCGATATCATGCAGAAGGCGTATGAGCCGGGTGGGGATGAAACCCTGACGCTGATCTCGGATGCGGAAAAAGCCATTGCGGAAATTGCCGAGGGTAACCGTAAGGATGGTGGCCCCGAGAAAGTCGCCCCGATCCTGAAAAAGACACTGGATCAGCTCGACCAGATGTTTAACCAACCGGATGGTCTGACCGGATTAACCACCGGATTTAACCACATCGATCAGCGTACATCCGGCTTCCAAAAGGCTGACCTGGTGATTGTGGCAGCGCGTCCATCGATGGGGAAAACCACCTTTGCGATGAATCTGGTCGAGAACGCCTTGCTGGCCAGCAAGCGCCCCTGCCTGGTGTTCTCCATGGAAATGCCATCAGAATCCATCGTGATGCGGATGTTGTCGTCGATCGGCAAAATTGACCAGAGTCGGATTCGTAGTGGCAAGCTGATTGAAGAAGACTGGCCGAAACTGTCGGCAGCCGTCACCATGCTGAAAGATCTGCCACTTTATATCGACGATACCGCCGCGCTGACCCCGCAAGAGATGCGCGCCCGTGCCCGCAAGGTCTACCGTGAAAACGGCGATCTGGCACTGATCATGGTGGATTATCTGCAGTTGATGCAGGTGTCAGGCAAGTCCGAAGGCCGTACCCAGGAAATTTCCGAAATATCGCGCTCGCTGAAAGCCATCGCCAAGGAATTTGAATGCCCGATGATTGCGTTGTCGCAGCTCAACCGCTCGCTGGAGCAACGCCCCAATAAACGTCCGGTGATGTCCGATTTGAGGGAATCCGGCGCGATCGAGCAAGACGCGGATATTATCCAGTTTATTTATCGTGACGAAGTGTATAACGAAGACACCCCCGAGAAGGGCGTCGCCGAAATCATCACCGGCAAACACCGTAACGGCCCGATTGGTACCGATCGTCTGGCATTTATCGGCAAATACACCCGCTTTGAAAACCTCGCTCATGGCTACGATGACTACGACGACGAATAAAACTGGCTGGTATCAGGCGTGAAGCCTGTGACGTGTCAATCGTGGTGATGAAATGTTATTCAGGAATAATTAATGAAATTTACCCCAACACTGACATTTGAGGGTGGCCGTATCCGTCCGCTGGAAGCCACCGACCGTGATGCGCTGCTGGTTGTGTACCAGCAGCCAGAATTGCCGGGACAGCGACCGTTGGAACAGCCGGAACAGCTGGATCGCATGATTGAACTCAGCGTGCAGATGGCGGCCACCCAGCGCGGCATGATGTGGGCGATTGAGTTGGGTGACGACGCTTCAGGTTATCAGCTGTTGGGGATGGCCAGTGCCTACGACTGGCAACCATCGCTGCTGAAAGTGGCACTGAGAATTGATGGGCTATCAGCCCTTACGATGGCGAATCGTGCTGCCGTACTGTGCAGTTGTATCCACTTTATGGCGGCAAAATATCACCTGCGTAACTTTGCCTATGCCTGGGTTCAGGGGCAGAGCGATGCCATTCCGGCGATGCTGGAGAGTATCGGCTTTCGAGCTTCTGTCATCATGCGTGATGGCTGGCGTCTCGGGCAGCATGACTACTGTGAGCAGACGCTGTATCACCGCATTTTGGCAACGACCGATACGGACACTACGACTGAGGCAAACGTATGAACTGGAATCTGGAAGTCGGCCCCTTTGTTATTCGTTTGCCGGTAATGGATCAGGATGGTGATGCCTTGTATGGTTTACTCAAGGAGCCAGAGGTCAGCGCTCATATTCCCAAACCTCCGATGTACGCATCGGTACAGTCACTGGATGAACTGCGCCGTGCCTCGATGAAGTTTCAGGGCCGGGAGGGCGCTTGCTGGCTGGTGGAGTGCCACAGCGGTGATGTCGATGCCCTGGCCGAGTTGCTGGCTCGGGTCACGCTGTACAACATCAACTGGATGCTCAACAGCGCCCGCTTGCAGTGGGAAATCAGCCCAGCGGTAGACGTGGCGGAATTCGAGACCATCATTGGTGCGATCGAGGCCTTTTGCTTTAATGAACTGGGATTGCATCGTCTTGAAGTGACACTGGTGCCAGGCTCCGCTCGGCATGAACATTTTCTGGCCCAGCTTGGCTACCGGCATGAAGGGCGCTTGCCTGCACAACTGGAATTTGATGGGCAGTGGGTGGATCTGGATCTATATGCCCGTTTGGCAACCGATGCGACGGTTGCGGCCCACGTCTGACAAACTCTCATCAATGGCACTGCGGAACGCGGATGGTATTCCTGTATCTCATTGTTTTTATTATGTTCAGTGGTTCTATTGTCTGGTTATCAATGAATGGATCAATAATGTGACCCAAACACCTCTCAATACACTGGCTGATCGTCGGTTCCTGGAACAGTTACGCAGTCAGATGTTGTCGTTTGCCCGCCTGCAATTAAACGATGACCATCTGGCAGAGGATGCTGTGCAGGAGGCGCTTGCCGGAGCGTTGAAAAATGCCGAGGTGTTTAAACGTCAGGCGGCGTTAAAAACCTGGGTGTTTGCTATCCTCAAAAACAAGATCACCGATGCGCTAAGGCAAAAGTACCGTCTGCAAGAGCACGTGCTGCCTGAAGACGACATTTGTAAGAATGGCGAGGATCTGGACGACCAATTGTTTGACCGTCGTGGTCATTGGCATGCGGATGAGCGGCCGCAACATTGGGGATCGCCCCAGCGTTTGGTGCACGAGCGGCAATTCTGGTCGGTGTTTGATGCTTGTCTGAATCACTTGCCTGCGCAGCAAGCCCGCGTGTTTATGATGCGGGAATTTCTGGAACTGAGCAGCGACGAGATCTGTTCCGCCCAGTCGGTCACGGTCAGCAACTTGCACGTCTTGCTGTATCGGGCGCGATTGCAGTTGCGGGAATGCCTGGAAAATAACTGGTTCTCTGGAATCCGGGAGACATCGATATGATGAATTGTCGTGAAGCGACGCGACTGATGTCGGAAGCGCAGGAGCGTAAATTGACACTGGCCGAATCCGCTGAATTAAAAATTCATACGCTGATCTGTTCAGGCTGTAAAAACTTTGGCCTGCAAATGCAGACACTGCGAGGGCTAATGCATTCCTTCGCTCAGGATGACGAGCCGAAGAACAAAAAATCTGATAGCAAGGGATCTTCTGACGATACTTCCTTGTGACCGATGATTTTGTAAGAAACCGGATCGACTAGCGACTGATTGGAAAGTACAGCGGAGTTGTTCTCCGCTCCGTTATCTACTCACCAGACAGGAATATTCATGAGCCTTCTTGCCTCTCTCTACCGTCCGGCTGACCAAGTACTGCGATCTGTCCAGCCCCTGGATGGCCTGGCGCCCTTATTGATGCGCCTCTATCTCGCTCCGGTACTGATGCAGGCCGGATGGAACAAGCTGATGGCGTTTGACGATACCGTGGCCTGGTTTGGCAACCCCGCTTGGGGCCTCGGCTTGCCAATGCCAGAATTGATGGCGGCGCTGGCAGCAGGAACCGAGTTTTTCGGGGCCTGGTTGCTGATTTTCGGATTTGCGATACGTTGGGTGTCCATTCCCTTGATGTTTATCATGATGATTGCTGCCTTGTCGGTGCACTGGGAAAATGGCTGGTTGGCGATTGCCGATGTTTCCAGCTGGCTGGCGAACGATCGTGTTGCCGACTCGGCAGAACGGCTGGAAGCTGCCCGCAGTATTCTGCAAGAACATGGCCACTATGACTGGCTGACGGGGCGCGGTTCCTTTGTGATATTGAACAACGGTATTGAATTTGCCGCGACCTATTTCCTGATGCTGTTGAGCCTGTTTTTCACTGGTGGTGGTCGATATCTGAGTCTGGATTACTGGCTGGCTCGTCATCATGGGCTGCTGCGCTAGGCGCGGGTTCGAGCAGAAAACAAAAACCTCCGGACATTTTATGCAACGGAGCTGACAGCCTTATGTCGAAACACGGTTTGGGAACCGCTGCTTGCGGTAATCCACACTGGTATGAACGAATACTTCCATTTCGGGAGTTTTCGTCGTTTTCGTACACCGACAATTATTCATCGCTACCGCAAGACTGGTGGGTGGTGGTCGCCGATATTCGAGGTTCTACCAGAGCGATTGAGAATGGGCGTTACCGTGACGTCAACAGCGTCAGTGCCGCCTGTATTGTTGCCATGATCAATGCCGTAGCGCCGTTGCAGGTGCCGTTTGTCTTTGGCGGTGATGGCGCGACGTTGTGTATTCCACCGGATTGTCGCGATGCGGTTGCCAGGGCAATGGTGGCCAGCCAGCAGTTGGCTAGCCGTGAGTTTGATCTGCAATTGCGTATTGGTATGGTGACGTCCCTGGCGTTGATCGAGGCCGGTGCGCCGGTGCAGGTCGCTCGTTACCAGCCTCACCGTTATTTTCAGCAAGCCATGTTTACTGGCGGCGGTCTGGGGCTGGCAGAACAGTGGATCAAACAGGAAGACAGCCCCTGGCTGCTGGATAGCCAGACAATTCCGGCCGCCGCGAACTTTGGTGGTTTTGAGTGTCGTTGGCAGGAAGTGCCCAGCCCGGCGGAAGAAACGGTGGCCATTATGGTCGAGGCCAGTGCATCAGATACCGAAGGTTGCGCTGAGGCCCTGGCCCAGGCCGCTCGCTGTATTTTTTCTATCTATGGTAATGACAGCCTGCATCACCCTCTGCGTTCAGACTCACTGCGACTGCTGACCTCTCCGGCATCGCTGATGACTGAAACCCGTATTCGCTGTCACGAGGATGGCTTCTGGAAACGACTGTGTTATGTCGTCCGTACCTTTGGACGGGTATGTGCCGGTCGATATCTGATGCGGCTGTCTGGCTCCAGTCATTGGACTGGCTATCGCAAGCGCCTGCTGGCGAATACCGACTACCGCAAATGCGATGATGGTTTACGGCTGGTACTGGCAGGTACTACAGATCAGCGTGTGCAGCTGGAGCAGCAATTAGAGGCGCTCGAACAGCAACGGCTGTTGGTTTTTGGCATTCACGCGTCGCGAGCGGCGTTGCTGACTTGTCTGGTGTTCGACTATTCCCAGCACCATGTGCATTTTCTGGATGCTGCCGATGGCGGTTATGCCATGGCATCCAAAGATCTGAAACGACGGCGTAAAAAACAATAATAAAGAATGATTGTCCCCTTTTTGGATGACTCAACGTCTTCTTGATACGAGAGGCTGAATTCGGCCTGCTCAGTGCCAGCGTTCAGTTTGACAACGATGGTGCGACGTTCGGATTAATAAAAATGACATGAATGCGTGGTCTGATGGCGAAACCTTCGTCTTTTTTCGGGATAGGCCATGAAACTGACCAGCCAGGCATTTACAGCCCGCCTAGCTTGCGACAAAAATCCAGCTTCTTCGTTACCCGGCGATGACGACAAGGGTGCGCCGTACGAACAACAGTTGACCCAGGATATTCCCCGTTTGCGACGTTACATCGCCAGCCAGGTGAACAACCCTCAGGAAGTGGATGATTTACTGCAAGATACCTTGCTGCGTTCACTTCGGCCCACCAATCATGAGCGTATCAGCAGCCCTGTGGCTTACGCCCTGCGGGTCGCACGTTCGGTGGTGGTGGACTATTGGCGAGCTGGCAAGCGGCAGCCCGAGCTGCTTGAATCCTTGCCGGAAGCTGTCGGTATCTGTATGGAAGATGAACATATTGATCGGCAAAAGCTGGAGTTATTAAGCAAGGTTGTTGCTGCCATGCCAGAACTACGTCGCCAGGTGTTTATCCTGCGGCGGGTTGAGGGTTTGTCTCGTGACCAGATTGCTTGTCAGCTGGGTCTTGCCGATGAAGCCGTTAAAAAACACATCACCCGCGCAATGATGGATATTGCCAAAGCGATGGCGGGTGCAGGGTATACACATTGAACACTGTGTTGGATCGTATCGGAATCACGACAATCAGCGGGAGGTGGCCAATGGATATCTGGCATGACCTGACCGCATTCGCAGGCGATTTATGAATAAACTGATGTTTTCTGATGATGTGCTGGAGGCGGCTACCGATTGGTATGATCGCATGGAAGAGCTGACACCAGAGCAGCTGCAGAGCTATCAGAGCTGGCTTGAACAACGCCATGAACATAGAGCGGCGGCGGAATACATTGCCCGTTATTTTGGTGATAACGAGGCGCTTGCTATTGCGGTGCTACAACGCTCTGCTGCAGCGCATTTTGCAACATCTGCTGCCACAGAAGGGTCTCCTGCCAGTCATCCTTCAGTGCCCCCCGTTGCTGGTGAGACTGACCGGATTGAACCGTCGGCATCAACAAGCCTGCTGGATCAGATTCGGGCATGGTTCAGCCATGAGTCCTTGCAGCCGCTGCTGGCGCCCTTGATGCTGGTGATACTGCTGTTACCACCAGCTATCGGCTATGTTGTCTTGTCTCAACCAGCGACCAGCAACACGCTCAGTTACGCGACTGAACGGGCAGAGCGGCAGGACATGCTGCTGGAAGATGGCTCTCGAGTGGTGCTGAATGCAGATAGCCGCGTGCAGGTGACTCTGGGTGAGTCGCAGCGTTATGTTGCTCTGAATAAAGGGGAAGCCTACTTCTCGGTCAGCAAAGACAAACAGCGCCCTTTTATTGTGGATACAGACCTGGGGCAAATCCGAGTGGTGGGTACAGCCTTTAATGTTGATCGTAGCGGTGACCATCTGGTGGTGGTGGTCGAGCATGGCATTGTCGAAGTAACCGCCGCCGGTACAACCTTGCAGTTATTGGCCGGAGATGGGTTGCGACTGGCGGAAGGAACACTTTCCATGTTTCGTGCTGCGGACGCTGCGGAATGGCGTAGTGGCTGGCGCGAAGTCAGTGAAGAGCCATTGTCTGAGCTGATTGCCCATCTGCAGCAGTACACTGCGCGTGAGATTGTGCTCGATCAGGTGGATACCCGCCAGGTTTTTTCCGGGCGCTACAGTCAAGCCGATGTGCAGACAACGCTGGCGTTGATTGCCAATCTGTTTGATCTGAAACTGCAAGTGACGGATGACCGCCTGCTTCTGAGCGGTCGCTAGCGTCCTGTTAGCCAACAACCAGCTGATAGGCCAGCATCAACAGTACGACCAGCTCGATGATGGCGGCGCCTTGCCAGAAAGCCACCGGATTACGTTCCATCAGTGGCGGGCGGGCCTTGCGTAAAAAATCCTGATTCGGTGTGCGCAGGTCGTGCACAAACTCGAACATATCGTCGTAGCGCTTGTACGGATCAATGCGGGTTGCTTTCTGGATCGCGTCATCGACCCAGGCAGGCACTTCAGACTCCTCATTCACCAGAATGCTGCGGTATTGCAGTCGCCGCTGGGCAGACACTGATTTGCAGCGTGCCACTTCCACGCCATAAGGGAATTTTCCGCTTAGCAAATGGTAGGCCAGCACCCCCAGCGAAAACTGGTCAGACTGTGGCTGGCCTCCCTGACCAAGAAAATATTCCGGTGCCATATACAGAGCCGTACCGGGCAATTCGTTGCTATTGTCGAGTCCGATTTCTGCCAGTCCACGCACGCTGGTGGAACCAAAATCGATGATTTTTAATCGTCCTTCATCGTCAATCATCAAGTTATCTGGCTTGAGATCCTGATGCAGCATTTCCAGTCGATGAAAAGCACGCAGACCACGGGCAACCTGATCGATGATGACGCGTACCTGCTCCAGTGTCGGTTTGGGATTGTCCCTTAACCATTGCGCCAGGGTGCGGCCTTCAAAGTATTCGCTGACGGTATAAAGATATTGGCGAGGTCTGTCCGGTATCCATGGCTGGATAACGTGGGCATTCTGGATGCGCCGACCAATCCACTCTTCCATCATCAGACGTTCGAGATAGTCCTCATCGTGTTGCTGCTCGACAGACGGCAGCTTGAGTACGACTTTTTCGTTACTGGGCAGATCACGGGCCAGAAATACATGGCTGCGGCTGGTGGTATGCAGGTTACGAATGATCTCGTAGCCATCAAACGTCATGCCTGGCTCCAGCGCCGGAGGCAGTGGCAATTGGGTTATGTCGGGCTGTAGCGATGTCTGGCTGCTGGCGGGGACGGCAGTAATGCGGATCAGCTGGATACTCAGGTTGTCGTCACTGCCGTTATCCAGTGCATGCCGGGCGATCTGCTCGGCAGCGTTATCCAGATCATCAGGGTGCTGGCGAATGGTTTCCCGTAGATATTCCGGTGTTACGTATTCATAGATACCGTCGGTGGTGAGGATAAATACATCCTCGGCTTGCAGGCTGGTATGGCGATAATCAACCTCGACACAGTCAGCCATACCCATGGCGCGGGCCAGATAACTCTTTTGGGCAGATTCCCAGAGTCGGTGATCGCTGGTGAGCTGTTCCAGCGCCTGATCTCGCAGTCGGTATATACGGCTGTCACCAACATGAAAAATATGGGCGTTATGGCCGCGTAAAATCAGCGCACTGAGAGTACAAACGTAACCCCTGTTGATATCAAAGCGGAAGTCACTGCGCCGGGTTTGCGAATAGAGCCAGCTGTTAATCGCCCGCATGACCTGCTCACCGGAGTGTTGCACGGTCCAGGTTTCTGAAGTGCAGTAATAATCTTCCAGCAGGCTGTTAATGGCGGTTTCACTGGCAATATGGCTGACGTCGCTGCTACTGATACCATCCGCAATCGCCGCTGTGATGCCCTTGAGAATCAGCCGGGGCGGTGTGGGGCTGACCAGACCCAGGTAGTCCTGGTTTTTGGCTTTAATACCCTTGTCAGAATATTGGCCTGCGGCAATACAGAGGCAGTGGGTCATGCATGATTTCCTGACATCTGTTAGTCAAAAAAGAGGGCCAACGGCCCTCTCTTCTAGCTTGCATCATGGGAAGGGATCAAGAACCCAGTTGGCGCTTGGAACCGGTGCGTACGTGGGTGAAGTACAGTGGCAGACCGACCAGCAGGAAGCCACCAAACAAGTTACCCAGTGCCGTAGGCAGTTCGTTCCAGATCAAGTACTGCATAAAGGTGAAGTCACCCCCCATGATCATAGAGAATGGGAACAGAAACATGTTCACAATGGAGTGCTCAAAACCCATAAAGAAGAACAGCATAACCGGCATCCACATAGCCGCCATTTTGCCGGTAGCCGATGTTGAGATCATGGCGCCAACCACGCCCATGGATACCATCCAGTTACACAACATGCCGCGAATAAAAATGGTCAGCCAACCATCAAGACCGTGGGCAGCATAACCCATGGTGCGGGACTCACCGATGTGGCTCACTTTCTCGGCGATGGCACCACCATCGGTGTTGTAGCCATAAGTCAGGATGAAAGACACCATAAAGGCTGTCATCAGAGCACCTGCGAAGTTACCAATAAACACCAAACCCCAGTTGCGCAGCAGTTGCGGCATGTTACAGCCTGGCCGCTTGTCGATCAGTGCCAGCGGCACCAGTGTGAACACACCAGTCAACAGGTCAAATTTCATCAGGTACAACATGATAAAGCCAACCGGGAACAGACAGGCACCGAGAATTGGAGAGCCGCTCTTCACTGCAACGGTAATGGCAAATACGGCAGCCAGACCCAAGATTGCACCGGCCATAAAGGCACGGATCAGGGTGTCTTTGGTAGACATGAAGATTTTTTCTTCACCGGCATCGACCATCTTGGTCACAAACTCGGAAGGCGCGAGATAGGACATATCAAATTCCTCTGGTTCGGTAGGTATCGGGTCAAGGTCGATACCGAATAGTTGGTTCATGCAGCCAAAGGGCTAACACGAATGCTCAGGTCACTGAATTGAGTGATCGCTGGCGTTTTGAACCTGTCCGAACGAGGTGTTTCGACATGCTGCAGAGCACGACGTGGCACCATCCGTAGGCAAAAGCCAGGGAAGCACTCAACGTCGTTGTTTGCTAGACCGGGAATCACCATTGATTCACCGACTGAAAATTATAATGCATTTAATATGCCAATATTTTCAACTAATTGATTTTTAACTATTTGTTATGATTTTAATATAGCAAATGATCCATCAGGCTATTACTCATGGAATTATTGGTGAGTTATTTTAGGGCCATGATTTTTCAAGTGCTCTAAATAAGTGCGCGTTCTGGCAGGGATAAACATCTGGCAGAATCAGTGCGTACCGAGGAGGCTCCGAGCAGCCGCTGTTACTGTTTCATGCCACAGCGATCTAACAGGTGTTCGCGAATATTCTCGTAGCTGTTGCTGAACGCGAACAGCGGCAGCACCTTGCGCTCCATCTCATCGGTCAGACGAGTCTGAGACTTCTTCACGGTCTGGGGCGAGATCACGTGAGTATCCCGCTCAAATTGCCCTGACAAGGTTTTGATGGTTCCATGAGTGAAGCCAGTCTTGCGATTTCACCTGCCAGTGCAGCTGCCGTGACCTGTTTGATCAGAGGCCATCTTTGCCGTTAATGGGCTGGCCGGACTGCAGGGCCTTGGCAAAAGCCTGTACATCAATTTCAAATGTGTTATCGAACATGGTGTGTCATTTCCTGTTTTGGTCGGGTTAGCCAAATGACACAGAAAACTGAACACTCCCTCAAACCTACGTGTCGGTTCATTCCCACAGTTTATTTCCACGGCCTGTATGATTTACGACAGACGGCGTTTCTTGATTGCGACAATCGCGCGGTAAATTTTTCTATTTTTCAATAAAATCAACACGTTAGTGTGTGGTCTGGAGCTTGCAACAGCCGCTGTCAACTGACGTTCTTTTAAGTGTTGATTATGAAACTGAACATTCATCGTATTTATGTAGAAGCGCTGGTCGAGCGTTTTCCGACGTTGTCGTTTTTGGCCGAGCAGCTGCGTTTTGGCCATCGGGCAGAGGTGCCGTTTGTCCAGCTTACGGTCGATCAGCTCGGCTTTTTGAGTGAGTTGTATGCCGAGGCTGGCCCGGCAATGGCAGGCCAGGCGGCGCAGCTTGCGACGTTAAAGCAGGCGATGGCGACGGAAGGGGAACGGTTTGAATCGGGTAATCTGGAGCTGCTGGTCGCGGCTATCACAGAATATTTGTTGCAGAATGTGATTAATGGCTGGTTATTTCGGGTGGTGACTTCCGGCAAACCTATTGCCTATCTGGTTACCCGCATCGATTTTACGCCGCCCGGTGAGGAAGAAACGGGCCGGATCATGCTGGAGTTAAAAGCCAATGCCATGGCTAAAATCTCGACCGAGAATCTGATTATTCGTGAGCGTGATATCGAGGGTCATACACTGGCGGAAATTTTCGCCAGTAAGGGGTTTCTGAAAGAAACGCCCGAGTTAATTGCCGCTTACGATGCATCAGCCAGTCGATTTTTTGACTGGCGTTCCGACTACGGGATGCAGTTTTCCGGCGCGGGTACGGGCATTTTTGCTGAGGATCCGGGTTCCAGTCATCGTACAACCGACTGGTCGCGTAAAAATCTGGTGGTTTTGTCGTCGGGTGGTGGCAAGGCGCGGTTGGTGAACGATGAGGAAGTGCTCAAGGAACGTGAGTTGACGCTGGATGCGCCGGGTCAGATTCTGGGTAAATACCTGCGCAAGGCCGGGCGCAGTATGAATTTTGACGAGAAGGTGGAACGACGGGTTGAAGCCCTGATGGCGAATGTTCCAGAGGGTGTGTTTACCCAGTTGCCGGTTCACGGCTATATGCTGATGTTCCATCTGGAACTGCACCATCATGTCTGGGTGCATGTTGATGATATGGAACCCTATATTTATCAACCAGAGCTGAAAGACAAACTGATTTTGCCGCCGGAGCAAACCGATCTGATTGATATTCTGACGGCAGAAATGGACGTGCTGATGGACGATATTGTCGAAGGCAAATCCGGTGGTACGACGGTGTTGTGTGCCGGGCCGCCTGGGGTGGGTAAAACCCTGACGGCGGAGGTGTACTCGGAAATTATCAAACGGCCGTTATATCGGGTGCATTCCGGGCAGTTGGGTCTGAATGTTAAGGAAATGGAGTTGGCGCTGAAGGATACCCTGACCAGAGCGCAGCGCTGGGGTGCGGTGATGTTGATTGATGAGGCGGATGTGTATATCAAGCGCCGGGATGACAATATTGCCGCCAATGCCGTGGTCGGAGTGTTCCTGCGGGTGCTGGAATACTTTAATGGCTTGCTGTTTCTGACCACTAACCGGGTGGAAGATATTGATGAAGCTATCGTCTCCCGTTGTATCGCATTGATCAAATACCATCCACCGGAACGGGCCGATCGGCAAAAAATCTGGGATGTGATGACGCGTCAGTTCGGGTTGGAGATCAGTACCGAATTACTGGGAACCCTGACCGATGTCTTTCCGGCGGCGACCGGGCGAGACATTAAAGGGTTGTCACGACTGGTGTCCAAATATTGCCTGTACAAGTCGACGGAGCCGACACTGGAGGCGTTCGAGCGCTGCAGTGTTTTTCGGGGTATGGATATCGACCACAGCAAACGCAGATAGCATTGGCGTTGATACACACGATGGCTGGCGAGCATGGCAGCTCGCCCTCCCAGCGGTTGTGAATCGCTGGCTTGGGGGTTGTCTTGGGCGTTGAATCCTGGGAGCGCAGGCCGCCGTGCCTGCCAACCCTGCTAATCGTATTGACGTTGATACGCACGATGGCTGGCGAGCATGGCAGCTCGCCCTCCCAGCGGTTGTGAATCGCTGGCCTGGGGGTTGTCTTGAGTGTTGAATCCTGGGAGCGCAGGCCGCCGTGCCTGCTAACCCTGCTAATCGTATTGACGTTGATACACACGATGGCTGGCGAGCATGGCAGCTCGCCCTCCCAGCGGCTGTGAATCGCTGGCCAGGGGGTTGCCTGAGTGTTGAATCCTGGGAGCGCAGGCCGCCGTGCCTGCCAACCCTGCTAATCGTATTGACGTTGATACACACGATGGCTGGCGAGCATGGCAGCTCGTCCTCCCAGCGGCTGTGAATCTTCTGGGAGCGCAGGCCGCCGTGCCTGCTAACTCTGCTAATCGTATTGACGTTGATACACACGATGGCTGGCGAGCATGGCAGCTCGCCCTCCCAGCTTTCTCTTTCCAGCTTTTCTCTCCGTTCTTTCTTTTCACAACTTGGCAAGCTAGTTGCTCTATCCCCTGTAGTGCTCAATTTTGTGTATTTCCGTCAGAAAGACGTCACTTTTTTGCTGCGACGTCAGACGGTAAATCGTCAGTGTCAATGCACTGGCGAGCGGATAAACCAGTCATGGGGAAGGATTATGGTTAATCGTGTTGATGTGAATTCGGTTTTGATGCAGATGCGTCAGGTCAAAACCCAGCTTCGTAGCCAGCAAGAACAGATGTCTGCGCCGCAGCTGCAACAGCCAATCAACCCTAGCTTGTCGGCCAGAACCACGACGCAAGTGACCTCCGGCAGCTCGGTTGGCGGTATTAATCCTGCTTCGTTTCAGTCGCAGCTAAGCCAACAGCTGGATGCGGCAACTGGTACGGCGGCGTCGGGTCAGCCTCAACGGGGCGATAACAACGTCCCCGATTTCCAGGCCATGCTGGGAAATGCCGTTAATGGCGTTAACGCAACCCAACAACATTCAGCCAGCCTGGCCAGCCGTTTTGAACAGGGTGATCCGACCATAGATCTGCCGGAAGTGATGATCGCGATGCAGAAGTCTTCCGTCTCGTTTCAGGCCATGACCCAGGTACGTAACAAACTGGTCGAAGCCTATAAAGACGTCATGAACATGCCGCTGTAAGTGGCCGTCGTGATGACGTTATCTAATCCATCATTCAGGAAGTACGGTCATGGCTGATTTACCTGCCAAAGCAGAAGATGTCGCCGCTGCGGGAGTTGATCCCCACAAGGCAGATGAGTTGGCATCCGGTTCCGGCCATCCGGTACTGTTGGGTTTTAACAAGCTGCCGATGGCTCGCCAGATTGCCACGATTGGTGGGATTGCTCTGGTCATTGCGCTGTCGATTGCAATTTTGCTCTGGTCGCAGGAGCCAAGCTGGAAGCCGTTGATTCATCGTCTGCAAGACCATAACGCCCAAGATATTATTGAAGTACTGCAGCGCGAAGGCATTGCCTTTGAAATTGATCCTGGCAGCCAGATTCTGTTGGTCGAAGCGGCGGATCTGCACGAAGCTCGTATGAAGCTGGCCGCTGCCAGCCTGATCGATGACAAGACCGTCGGCCTGGAAGTGCTGGATAAAGACAGCTCGCTGGGCACCAGTCAGTTTATCGAAAATGCCCGCTACCGCCGGGGCCTGGAGGGAGAGCTGGCACGTACTATTGCCAGTGTCAAATCGGTGCGTAATGCCAGGGTGCATTTGGCGTTACCCAAACAATCGGTGTTTGTGCGGGATCAGCGCAAGCCAAGAGCCTCGGTCTTTCTGGAGCTGTTTCCGGGGCGGGATCTGTCCAAAGATCAGGTCGAAGCCATTATCAATCTGGTGGCGTCCAGCGTCAGCGAGATGGATCGCAGTGACGTCTCGGTGGTCGACCAGCATGGTAATTTGCTTTCCAAGGTGGAAGAGGCCAGTGAAGAAATGCTGGCGGCCAAACAGCTGGACTACAGCCAGAGAGTGGAAGACAACATCATTCAGGCGGTGAACAACATTCTGAAACCGGTACTGGGTGAGAACAACTACAAGGCGGAAGTCTCCGCCGACGTCGACTTTACCCGGCTGGAACAGGCCGAGGAACTCTACAACCCTGATCTGATCGCCCTGCGCAGTGAGCAGCTGGTCGATGAAGCCAACGGCGACAACGCGGCGGGCGGTATTCCCGGTGCCTTGTCCAACCAGCCGCCAGCGGCGGCTACCGCGCCAGAGCAGGCCATCGGGACTGGTGCTGCCGCTGGGACGGGCAAGCGTCGCTCGGAAGCTACCCGGAATTACGAAATCGATCGGACACTGAGCTTTAAACAGCATCAAGTGGGACGCCTGAAGCGATTGACCGTTGCCGTGGTGGTGAATGACCGCGAAACGACCAACGCGGAAGGTGAGGTGGTCTATATTCCATGGACAGATAACGATTTGCAGCGCCTGGAAATACTGGTCAGGGATACCGTTGGGTTTAACGCGTCTCGTGGGGACAGCGTCAACGTCATCAACTCGCCCTTTATGGGCAAGCGGGATCTGGCGCTGGGAGAACCCGAATTCTGGACCCAACCCTGGTTCTGGGAAATTCTCAAACAGGTGTTAGCGGGTCTGTTTATTCTGATTCTGATCTTTGGTGTGATCCGGCCGACATTCCGCAGCCTCTCCCACAAGGGCGAAGATGACGATGGCATCCTGCTGGATGAACTCGAAGATGCCGACTCCGGTATGGATGAAGACAAGGTCTCCATCGCCGGAATGGAACAACTGCTGTTGCCTGGTGCGTCCGAAAGTTATGAACGTCAGCTGGATGCAATCAAGGGATTGATTGCTGAAGACCCGGCTCGGGTAGCACAAGCTGTCATCAAATGGGTGAATGAAGAAAATGCCTGATACCGGAAATGATCCAAGCAAACTCAGTCGTGTTGAGCGAGCTGCTATTCTGCTGATGAGTCTGGGTGAAAAGGACGCAGCAGAAATTCTCAAACAAATGGGGCCAAAAGAAGTACAGAAAGTGGGTACTGCCATGGCAACACTGACCAATATTCATCAGACCCAGGTCGAAAACGTGGTGGCTGAATTTCTCGAAGCCGTGTCTGGCCAGACCGGTATGGGTCTCGGCTCGGATGACTATATCCGCAATATGCTGACGCAGGCGCTGGGCTCCGACAAGGCTGGTGCCTTGATCGATCGGATTCTGCTGGGGGGTAATACCTCGGGTCTGGATTCACTCAAATGGATGGAACCCCGCCAGGTCGCGGATCTGATCCGTCAGGAGCATCCGCAGATCCAGGCGATTGTGGTGTCGTATCTGGATTCCGACCAATCGGCAGAAATTCTTTCCAACTTTGATGAAAAGGTTCGTCTCGACATCATCATGCGTGTTGCCTCGCTGGAAGCGGTGCAACCAGCGGCGTTAAAAGAGCTGAATGATATTCTTGAGCGTCAATTCTCTGGCAAGGCCGGTGCACAAACGACCACCATGGGCGGCGTCAAGGTGGCCGCCAATATCGTCAACATGGTCGACAGCACCATGGCAGCCGAGCTGTTGGAGCGGATTATCGAGGTCGACGAGGATCTGGGTACCCAGATCCAGGATTTGATGTTTGTGTTCGACAACCTCGGCGACGTCGACGATCGGGGGATTCAGGCGCTGCTGCGCGAAGTTTCCACCGATCTGCTGGTTGTTTCCCTTAAAGGTGCCGATCCCATGGTGCAGGAAAAAATCTTCAAGAACATGTCCAAACGCGCTGCTGAATTGCTGCGTGACGATCTTGAGGCCAAAGGGCCGGTCAAGGTCAGCGAAGTGGAAGGTGCGCAAAAGGAAATCCTGACCATTGCCCGTCGTCTGGCGGATGCTGGCGAGATTGTGCTGGGCGGTGGCGGCGAGGCCATGATGTAACATGGCTAACAAAGATGCAGAACATCTGTTAGATAAGCAGGGAAAGCAGGCAAAACCGTGGAAGCTGCCCTTCTGGACGGAAGACGTCGACTTTCAGGTGAGGAAACCGGAGTCCTCTGTTCAATCCGGTGCGTTGGCGTTGGCGGCGAAAAAAAGTCCGCCACCTGCTGCGAAGCCCTCCAGAGACACCACCACGTCAACGCACGCAACCGACGCGGTTCAGACCACAATCGATGCAGCGGAATTGAGCTTTCCGACTGCCGAAGAACTTGAAAATATTCGTCGGCAGGCCTACAACGAGGGCCTCGAACAAGGTCTGGTTGAAGGCCGTCAGCAGGGTGAAAAAAAAGGCTACGACGACGGTTTGGCACGTGGTCAGCAAGAGGGTCTGCAACAAGGCCAAGCCGAGGGCAAACCCATCGGCTTTAACGAAGGCAAGGCCGAAGCGCTGGCGGCCGGGCAGCAGCAGATAACCGATCTGAACAAGCGCCTGACGACCCTGAACGAGCTGGCCTGTGCGCGTATTCTGGAGCGGGATAGCGAACTGCCGGAGGTGATTACCGGGCTGGTGGTGATGGCTTGCGAACAGGTATTGCGCTGCGAGCTGACTCATGGTGCCCGTGCCATTTACCAATATGTCCAGTCTGCCTTGGCGCAGTTACCCGACGGCGAAGAGACCAGTGCGCGGATTTATATCGCCGCCGAGGATGCCGCGCACCTGGAAGGTGAATTGGCCGAGTTTGGCGAGCAGCTGAATGTCAGTATCGATCGTCAGTTGTCAGCCGGAGAATGTGTGATTAAAACCACCGATAGTCGCGCAGACTATCGGGTGTACGACCATCTGCAGCAGTTACTGGAAGAACTGGCACCGTTGCTTTATCAGCAGATGCCGGATGACGAACAGCGTGCGGTTGATCTGGAGCAGACGCTTGATACCTGGCAGCCAGCGGTAAATCCTGTTGAACCAGAGCCAGAGCCAGAGCCAGAGCCAGAGCCAGAGCCAGAGCCAGAGCCAGAGCCAGAGCCAGAGCCAGAGCCAGAGCCAGAGCCAGAGCCAGAGCCAGAGCCAGAGCCAGAGCCAGAGCCAGAATCCATTTCTGCAATACCAGCGGAAGACGCCGATGAAACTCTCTGACGCCTGGGCGCAACTACCGGCGGTTAAAACCACCTATCACCCCAGAGTGACCGGAAGATTGGTACGCATGGTCGGGCTAACTCTGGAAGCCGTAGGCCTGAATGTACGTATTGGTGATCGCTGCGCGGTAGAACGCACCAGTCACGCGGATCGGACGGATCAAATAGAAGCCGAAGTGGTCGGTTTTGACGATCAGCGCGTCTTCCTGATGCCAATCGAACAGGTGGATGGGCTCAAGCCCGGTGCCAGGGTCTGGGCATTGAATGGCAGCGCGGATGTACCGGTTGGCTACGGCCTGCTGAGTCGGGTTCTGGATGGAACCGGACGACCATTAGATGGTAAAGGGCCGTTGCTGCAACCGCAGCAAGGGCATTTGCAGGGCCAGCCAATTAACCCGCTACAGCGTGATCCGATCCGAACCCCCATCGATGTGGGTATCCGGGCCATTAACAGCATGCTGACAGTAGGGCGTGGTCAACGTATCGGTTTGTTTGCTGGCAGTGGTGTGGGTAAAAGCATGCTATTGGGCATGATGACCCGCTTTACCACCGCCGATATTGTGGTGGTGGGGCTGATTGGCGAACGCGGCCGCGAAGTGAAGGAATTTATTGACGACATTCTGGGCGAAGAAGGTATGGAACGAGCGGTGGTGATTGCTTCCCCGGCTGACGATTCTCCGCTGATGCGACTGCGAGCAGCCCAGTATTGTACGGCGGTGGCGGAATTCTACCGCGACCAGGGTGAGCAGGTATTACTGCTGATGGACTCGCTCACCCGTTATGCCCAGGCCCAGCGTGAAATTGCACTGGCGGTGGGGGAGCCGCCAGCGACCAAGGGCTATCCACCGTCGGTGTTTAACAAGCTGCCGAAGCTGGTCGAACGTACCGGTAACGGCATTGCGGGTGGCGGCTCGATTACGGCGTTTTATACCGTGTTGAGTGAAGGCGACGATATGCAGGATCCGATTGCGGATGCCAGCCGGGCCATTCTCGATGGCCATATCGTCTTGTCCCGACGCTTGGCCGAAGAAGGTCATTACCCGGCTATCGATGTTGAGGCGTCCGTCAGCCGGGTGATGCCCCATATTGTCCCACCACACTGGCTACAGCGCGCTCAGCTGGTCAAGCAGCTGGTGTCTCACTACCGCCAGAATCAGGATCTTATCAGTGTGGGTGCTTATCAGAAGGGCAGCGACCCGATGCTGGATATGGCGATAGAGCGCTTGCCCGCGATCAAGAATATGTTGCGTCAGCGACTGGATGCAGGTGCCAGTCTGGCTGACAGCGAAGCGCAACTGACAGCTCTGATTCCGGCGTTAGCTGCCGGGTAGCACCCCGTATAGCCTCGACGTAACTATGACGGCCCTCAAACAGGAAGGTAACCATGCCCGATGCTCGCCGTTTTCATCCCCGTGCTCGCCGTTTGCTACCGATATGGCAACAGGCTCAGCGTGCAGAACAGCAGGCGCTGGCAGCCTGGGGACGGTTGCAGCAACAGCAGTTACAGGAGTTGCAGCAACAGCAACAGCTCGAAGGCTACGCGGGTGATTACCGGCAGCAGCTTGCGGCTCCCGGTGCAGCCGCACTCTCCGGTGCCAATGTGCAGAATCTGCTTGGCTTCCTGAGTCAGGTGGAGCAGGCGGCCAATCGGCAGGCCGAACAGCTGGCGCAGCTGGATGACAGAATCCGTCGCGCGCGCGATTTTTATCTGGGCTTAAAAGCGAAGTCAGATAGCTTGGCCCGGTTGATGGATAAGCTGGATCAGGAGTTCCACAGTCAGGCAGCCCAGGCAGAACAGCGTCAGGCCGATGAATGGAGTACGCGCCAGGCATGTCAGCCAGTACGCCGTTAGGGCTTGCTTGCAATAGCCGGGAGTACTGATCGTCATCTGTCACTTCCCGACCTCCGCCAGACTCTGGCAAAACAGCAGCCTACGCCGGGTCATCAAAAAAAAACCTCCAGTTTCTAGCGGCTCGCTGTGAGCCGTCTAATCTTAGCATCAGGTTATCTACTTTAAGGATGCAGCATGAGCCAGTCAGTCACCATTGATTGTGGTGCCAGACTCAGCATTGAGCGAGTCGAGGCGTTGCACCAGGAAATGGAAATTGCGGTGCGTGATGCCTGCGATATCGAGCTTCATGCCGCTGATGTGCAGTATTGCGACAGCGCTGGGCTGCAGTTACTGGTGGCGTTGATGGATGTCGTCTCCGGCTCTGGTCATCACGTTTGTTGGGCCAGTGTTTCCCCGGCCGTCATCGATACCTGCGCAATTTTGGGCTTGAGCCAAGCCTTGCAGCTGGAAAACGAGATGTCCGGGGCCTGAACAGAATTTTTAATCCTTTACCCGGTTCGGGTAAATCGACCGGTCTATGCAACCGGTCAATCAAGAAGCACATGGGAGTCCAGTTATGGCGAGTATTTTAGCGGTCGACGATTCTGCATCGATGCGCCAGATGGTGTCTTTTACATTGAAAGGCGCGGGGTATCAGGTCAAGGAAGCCAGTGATGGGGTGGAGGCGTTGGCGGAAGCCCGGCGTGGCAAATACGACCTTGTCCTGTCTGACGTCAATATGCCAAACATGAATGGCATCGAGTTGGTTAAAGAATTACGCCAACTGTCCGATTACAGGTTTACACCGGTGCTGATGCTGACGACGGAATCCGCTGGTGACATCAAAATACAGGGTAAACAAGCAGGGGCAACCGGCTGGATCGTCAAGCCGTTTAATCCGGAGCAACTGTTAAGCACCATCAAACGCGTATTGGGGTAAAGCCATGAGCATCGATCTGTCCCAGTTTCATCAAGTGTTCTTCGAAGAGAGTTTCGAAGGTCTTGATATCATGGAGAGCGAACTACTGGATCTGTCGCCCGACAGCGTCGATGCGGAAACGGTCAACACTATTTTTCGGGCGGCTCACAGCATCAAGGGAGGAGCCGGTACGTTTGGCTTTATGTCGGTATCGGAATTTACCCATGTAGTGGAAACCCTGCTGGACGAAATTCGCTCTGGCAAGCGAGCGTTGATACAGACTCATGTCGATCTGTTTTTACAATCGGTGGATTGTTTGCGGGCAATCTTGACCAGCCTGAAAGACAAGGAGGCACCGGAGCCTGGTCGGTCTGCAGAGTTAAAAACCGAATTTGAAGCGATCCTGGCTGCTCAGCCGGATCAGGTCGTTGAGACTGAGGTTAAGGATGATGACGTCGTCACTCCAGACGGACACGGCGTTGCCGGGGTCTCGGGTTGGCGTGTTCATTTTGTGCCTGCCAGAGATATGCTGCAAACCGGCAATGAGCCGTTCCGGATGTTCCGCGAACTTGCCGCTCTGGTGCCTGAGGGTCAGTTCACGGTGGTGGCGGATAGCCAAGCGATTCCTGAATTTACCGCTATGAATCCTGAGCTGTGTTATCTCCGTTGGACTCTGACGCTGGCTGGTGCCGTGGCCAGGGAGGATATCGAAACGGTCTTTGAGTGGGTCGCGGATGACTGTCAGATTGACTATCAGCCATTGGCTGAATGCGCTTTGACTGATGATACTGTTGAGGTTGAGCATTCTGATGGTGTTCAGGACTCTCCTCCGAATTTGTCCCCGAACGGTATCCAGGCCGATACCCATCACAACAGTCGTCATAACGAAGCCACAGGGACGGCAACGGCTGTTACCGTAACGGATATGGCGACCACTGCCGATCTAACGGTGGTTAGTAACGCTGTTGCAGCAGCTGTTACGCTACCGACCGGGGCAGCAGACAAGCCTGCTCCAGTGAAAGCGACCAAAACCTCAAAAACCGCCAAAAGCACCGACCAGTCATCGATTAGGGTGTCGATCGACAAGGTCGACAGCCTGATCAATATGGTCGGGGAACTGGTCATTACCCAATCGATGCTGGGCCAGTTGGGGCAGGACTTTGATATGAACCGACTGGCGCGCTTGCAGGAAGGGTTGTCGCAGCTGGAACAGAACACCCGTGAGTTGCAGGAAAGTGTGATGAAAATCCGCATGATGCCGATCAGCTTTGTCTTCAGTCGTTTTCCGCGACTGGTACGTGATCTGGGTAACCAGTTAGGCAAAAAGGTCAATCTGGTGATGCTGGGAGAAAACACCGAGCTAGATAAAACCGTGATGGAAAAAATTGGTGATCCACTGGTACATCTGGTGCGCAATTCCCTCGATCATGGTCTCGAAGTGACGGCCAAGCGCCTCGAAGCGGGTAAAAACGAAGGTGGCACCATCACCCTTAATGCCTTTCATCAGGGTGGCAATATCGTCATTGAAGTACGTGATGACGGTGCAGGCCTCGATGAAGACCGAATTCTGCAGAAAGCCAAAGAACGTGGTCTGGTGGCTGCCAATGCGGAACTGACCGCAGAAGAGATTCACCAACTTATTTTCCTGCCCGGCTTTTCTACTGCCGATATCGTCAGTGATATCTCCGGTCGTGGTGTGGGTATGGACGTGGTGCGCCGCAATATCAACGAACTCAATGGCACCATCGACGTGAAGTCGCAGCAAGGCAAAGGCTCTACTTTTGTGATTCGGCTACCGCTGACACTGGCGATTCTGGACGGTCAGCTGGTGGAAGTCTGCAAACAGACTTACATCTTCCCGCTGGTGTCGATTGTGGAATCCATTCAGCTGCAAAAGCAGACACTCAACAA
Source organism: Oceanobacter antarcticus (assembly GCF_044962685.1). NCBI lineage: Bacteria > Pseudomonadati > Pseudomonadota > Gammaproteobacteria > Oceanospirillales > Oceanospirillaceae > Oceanobacter > Oceanobacter antarcticus. The sequence continues at coordinate 106,558 of NZ_JBBKTX010000010.1, forward strand.
TATTACCGGCAGTCAGCCAGTGATGAAGCTGCGTGACGAATACATACCGATTATCTGTCTCGATCAGGTGTTCAACTTGCGCCCTCCGGGCGAGTACCCCGACGAGGCCATGCTGGTGGTGGTGGAAGGCGACAACGAGAAAATCGGCATTGTCGTTGACGATTTGCTCGGCCAGCAGCAAGTGGTGATCAAGAGTCTGGAACAGAACTATCAGAAAGTCGGCGGCGTCTCCGGTGCCACGATTCTGGGTGATGGCACAGTGGCGCTGATTATCGATATATCCGGTGTCGGCAAAAAAATGGATGGCCGGACAAGTACGTCCGGTGCAGAAGCAGCAGCGTAGGTAAAGACGATGACAGCAACCGAAACGGTCGTGACGGAAAGCGCCTCGCAGGGTGAACAGCAGTACCTGACGTTCATTATGGCAGGGGAAGAATATGGTGTAGATATCCTTGCCGTACAGGAAATTCGCGGCTGGGAAGAATCCACCGTCATTCCGAATTCGCCCGGTTACATCAAGGGCGTGATCAATTTGCGCGGCACTATTGTGCCGATTATGGATTTGCGCGTGCGTTTCGGATTGCCAACGGTGGAATACAGCCCAGTCACCGTGGTGATCATCCTGAAAGTGGATAACCCGAGTGAGCGCGTGATGGGCATTGTGGTCGACGCGGTCTCCGATGTGTACACCATTGCCCAATGCGATACCCGCAAAGCGCCTGAGTTGAGCGAAGACGGCAACTCGGTCTTTCTGCAAGGTCTGGTCAATGTCAATGACAAAATGGTGATTTTGCTGGACGTGGAGTCCTTGCTTTGTGTGCCTGGACCATTGGTCACTCACCTCTAACCACAACCTGTTTCACGTACTGCTGGAAGGACAGAAATTATGAGCTTTCTGAAGAAGATGTTTGCACCGGAAGTCGACACGGCTCAACTCGAAAAAATCCGCGAGCTGGAAGCCAAGGTTGAGGCACTCGACAAGAGTCAGGCGGTGATCGAATTTAATATGGATGGCACCATCATTACCGCCAACGATAACTTCCTTGGTGCCATGGGCTATCGGCTGGATGAAATCCAGGGCAGTCATCATCGCTTGTTTGTTGAGCCTGCATTGGCTGAAAGTGCGGAGTACCGCCACTTTTGGGATGCCCTGAATCGCGGCCAATTCCAGCAGGCCGAATATTTGCGGATTGGTAAAAACGGCAGGGAAGTCTGGATTCAGGCGTCCTATAACCCGATCGTGGATAAAGAGGGCAAGCCCTATAAAGTGGTCAAGTACGCAACGGACATCACTGCCCAGAAGATGCAAGCCAAAGAAAACGAATACAACTCCAACATCGCCAATGCCCTGAAGGTGTGTCAGGCGGGGGTGATGCTGGCGGACAATGATCTCAACATTGTGTATCTCAATGACGAAGTAACCACTATGTTACGTTACCGGGAAGAAGCGCTGAAGAAAGGGTTGCCCAACTTCAGAATTGACACCTTGCTCGGCAGTAATGTGGATGTTTTCCATAAAAATCCGGCCCATCAGCGTGGCATGCTGGGGAATCTGAACGAACCGCTGCGCACCAGTTTTGAGGTAAACGGGCTGACCATGGCCTTGATTGCATCGCCGTGGGTTGATGCCTCCGGGCAGCGGCTGGGTACCATTGTCGAATGGCAAGACCGTACGGAAGAAGTGCGAGCCGAAAAGGAAATCGATGCCATTGTCGATGCCGCCTCCAATGGCGACCTGTCGCGTCGTATTCAAACCGCTGGCAAACAGGGGTTTCAGCTGAAACTGGCAGAAGGGCTGAACCGTTTGCTGACCATCTCTGACAGTGTGGTGAGCGATACTATACGGGTGTTTGATGCCCTGGCGCACGGCAATCTGACCCGGCGTATCGATGATGATTATCAAGGCTCGTTTGACAAGCTCAAGCAGGATGCCAACGCCACGGTTGAACGCCTGACCGACATTATTACCGGCATTCGTGAATCGGCGTCGACGGTATCGACCGGTGCCAGCGAAATCGCCCAGGGCAACGCCGATCTCAGTCGCCGCACGGAATCCCAAGCTTCCAGCCTGGAGGAAACCGCATCCAGCATGGAAGAAATGACCAGTGCGGTGAAACAAACCAGTGAAAACTCGGTACACGCCAACGAACTGGCTTCGACCGCCAAGCAAAAGGCCATGGCTGGGGGCCAGGTGGTCAGCAAGGCCGTCACTGCAATGGATGAGATTAACAGCGCCAGCAAGAAGATTGCTGACATCATCGGGGTGATCGACGAGATTGCCTTCCAGACCAACCTGTTGGCCTTGAATGCCGCTGTTGAAGCTGCACGGGCTGGCGAGCAAGGGCGTGGTTTTGCCGTGGTGGCGGGAGAGGTTCGTAATCTGGCGCAACGGTCGGCTGGTGCCGCCAAAGAAATCAAGGATCTGATTCGTGACAGTGTCGACAAGGTGGATGCCGGTACGTCTCTGGTGAACGAATCCGGTCGCACGCTGAATGACATTATTGAAGCGGTGGATCGGGTGTCAGAAATGATCCGCGAAATCAGCACTGCGGCACGGGAGCAGTCATCCGGTATCGAACAGGTCAACAGTGCGGTGTCCCAAATGGACGAAATGACCCAGCAAAACGCCGCCCTGGTGGAAGAAGCTTCCGCTGCTGGCGAAGCCATGGCGGAGCAGGCCCGTTCGATGATGGAGATGATGGAGTTTTTTACCCTCAGTACCGCCACACCAATGAACCATGCCGCACTCCGGGCACCCGCTGTGACACCGGCACGGGCCAGACCGGCGGCCCCGGTAAAAGCAATGGCAGCGAAGGCGTTGCCAGTGAGTGACGACGATTGGGCGGAGTTCTGACCCATGGTGAATGCGGCAATAGCAGGCGTTTCTCGTTCGGCCAATGGTAACGAACCCGAATTTGATATGACCGACCGGGATTTTAATACCATTGCTGAACTGGCGGGTCGCCATACCGGGATCGTACTGGGGCCGCACAAACGCACTATGGTCTATGGCCGTATTGCCCGGCGTATCCGGGCGACGGGGTTGGTCAGCTTTCAGCGTTACCTTGCTTATCTGGAGCAGCACCCAGATCAGGAGCTGTCCCATTTTATCAATGCAATCACGACCAATCTGACCTCGTTTTTTCGTGAGCCACACCATTTTCATTTTCTCGATCAGCAGCTGTTGCCTCGGCTGAAGCTACAGAACAGCGCCAGCAAGCGGCTGAGAATCTGGTCAGCAGGTTGCTCGATAGGCCAGGAAGCCTACACCATCGCGATCAGTGTTTTACGCGCCGGGTTTCCAAAAGACTGGGACATCCGCATTCTGGCGACGGATCTGGATTCCAATGTGTTGGCAACCGGCGAGCAGGGAATCTATCCGCTTGATCATATCGAGTCGCTCGACGTGGAGGTAAAACGCAACCATTTTCGTCCGACCCCGGATGGCCGTTCGGTACAGATCAATGCCGACTTGCGCAACATGGTGCACTTCAAGCGTTTGAACCTGCTGGAACCATGGCCGATGAATGGGCCGTTTGATCTGATTTTTTGCCGCAACGTGGTGATTTATTTTAACAAGGACTCACAACGGATGCTGTTTGACCATTTCGCGGATTACCTGGCCGCTGACGGCCATTTATGTATCGGCCATTCCGAAAACCTGGCGGGTGTCAGCGAGCGTTTTCAGCCACTGGGTCAAACCGTCTACCGGAAAATCAGATGAGAGTTTTTGCTGAACAGCCAGTCCAGCCTCCTGTCAGTCAGGGTTTTGAACACGTCAACCGTTACTGGGACGATGTGCACAAAGTCTGGACGGCAAAAATACTGCCCGGTGAATTTTATGTATCGACCACGGGTGAAATGGTGGTCACCGTACTGGGTTCCTGTATTTCTGCCTGTGTGCGGGACAAGGTCAGAGGCATCGGTGGCATGAACCATTTTATGTTGCCGGAACAAACGGAATATTCCTCGGACGTCTGGGGTGGAAATCCGGGAACCTCGGCATCGCGGTATGGCAATTGGGCGATGGAGTTTCTGATTAACGAGATTCTCAAACGTGGCGGCCGCAAGGAAAATATGGAAATCAAGTTGTTTGGCGGTGGCCAGATAATTGCGTCAATGACTGATATTGGCCAGCGTAATATCCTTTTTGCCTATAACTATCTTGCCAATGAAGGGTTTACCGTATCGGCAGCAGATGTGGGCGACGTGTTTGCCCGCAAGGTGCTGTATTTTCCGGACACGGGGGCGGTCAAGGTGCGCCGCATCCGCGATATGAAGAACAACACCTTGCTGGATCGGGAAACCCGATACCGCAAGGAAGTGGAGCAGACGGCCAGCTCACCAATCGGCGGTGGGATTGACCTGTTCTGAGCGCACGATTCACGTGCCCTGTTGCATTTTTCACCTTTTCTCTGGAGCTGAGGCATGGCTGATGTTCGTGTGCTGGTTGTTGATGATTCAGCACTGATACGCAAAATGCTGACCCAGATCCTGTCGGAAGCAAAGGGCATAGAGGTCGTAGGGACGGCACACGATCCGCTGATTGCCCGTGACAAGATCAAGCAACTCAACCCGGATGTGCTGACTCTGGATGTGGAAATGCCACGCATGAACGGCCTGCAGTTTCTCCGTAATCTGATGCGATTACGGCCCATGCCGGTCATTATGGTGTCGACATTAACGGCGGTCGGTGCCCCAGTCACGCTGGAGGCACTGGAGATTGGCGCGCTCGATTACTTGGCCAAACCGCAACTCGGCAACGAGCAGCATTTTCAGCTGTTTGCCCGCCAGCTGGTGGAAAAGGTACGCATGGCCGCGACAGCACGGGTACAGCCGCTGCAGAAGTTTCATGCGTTACGTTTTGCTCCGAAGGTCAAACCGGCAGCGGCAGCGGCAGCGGCTTATCGGCGCTGGATTGTGCTGGGTGCTTCCACCGGCGGTACTGAGGCGATCAAGACGTTGCTCAGCCAGGTGTCGGCGCAATGTCCGCCGATGCTGATCACCCAACATATTCCCGAAGTGTTCAGTGCTTCATTTGCCCAGCGACTGAATACCATACTGGAGCCTGAAGTGCTGGAAGCCAGCAATGGTCTGGAGGTTTGTGCTGGTCGGGTTATTATTGCCCATGGTTCACATCATTTGACGTTTCGTCGCGATGGAACCGCCATTCGTTGCATACTGTCTGACAGCGCCCCCGTCAATCGTCATCGGCCTTCAGTGGATGTAATGTTTGATGCAATCACGGCGGTTAAACCCGCGCAGGAACTGGTGGCGGTGATGTTGACCGGCATGGGGTGCGATGGGGCCAGTGCGATAAAGCGGCTGCACCAGTCTGGTACTCGCACCGTGGTGCAGGATGAAACCTCATCGGTGGTGTGGGGGATGCCAGGAGCCGTCGTTGACATTGGTGCAGCAGATCATGTCTTGCCACTGGACAAAATTGCTACTTGTATGCTGGATCTGGCTAAATAAAAAGTAGCGAGGAGCCGTGCAAATCCGTTAGCGTATGCTAAATATTGAGTATGTATACCCGCCCTGCAGTCCGTGCAATCACGGTCAGGGTGAGACAAACCGTTTGGGAGCGACAGCTCTCATCATTGAATAAGGTGATAGATAAATGTCTGTAGAAACCGCAGTGTCTGATGATGCCAAGCAACTGACGATCAAGGTATCTGGCCGTTTTGACTTCAGTGCGCATCAAGCGTTCCGGGATGCCTATGAAGCCCAGCAGCCAGCGGCGCTTCGTTACGTGATTGATCTGGCAGAAACCTCCTATCTCGATAGCTCTGCTTTAGGGATGTTATTGCTGTTACGGGATCACGCCGGTGGTGATGGTGCCGATATCAGCATCACGAATTGCAATCAGGATGTGAAAAAAATCCTGACCATTTCCAATTTTGAGCAATTGTTCAGTATCCAATGAGGCGACCGAAATGCCGCCAATCCGGATATTGATTGCGGACGACAATCAGGTCGATCGCAAGATTCTGATGCGTATTCTCCAGAATCAGGGGCATGAAATTCTGGACGCAGAAAACGGCCAGGAGGCCGTCGCTCTCTATAAAGCGGAGTCTCCCGATATCGTGTTGCTGGATGTCATCATGCCAGTGATGGACGGCAAGGAAGCAGCACGACTGATCAAGGATCATGCCGGTGAAGATCTGGTTCCGGTCATTTTTCTGACTTCCATGACGGACGCTTATGGCTTGGCGGAGTGCCTGGAAAGCGGCGGTGACGATTTTCTTAATAAACCCTATAACCCGGTTGTATTGCAGGCCAAGGTGCGATCGTTTTACCGTATGCGGGAGATGCATCAGACCCTGCAGCAACAGCGCGATACCATTGTCAGCCATAACGAACACCTGATGCATGAGCAAGAAGCTGCCAAAGCGGTGTTTGATAACGTGGCGCATCTGGGGTGTTTGTCGGCCAATAATATTCGTTATCTGATATCACCACTGGCTGTCTTTAACGGTGATGTACTGCTGGCAGCACGACAACCCAGTGGGGCTATGAATCTGTTGTTGGGAGACTTTACCGGTCATGGATTACCCGCTGCCATTGGTGCGTTGCCACTGGCCGAGATTTTCTACGGCATGACCGCCAAAGGCTTTGGAGTGCGCGATATCATTCGCGAAATCAACCGCAAGATGAACTCGATTTTACCCATTGGTTTTTTCTGCTGCGCGGCGATGGTCGAACTGAACTTTGAGCGTCTGTCGGCGAGTGTCTGGATGGGCGGTATCCCGGATTGTTATTTGTACCGGATGGCCGATGCCTCGCTGCAAACCTTGCGTTCCGAGCACTTGCCGCTGGGAGTATTAAGTGATTCCCGGTTTGTCGATTCGTTGCAAGAATTCACGCTGGAGCTGGGCGATCGCTTGTTGTTATGGTCCGACGGTATTCTTGAAGCACGCAATCCGGCAGGTGATATGTTTGGCCAGCACCGGCTGCAGGCGGCCATTGAATCAGCGGCCGATGCGAATACGATTTTCCCGACGATCAAGTCCGCGTTGGCCGGGTTTCAGAAAAACAGCGAGCGTGATGACGATATTACCTTGCTGGAAGTGCGGATGACGTTGCCGGAAACACTCGAAGATGATCCGAAATCCTTCGCGCTGGCGTCGGCTGCAGGGCCGATGGACTGGTCCTTCAGCTATGAGCTGGGCCCGTCCAGCCTGAGTCACTTTAATCCTCTGCCGCTGGTGATGCATATTATGATGGAGGTACCGGGCCTGCGGATGATGAGCGGCCAGTTATACACTGTCATGGCAGAACTGTTTGGTAATGCGCTGGAGCATGGGGTGCTGGGGCTGGATTCAGCCCTGAAACGCTCCCCGGAGGGTTTTATGGCCTATTATCAGCAGCGTCAGGAACGTATCGAACGCTTGCAAGAGGGTTGGATTCGGGTCGTGATGCACCACGAAGGTAATGGCGCATGCGGACAGCTACGGGTTCGATTTGTTGATAGTGGTGATGGCTTTGACTATCTGGCGTTGCAGCAACGCGCTGCAGTGAATACCCACGTGATTGAAAAACATCAATATTCTGGCCGGGGTATTCCTCTGGTTCACCAGATATGCGAGTCTGTTACCTACTTTGGTAAAGGAAATGAGGTGGAGGCCGTTATTCACTGGCCCCAGCTGAGTGAGGGATAACCGATGAAATTGCAGGACCATTTTGATAGCGAGTCATTAGACATACTGCGCGACGTGATGGACGACGAGTTCGACGATCTGATCACCTTGTTTGTTAATGATTCCGAAAGTCGACTACCGAAAATGAATGCGGCCTGGGTGCAGCAGGATGTCGCCGGGTTGGGTAATTTGTCTCACAGCTTCAAGGGAGCCAGCGGCAATGTCTGCGCCGCTGCCTTGTCGCACTGCAACAAGGAACTGGAAGATTTTCTGCGAGACAAGGAAGCGGACGATGTGGACTGGACGGAGGCGCGTCAGTTACTGGCTGCCATCAATCAGGAATTTGCTGCTGTCAAGGAGTGTATCCAGCGTCATTTTCACTAGCAGACTGTCGGGCTTCTTCACAGCCCAGTCCGGCGTTATTCGTCGCTTATTTAGCCCGCTAAACCGTGCTCCTCATCCCTTGTTCTGAAACCAACTGGCCTTCAGCAGACCCGGTTTAATCATTGAGAACGCCTGCTGGCCGGTCATGGCCTGGGGCAAGGATACTGGTGTCGGATCAGGGTGTTGTCCGCCGAGGTAAAATCCCCTTATTTTTTAGTTGGCGTGTTAATTGCTGAATCGATAGCAGACGTTCCGTTGTGAACTATCTTCGGAGAGATGCATGAGCCTGACACCCACTGGGTCCGAATTTTTATTACCAAAACCTGCAGCCAAGACGGCTGTTGGCCTATCTACCAGCCTGCCAACGGTTGATGGTGGTCGGTTTGCCGGATTAATCAACCGATCGTCAGCGACCACTGATCATGGTTTGAGCGAACAATCGAGCCTACAGACGTTGCCGTTAACCGGTGAGATTTTGCCGTCTGAGGCATTAAACAGCGCTGAGGTATTGAGGCAAATTCGTGCGGCAGGTGAGCTGTCTGGATTCGCGCTGGCGCAGCCTGGGTTGGCAGAATGGCAAGACGCAACCGTATTCACCGATGGCAGCGAGCTGGAAGGCACTGTTAATGAGGATGAAACCAACCTGCTCCTGTTTCCGGATCTGGGCATGTTGCCGTTGTATCCAGGCGTTACTGCGTCAGAGCCTACAATTCGCTCCTGGTCTGGCCAGTCTGGATCTGCCATTGCGTCAGCCCTGCCTCCAGCTGCCATGGCGACCTCAGTGGATGCTTCTGGAATCGCTGGTTCGGATCTGGATAGTTCGGAGTTGGCCAAGACCCGTGTAATGGCGGTGAATGCCGGTGCCAGCAACGATATCGACCTGGCTGATGTCATGGGGGCAGAGGTTGCCAATGATACGCTGGCAGCCGCAGCAGAAAAGCCAACCTTGTCCGCTGCTCTGAGCAGTTCGCAAGCACCGTCTTCCTTGGCCGGAGCGATGGCTGGCTGGGCGACGGATGCCATGAGCAGCTCAGTGGATTCAGGCTCTGGGGAAGCATTGGATATAGGCCTGTCCGCCGATCAGACGTTGCTGGAGGGTGATCGTAGCAGTCCGGAGGCGTTGGAGTTTGGCAGTGATCGCCAGCGTTGGGGTGGGGCGTTGGGCGGACGCTTGTTAACCATGATCGCGGCAGATATTCAGGAAGCCCGCATACACCTCGATCCGCCAGAGCTGGGGGCGCTGGAAATCAAGATGACGGTAGATGCCGATGATCAGGCCCGAGTGTCTGTACAGGTGCAAAATTCTCAGGTGAAAGAGGTGTTGGAATCCCAGGCACAGCGGTTAAGAGAGGCGTTGGCCGAACAGGGCCTGACGCTGGCTGGCTTTGACGTGTCGGAACAGTCCTCAGGTCAGGGATTTTCCGGACGGGATGATGCGGAGGCTGCAAACACGCTGGCGTCAGATCTTTTGGATGATGACGATAACTTGACGGCTGATATGGCCGAGCCTCACGCCAATCTTGAAACGGATGGACTGCATTTGCTCAGTACCTACGCCTGACTTGATCGCTTGCTCCTGTTACGGGGCATGATCAGCTGCTCTTTTCCTTCCGGCCAGTGTTCACTGGCCATTCCCAATGTTGATGCTCTCTGGCCTGTACTCCCTGTCTCTGGTGTGTTCTGGCAGCGCGACTGCTGTTGGCCGCTGGCAAGCAGGTGACCTGATAGCAACTACACTGGTAATGAGTGTTTTGCTTGCTGCGCGCAGCAACTGAAAGACTTCGACTGTGATTACGTGCCGATTTTTTGACGAAAATGGCTGGCACAGCAATTGCTGAATCCTATAAAGAGCAACCTTGTGGTGCTGTGCCGGAGCGACCCGAACGATGGTGTCTGTCCACAGTTACCCACCGACCCAACGGAGCCAGTTATGGCAACAGAGCAGGATCTGAAAATTGATGAAGGTGCAGAGGCCAAGCCCAAAAGCAAACTGAAGCTCATTCTTTTTATTGTGCTGGCTTTGCTGTTACTTGGTGGGGGTGGTGCAGCGGCGTATTGGTTTTTGTTGGCCGGAACGGATGCTGCCATGATTGAAGGTGAAGCGGTTGTCGAGGAAGAAGTGGTGGAAGAACCGCCAGTTCCGGCGCAGTACATCATGCTCAAGCCCGAGTTTGTGGTGAGTTATCAGGTGGGGCCGAGGCAGCGCTTTCTGCAGGTCAGTATCGAAGTGATGAGCCGTAAACAAACCGCGATTGATGCGTTAACCCTGAACGAACCTATGGTTCGTAACGAAATATTGCGGGTTCTGGGTGAGCAGGAATTTGCTCAACTCCGGACGGATGAAGGCCGTAAAGCCTTGCAAGCCAATCTTCACGAGCGCGTATCCCAACTATTAAAACGTGAAGCCTTTATCGAGCCGGATGATATCGAGGCTGTGCTCTTCACCAACTTTGTCATGCAATAGGTATTCAGCGTGCAGGATTTATTGTCCCAGGACGAAATTGATGCCTTGCTTCACGGTGTGGATGACGGCGCGGTTGAGCCGGACGACCCCGGTGATGGCAATGGTGTTCGCAACTACGATCTGACCAGCAACGACCGCATTGTGCGTGGCCGTATGCCGACGCTGGAGATGATCAACGAACGTTTCGCCCGTTACACCCGTATCAGTATGTTCAACTTTCTGCGACGCAGTGCGGATGTCTCATCGGGCGGTGTGCAGATCATGAAATTTGGTGAGTACGTACACACCCTGTATGTGCCTACCAGCCTCAACCTGGTGAAGATGCGCCCACTGCGTGGTACGGCGTTGTTTATTCTGGATGCCAAACTGGTGTTCAAACTGGTGGATAATTTTTTTGGTGGTGACGGCCGCCACGCCAAGATTGAAGGGCGCGAATTTACCCCGACAGAAATCCGGGTTGTACAGCTGGTTCTGAGCCAGGTGTTTAACGACATGATGGAGGCTTGGTCGCCAGTCTTAAAAGTCGACTACGAATACGTTGGCTCCGAGGTGAACCCGGCCATGGCCAATATTGTCAGCCCCAGCGAAGTGGTGGTGGTCAGCACCTTCCATATCGAGCTGGATGGCGGTGGCGGCGATTTACACCTGACGATTCCCTACTCAATGATTGAACCCATTCGGGAAATTCTGGACGCCGGTGTACAGAGTGACATCGACGATGTGGATGAGCGCTGGATGCAGTCGTTACGTGAAGACATTCTCGAAGCCACCGTGCCATTACACGGCACTCTGGCAGAACGGCGGATCAGTTTGCGCGAAGTGGCAGCCTTCAAGGCTGGCGACATTATTCCGATCGAAATGCCCGAGCAGTTTATCTTGCAAGCCAATGGCGTACCGGTGCTGCGCGGTCGTATGGGGATCTCCGGAGAGAACCTGGCGGTCAAGATAACGGAACAAATCAAACCCAAACGGCGCTAGCCGAACGATCCATGGTAGCTCCATGGTAACTATCGATGGTAACGACCCATGGTCGTGATTGTGAGCCGACAGGAAGTACAACATGAGTGATGACAACGAAGAGCTCGACCCCCAGGCACTGGCCGATCAGGTGGCTGCCGGAATCGATGCCGCCGGACAGAATGATCAGGCGCTGGCCGATGAATGGGCGGCGGCGATGGAAGAATCTGGCGATGTGCCGGAGGACGAAGTCCAGGCGGTGGAGCTGGAAGAGCTGAAGGACGAAAGCAAGCGGGTAGTCGCCAACCCGGATGGCCCGGAGCTGGATGTGATTCTGGATATTCCGGTACGTATTTCCATGGAAGTAGGCAGTACTCAGATTCCTATTCGTAACCTGCTGCAACTGAATCAGGGTTCGGTGGTGGAGCTTGATCGTCTCGCCGGTGAGCCGCTGGACGTGCTGGTTAATGGCACCCTGATCGCCCATGGCGAGGTGGTGATGGTGAACGATAAATTTGGTATCCGCCTGACGGATGTGGTGAGCCAGAGTGAACGTATCCAACGCTTGCGCTAGACGGCCAATGTGGGCCAACGGTAAAAAACACTCCGGTGGTGTACTGAAGCACTTGTGTGCATTGACGCTGTTACTGGCAGCGGGATGCATGCTGCCACTGTCTGCATTGGCCTCTGATGCCGCCAGTAGCACTGCTGGTGATAGTGTCGAAAACAGTGACAGCAGCACCGGTATTAGGTTGAATCCAAACACCGATAATCGGTTAGAAATCACTCGTCCCCAGACACTGGACACCGGTAGCAGTCCCATGGCATCGGCAGGCAAGGTGGCCTTGTTTCTGGTGCTGGTGTTGGGATTGATTGTGTTATTGGCCTGGCTGGCGCAGCAAGTGAGACTGCGGAGCAATTGGGGTGGGCCAGCCCATGCAGGGCGTGGGCCGATGATTCGTACACTGGCGACCCAGTCGGTGGGTATCAAGGAAAAAATTGCAGTGGTTCAGGTCGGTGACAAACAACTGGTGCTGGGTATTACCGCGCGGCAAATAAGCCTGCTGACTGAGCTGGATACGCCGTTGGAGTCGCCGCCGGCAGCTGTGCCTGCCGCTGCCCCGATGGGATTTGCCGAGTTATTAAAAAAGGCGGCCAGAGTATGACGAACGGATATATCAGGTGGCTGACGTTGAAGCCGCTGGTCGCCGGATTGATATTGTTACTCGGCGCCAGTCAGGTACTGGCAGCGGACGGGGCGAGCGGCGGGTTACAGGCATTGAGTGGTATGGGCATTCCGGCACTGGTGTATCAGGCCAACGAGAGTGGCGGCGAGTACACGGTAACGATTCAGATTCTGGCCATCATGACGCTGTTGTCGGTGCTGCCGTCACTGCTGATTATGATGACCTCGTTCACCCGTATTGTGGTCGTCATGGCGATTTTGCGGCAGGCCATTGGCTTGCAGCAAACGCCATCCAATCAGGTCATGTTAGGGTTGTCGCTGTTCCTGACCCTGTTTGTGATGATGCCGGTCTTGCAGGTTATCAACGTGCAGGCGCTGCAGCCTTACCTGAGTGAAAAGATTACCTCGGTACAGGCGCTTGAACGGGCGGTGATACCGATCCATGAATTTATGTTGGGGCAAACCCGCGAAAATGATCTGGATCTGTTTGTACGTATCAGCGGCCGGGATGATATTGCCAGCCCGGCGGATACCCCGATTCATATATTGATTCCGGCGTTTATTACCAGCGAGTTGAAAACTGCGTTCCAGATCGGTTTTCTGATTTTTATTCCCTTTCTGATTATTGACCTGGTGGTTGCCAGTATTTTGATGGCAATGGGGATGATGATGCTGTCGCCGGTGATTATTTCGCTGCCTTTTAAAATCATGTTGTTTGTGCTGATTGATGGCTGGGCGCTGATTATGGGGACGCTGGCCAATTCGTTTGGCACGGTTTAGCCATATGGCCATGTGCCAGAACACGGAGATCAACCATGACCCCCAATGATATCGGCGATATTTTTACCAGCGCCATGTACATCGTACTGATTGTCGTCGTCGCGATTATTGTGCCCAGTCTTATTATTGGCCTGATAGTCAGTACCTTTCAGGCGGCTACCCAGATTAACGAACAGACGCTCAGCTTTTTGCCACGGCTGGTAGTGACGTTGTTGGCAATTATTGGCCTGGGTCCCTGGGCGGTGGGGATGGTGATTGATTACACCCGTGAGATTTATATGAATATTCCCTTCCTGATAGGCTAGGGGGCGTTCTCAATTATTTGCCACGGCCTGTCAGGAGGAAAGATTCCGCCAGGCAAGGTTGGACGCCGAGAAATGACGCGTCTTTTTCAAGTCCGACAACACTGCATGGCGGGATATTGACCCTGACCCAACTGGCTCTCATCAGGCTCGGTTTAATCATTGAGACCCCCCTGGGAGCGCATCTGCAAATGACCGCGTTCCTGCGTTATCCGCTTTTTCTATATTCCTTCGGTGGTATGCCCAGCCAGCTTTTGAATGCCCGTGTAAAGGCTGCCGGGTCGGAGAATCCCAGTCGCTGGGATATCTGGCTGATGGTGAGTTCTGGCTGGTTCAGTAGCTGAATGGCGAGGTCTTGTCTGACCTTGTCCTTGAGTGCCTGGAAGGACGTTTTTTCCTGAGTGAGCTTGCGTCGCAGTGTGCGGCTGGTGACGTGTAATTCCGTCGCAGCGGTCTCCATGCTGGCCTGACTCAGGGTATGTTGTGTGTGCAGGCAATGGGTCAGGTAGTTGGTGACCTTACGGGTGTAATGGGGGAAGAAGTTGGGCCGTGTTACCCATACCAGTGGAGCGTTTTCGAGGTGGTTACGCAGGGTATCTTCGGTTTGTACCAGCGGTTCGTTGAGTAATTGGCGGTCGAAGACCAGGGCAATGCGGGGTTGGTCGAAAGTGACCTCTGCTGGAAATATCAGCCGGTATTCGCGGCCGTGGGCTGGTCGTGGGTAGCTGACCTGCACCCGGATTAACGGAATAAACCGGCCGATCAACCAGCCCGGAAAGCGGTGCCACAACAGCAGAAAAAACTCGGTAAATAAGTGGTCGGTATCCAGCTGCGGGTGTGTCAGGGTCATTTCAAACCAGGCTTCGTTGCCTTCTTCTCTTAGTGTGAGCTGGAACTCTTCGGTAAACAGATCGTAAAACCGGCTGATATGGCGGTAGACACCGCGCAGGTTACGGGCATTGACGGCCTGTTTGGCCATCAAGGCAAAGGTGCCGTGTTTTCCAGGAGTGCGTGTCTGGCCGAGAAATTCATCATTGGCGCAACGCCAATAACCCAGCAACAGGGCAGCGAATTGTTCCGATGTCATGCGGGGCCCTCGTGTTGCCACCACCAGAGTCGGGTCGAGTCCAGCGTCGGCCAACAACTTTTGGTCGTCCAGACCATGGCGGCGCGCGGCGGCGGCAATGGTGCGGGCGTAGTGCATGGAAATCGAACTGCGTTCAAACGTCATGGTGGCGTCACAGAAAGAGGGCCATAGTAGTTATTCGGCACAGAGCATAACCCTGATGTCCGATAATGTTAAGAATTCGGCTGGCGCGGCAATGGGCGACATTGGCCAATATGAGGGTTAATAGCGTCATCATCAGCCACCGTTATGCGGTTGGCGCGTTCATCGTGAAACTCGGGAGAATAACAATGAAAGAAGTCGTAGTTGTCAGTGGCGTTCGCGCTGCAATCGGTACGTATGGTGGCAGTCTTAAAGATACCGCAGTCTGTGATATGGCGGCCGCGATGGTGGCAGAAGCCATCAAGCGCGCCGGTATCAGTGGCGATGAGGTTGATCAGGTGGTGTTTGGTAACGTGATTCATTCCGAACCGCGTGATATGTACGTGGCGCGAGTTGCCGCAGTGAATGGTGGTGTGCGTGAATCCGCTCCGGCACTGACGCTGAACCGCTTGTGTGGCAGCGGCTTGCAGGCGGTGATTACGGCAGCGCAGCAGGTGCAATTGGGGCTGGCAGAAACCGTGATTGCCGGTGGTGCAGAATCGATGAGCCGTGCTCCCTATCATTTGCCAACGGCCCGCTTTGGTCAACGTATGGGTGACGGTGCCATGATTGATCCGATGGTGTCGGCACTGACGTGTCCATTTAATTATATTCATATGGGTATAACGGCAGAAAACGTCGCAGAAAAATACTCGGTTTCCCGTGCTGATCAGGATGCTTATGCCGCCCAGGGTCATCAGCGTGCCCAGAATGCGATTGAAAACGGTTATTTCGAAAGCCAGATTCTGCCAATCGAGCTCAAGTCGCGTAAAGGCACGGTAGAGTTTAAACAGGACGAACACGTGCGTATGGATTGCAGCGTGGCGGATATGGAAAAGCTGCGCCCGGCGTTCAAGAAAGACGGCACGGTCACCGCTGGTAATGCTTCGGGGTTGAACGATGGCGCTGCCGCACTGGTCTTGATGGAACGTGAAGCGGCCGAAAAACGTGGCCTGCCGGTACTGGGGCGTTTGGTGGACTATGCCGTTCATGGTGTGGATCCGAAAATCATGGGCATTGGCCCGGTGCCAGTCATCCGGCAGATTCTGGAACGTCAGGGTCTGAACGCCAACGATATTGATGTGTATGAGGTGAACGAGGCCTTTGCGGCGCAAGCGCTGGCGGTAGCACGTGAATTGAAGCTGCCACAGGAGCGTTTGAACCCGAATGGCAGTGGTATCGCACTGGGGCATCCGATTGGTGCCACGGGAGCCATTATTACTGTTAAAGCCCTGTACGAATTGGAACGTATCGGCGGCAAGTATGCCATGGTGAGTTTGTGTATTGGTGGCGGTCAGGGGATTGCGGCATTGTTTGCCCGCGACTGACCGAAGCGATTATCTTTGAACGCGATATCTTGTCGCTGCGCCGTCGGGCAGGGGCAAGAATGTCATCTTGATGTATGACGATCAGGTGAAATTTGTTCAAAAGCGGTGTTGTCTCAATATTCTCTGACAATATCGACGTCACACTTCACAACGATTCGGCTTTCGGGGTTAACGTCGCTGTTAATCTTTTCCCTGCAGCCTTCACAGTAAAGGAGCTCACTATGTACGCTGGACAATCGGTTACGCTGAAAATGGCCGACTCGGGAATCGCCGAGTTGATTCTGGATGCCAATGGGGCTTCCGTTAATGTATTGAATGCTCATCTGCAGGATGAGCTGGGACAGGCCCTGGCGGCGCTGGGTACTCGTGCTGATGTGCGTGGGTTGTTGATTTACAGCGCCAAACCAGCTTTTGTGCTGGGTGCGGATATTACCGAGTTTACCGAACTGTTCGGAATGCAGGCCGCCGATATTTCCCGTTGGGCTGGCAAGGTGCATGGCTTGTTCAACACCATTGAAAAATTGCCTTACCCCACCGTTGCCGCTGTGAATGGTATGGCGCTGGGAGGTGGTCTGGAGCTGTCGCTGGCAGCCGATTTTCGTGTTGCCGACAAGGCTGCCAAACTCGGATTACCAGAGGTCACATTAGGTATTTGCCCTGGCTGGGGCGGCACCGTGCGTTTGAGCCGCCTGGTTGGTGCCGAAGCGGCATTGGGCTGGATGTTGTCAGGCAAACCGGTGAAGGCCGCCCAGGCATTGACGCAAGGGGGGCTGGATGCGGCGGTTGAAGCCGATCAGCTGCTCGACACGGCACGCACGTTATTAAAAGAAGCCATGGCAGGTGAGCGTGACTACCTTGCTAACCGTCTCCGCAAGCAGGCCGCACTCGACAATAACGCGGCCACTGCGGCGGCGATGGAAAGCCTGAAGCAAACGTTGGGCAAGGGCCTGGACGTCCGTTATCCGGCGGCTCCGGCGATTCTGGCCACCGTCACCAGCGCCATGACCGAAGATTTTCACAAGGCGCTGGCAATGGAAGCCAAAACCTTTGGTGAGCTGGCCAGTGGTGTTGAAGCAAAAAACCTCGTTGGCCTGTTCCTGAATGACCAATACCTCAAGCGCGAAACCAAGCGCTGGGCCAAACAGGCACATCCGGTTGCCAAGGCCGCTGTTCTCGGTGCCGGTATCATGGGCGGCGGTATCGGTTATCAGGCGGCGCTGAACGGCACTCCGATGCTGATGAAAGACATTAACCAGGAAGCACTGGATCTGGGCATGAGCCATGCTGGCAGTATTCTGGATCGCAGTATCAGCAAAGGACGCATGACCGAAGCCGGCAAAGAAAAAGTCCTCTCCGGTATTCACCCGACTTTGACGTATGAAGGCTTTACTGAAGTTGATTACGTGGTCGAGGCAGTGGTTGAGCGGCTGGATGTCAAACGCTCAGTATTGGCTGAGGTTGAACACAAGGTGCCCGACAGCGCCATTGTGGCAACCAACACCTCGACTATTTCTATCGATTTGCTGGCTGAGCATTTGCAGCGCCCGGATAAATTCTGCGGCATGCACTTCTTTAATCCGGTACACGCGATGCAGCTGGTGGAAGTTATTCGTGGCAGCCAGACCAGCGACGAAACCGTGGCTACCACAGTGGCCTTTGCGGCGGCGATGGGTAAAACCCCGATAGTGGTGAACGACTGTCCGGGCTTTCTGGTTAATCGTGTGCTGTTTCCGTACTTCAACGGCTTTAACCGGCTGGTGATGGACGGGGTGGATTTTGAGCGCATCGACCAGGTGATGGAACAATTTGGCTGGCCCATGGGGCCGGCGTATCTGGCCGATGTGATTGGCCTCGATACCATGGTTCACGCCGACAAGGTGCTGGAGGATGGCTTCCCTGAACGTATGGGTCATGACGATCGCCCAATCATCGAAAGTCTGCTGGAACAAGATGCATTGGGGCAGAAAAACGGCGTCGGCTTTTACGAATACGGCACTGATGAACACGGCAAGCGCTACAAACGTCGCTCTGAAAAAGTGGCCGCCATTCTGGAACAACGGGTGACTCGCAGTACTGAAATCACCGACGCCGAGATCGTTGAGCGGATGATGATTCCCATGTGTCTGGAAACCGCACGCTGCCTGGAAGAACACATCGTGGCCTCTGCCACTGAAGCCGATATGGGCCTGATTCTGGGTCTGGGCTTCCCGCGTTTCCGGGGCGGCGCGTTGCGTTATATCGACAATTTGGGCGCTAACCTGTTTGCCGCCCAGGCCGATGCCCATGCGGAATGTGGCCCACTGTATTGTCTGACCGATGACATGCGAGCCATGGCCGAAAGCGGCAAGACCTTTTACTGAGCAACTTTACTCTTTATTTATCAAGACCACTGCCGCTCGGCTGAATCAGAGAGCGGCAGGGCTAACAAGGAAATCGATTTATGAGTGATTATCAGCACCCTTATCGCGACGCGGAATTTGTACTGGAGCAGTTGGTTGGGTTTGACGCCCTGTGTGAAGCCGCTGGCCTGGAAGGCATTAACATGGAGTTGGCCAATACCGTTGTCGAGGAGGCTGGCAAGCTGGGGAGCGGCGTGTTGGCACCTTTGAACCAGGACGGTGATGAAAAAGGGGCCACCATCAACGCGCAGGGTGTGCAGCAAACACCAGGCTTCAAGGAAGCCTACCAGCAAATGACGGAAGGTGGCTGGTTGTCATTGAATGCGCCGGAAGAGTTTGGTGGTCAGGGACTGCCCAAGGTACTGAGTACTGCGGTGAATGAAATCTGGCACTCGGCCAACATGGCCTTTGCACTGTGCCCATTGCTGAGCCAGGGTGCGATCGAAGCACTGGCGCACCATGGCAGTGATGACTTGAAAAACACCTACTTGCCGAAACTGATCTCTGGCGAGTGGACCGGTACCATGAACCTGACTGAACCGGATGCCGGTTCGGATCTGGCGGCAGTAAAATCCAAAGCTGTACCGGATGGCGACGCCTATCGCATCAGTGGCACCAAGATCTTTATCACCTGGGGTGATCACCAGATGACCGAGAATATCATTCATCTGGTGCTGGCGCGTTTGCCGGATGCGCCTGCCGGTGTCAAAGGTATCTCGCTGTTTATCGTGCCCAAATTCCTGCTCGACGACAACGGCCAAACGACCACCGAACGGAACACCGCCAGCGCGCTGTCGCTGGAGCACAAACTGGGTATCCACGGCAGCCCGACTTGTGTGATGGAATTTGAAAGTTCTCTGGGTTATCTGGTCGGTGAACCGCACCAGGGCCTGAAATATATGTTCACCATGATGAACGATGCCCGTCAAGGTGTCGGCGTACAGGGCTTGTCGGTATCCGAGCGTGCCTATCAACTGGCGCGTCAGTATGCCAAAGATCGTATTCAGGGCACCCTGCGTGATGGCAGCCGTATCGCCATTATTGAACACCCGGACGTGCGTCGCATGCTGATGACCATCAAGAGCACCACCGAGGCGATGCGTGCACTGGCGTTTATGGCTTCGGCCGAGCTGGACCGTGCCCGTCTGGTCGGTGGCGACGATGCCGCTGCACATATGGCCCGTGCCGAACTGTATACCCCGATCGTTAAAGGCTGGTGCACTGAATTGTCCGTCGAGCTGACGTCATTGGCGGTACAGATCCACGGCGGGATGGGGTTTATCGAAGAAACCGGTGCCGCCCAGCACTACCGCGATGCCCGGATTCTGCCAATTTACGAAGGCACAACCGCCATTCAGGCGCTTGACCTGATCGGCCGTAAAACCTTGTCGAATGGTGGCGCAGTACTGGATGGTTTGCTGGCAGAAATGGATGCCACGGCAGCTTCTGCCCGTAACGCAACGGTTTTACCTGAGGCAGCACTGGCGCAGTTTGATGCAGCGCTGGCGACAGCCAGACAGAGTCGCGATTTTATTCTGGCGAATGCTCGTGTGGATGCTCATTTACTGGGTAGCGCTGCCGTCAACTTCATGATGCAAATGGGGTATGTCACTGGTGGCTGGCTGATGGTTCAAAGTGCCGAAAAAGCCAAAGCCTTGCTGGATGCTGGTCAGGGCGATCCTGAGTTTCTGCAGGCCAAATTGGTAACTGCACGTTTCTTCTGTGAGCACATGATGCCTCGTCATCAGGCCCATGCAACGGCCTTGTTGGCTGGTAGCGAGAGCATCATGGGGTTGACTAACGAGCAGTTCTAGTCGGTGTTGGAAGATCGATCGGGGTTGAGAGTGCGGGGTCAGAGTGAGGTGTTAAACGTGACTTGAACCGGCGTATAGAGTGCTTATAAGCTGCGCTTTGACGGTCATTTTGCCGATTACTCTCGGCCTTGAAAGTATGGTTCAACCACTGATTGATCGCCTGGTGCCAGACGAGTATTGATTTTCAGGCTCCCCCTGTCCTGAAAATCCGCTGGTAGCAATACTCCGGCTACCGGCTTGTTTCCCCTGGTCAACCCTGGTTGGGCAGGGGTTTTTTATTGGTAATACGGTGTTTGTCTTATAACGATAACAACAAACATCCCGAGCGCTGCTGCAGCGAACAGTGAGAGGTATCTATGACCCAACGTGAATCCATGGCCTACGATGTTGTTATCGTCGGTGCCGGCCCTTCTGGCCTCAGTGCGTCGATACGACTGGCTCAACTGGCTCAGGAACAGGGCCAGGAGTTAACCATTTGTGTGGTAGAAAAAGGCTCCGAAGTGGGTGCTCACATTCTTTCCGGAGCTGTCATCGAGACTCGCGCGCTGGATGAGTTGCTGCCTGACTGGCAAGCACTCGGAGCACCGCTGACGACACCGGTGATCAAAGATGAGTTGTACTTGCTGCAGGATCAACAGAAAGCCGTGCAGTTACCGGGGCTGTTGATTCCAAAAACCATGCACAACGCTCATTTGGGCGACAAGACCAACTACGTGGTCAGCCTGGGTAATCTGTGTCGTTGGCTCGGCCAGCAAGCCGAAGCCCTGGGTGTGGAGATTTATCCGGGCTTTTCTGCCGCCGAGGTGGTGTTTAACGACGATGGCGCTGTGGCCGGTGTGACTACCGGTGATATGGGTGTCGCTGCAGATGGGCAGCCGAAAGAGGGAATGTACACGCCGGGTATGAACCTGCTGGGCAAATACACCATTTTTGCCGAAGGCTGCCGTGGCAGTCTGGGTAAACAGCTGTATCAGCGGTTTGAACTGGATAAGGACGCCGATGCCCAGCACTACGGTATCGGCCTGAAAGAATTGTGGGATGTTCCGGCCGACAAGCATCAACCCGGACTGGTGTTGCACGGTGCTGGCTGGCCATTAACCGGTGCTGGCAAAGACGCTACCGGGGGCGGTTTTTTCCTCTATCACGCTGAAAACCAACAAGTGGTGGTTGGTCTGATTGTGGATCTCAACTACAGCAACCCCTGGTTGAACCCTTATGATGAATTCCAGACGCTCAAACACCATCCGGTACTGGCACAGTATCTTGAAGGTGGCAAGCGGGTGTCTTACGGTGCCCGCGCCATTGCCAAAGGCGGTTTGAATGCCTTGCCAAAAATGCACTTTCCTGGCGGTTTGCTGAGTGGTTGCAACGCCGGCACCCTGAATGCTGCCAAAATCAAGGGCACCCATACGGCGATGAAAACCGGCATGCTGGCGGCTGAAGAAGTGTTTGCAGCCATTGCCGCTGGTGACGAAGGTGGCAAGGATCTCTGTGGTTATGCCTTACGCTTTGAAGCCTCCTGGGTATACGAAGAGTTGCACGCGACCCGTAACTTTGGCCCGGCATTACACAAGTTCGGTACTCTGATCGGAGGGGCGTTTAACTTCGTTGACCAGAATATTTTTAATGGCAAATTGCCGTTCACCTTGCATGACAATCATCTTGATTTCGCCCAGATGAAACCGGTGACCGAATGCGTCAAAATAGAATACCCAAAACCGGATGGCGTGCTCAGCTTTGATAAACTGACCTCGGTGTTTCTGTCGAATACGTTTCATGAGGAAGATCAGCCTTGTCATCTGACCTTGAAAGACGCCAGTGTTCCTATGGCATCGAATTGGCCTAAGTATGCTGAACCGGCACAACGCTATTGCCCGGCAGGGGTGTATGAAGTTATCGAAAGCGATGGCGCTAACAAGCTGCAGATCAATGGCCAAAATTGCTTGCACTGCAAGACGTGCGACATCAAGGATCCAGCGCAGAACATCAATTGGGTAACACCGGAAGGCAGTGGCGGGCCGAACTACCCGAACATGTAATGGGGTGGTAGGCGTAGGGGCAGGGCGAGCAAGGCAGGGATGCGAACAACAAAGAGCTGGCCATAGGGCTAGCTCTTTTGGTTTTTACACTAACAAAAAGCTTATTCCCAGCTGGCAACGCCCAACAGGCGCAGCGTCTGGATAGTGAGCTGACCGGAAGGCAGATCGTTGTCTTTCTGGAAGCGGGTAACCGCATTCATGGTCTGCCAGCCGTAGACGCCATCAATCGGACCTGGGCTATAGCTTTTATCTTCCAGAGCTTGCTGCAGTTCTGAGACAACATCTTTTGTGGTATTGGTTTCACAAAGAATCTCACGCCATTCCATCTTGGCATCTGTCACCTTGACGGTTTGAGGAATATCTTCGTAAACCGCAGGAATTGTTTCGGCGATTTCCTTCGGCTCTTCTACCATTTTTTCAACTTCTACTGTTTCATAGATAGCCGGGTGTACGATTGTGGTGGTGTGCGCGGCAACGTCAACAACCTGCTTGGAGACAGCTTTGTATTCCGCCGGAATAACCACTTCTTCTGTACGTTCTGGTTTCACCAGGATGGTTTTGGTGATGATCTTGGATTCTTCTGGCACTTCGACCAGACACATGATTTCGCCAGTGGCTTCGTCAATTTTTTCAATCGGTCCGTTACCTTTTTTCCAAGTGGAATAGGCTGGACGAATAACGATCTTTTCTTCGACGGTTTTATATTCTGCTGGCAGTTTAACCAGCTTGGTGGATGCTTCTTTTACCATGACTTGTTCGGTGACGGTTTTATAGGTAGCAGGGATAACCACCAGTTCTTCCCATTCTTCGCTAACCAGCACCTGCTCTTCTGCCATCGCGTATTTGGCCGGTTCTACTTCCAGCTTGGACAACTCAGGAGAAACCATTACTTGCTTCATCTGGGTTTCGTATTCTTCCGGAATCACCAGGCGGGCGTAGCAGTGCCCTGGTGTGGCATTCGGAGGCATAACGGAATCAGCGGTTGGTGTCGTGGAGGTAGTGGTTGATTCAACTGTCTGCGCTGTTGCCACCTTGCCGGTAACCGCAGTCTTGCTCTTTTGCACTTCAGCCTTGAGCTGCGCATTTTCCTGCTCCAGCTCGTCGCGGGAGTCTTTCAGACGCTGGTATTCAGGAAAATCTTCCAGCGCAGCGGTGGACGCAGTGTCGCTGGATGGCTGGCTAGCACAGCCAGCCATGACAGCCAGTGTCAATGCTGAAAGAAGGTAGTTTTTTTTGTTCATCTAGTTGTGCTCCATTGCGTAAGATGTTTGAGTTGACAGACGGACGTAAGGAATTGTCAGACTACGTTCTGCTGTCTGGTGCAGTTCCAGCTGCGCTCAGCCGCACCTTCGGTAAAACCTCGATAAATCCTCCGGGTATAACCCTCTTACCCTGCGGGGCTTGCGGTCAATTTCAGCTTACTAGTTCAGCTCATTGTTGTTACACCAGAGCCTGGCCCTCATTGCGTTGCTACCAGAGAGCCTGATTCTGAGGTCTTGAACTGATTTTGTACTGAAGCCCCAGTATGCACCAAGTTATTCATTGGTTCCCTAGGGTGATCGAATATTGTTACAAAGAGGATAAAATTGCAGCGCCTCAATGGCTACTGGAGTGGTTTGCCCGCTTTGTTGTTCGCTGGTTTGGGTATCCTGAGTTTTTTGTCATTATGAAGGTGACAGTTAGCTGACATCGTGATCCAACGCTACTTATTACTACTTTATATAGACGGTCGGAAGAATTTGTAGCCTGGCGATTGTCCCGTCGGGCACCCCTGTTTGCTGGGACAATCCCGGGTCTGCTTTAACTTCGGGTAGCTAATGCAGAAATAGCGTAAATAAAGGTTGCCATGCGCCTCGCCTGAGGTATACTCGTTTTCAGCTTGAAAGCATTGCCCTTATTTATTAGTACCCTTCGAAGTAGTAGTTCTTATTCCCTCGTTTGTAGTAGATAAGCACCAATTGAGTTCCAGCGTTGGCCTGTGAATTAATCACAGCGCCTTATCTTCTATTTATTCAGGAATATCAAAATGTCCAAGACAACTGGCGTAGTTAAGTGGTTCAACGAAGCAAAAGGTTTCGGTTTTATTGAACAAGAAAATGGCCCAGACGTTTTTGCTCACTTCAGCGCTATTGCTAGCACTGGCTTCAAGACTCTGGCTGAAGGCCAGCGTGTTGAATTCACTGTTAAGCCTGGCCAGAAAGGTCCACAAGCTGAAAACATCGTTGCTATCTAATTCGCCTCTGGTGATTTGGTAGTACATAAAAAAACGGGCCGATGCCCGTTTTTTTGTGCCTGTTATTCAGGCAAGCCTGTCTTGTTCCTGTCTCGTACAAACGCCAGCGGAGATCCTTTCCGCTGCGCTGTTTATCGATCGGCGTCCTTTTGATCAGGTCAGCGGGTCGCCTCTCCTGCCATATTTGCATGCTGGTTCAGAGTGATCGCGTCGTCGGCAACATCATCCCGGAGTACCGCGCTATGTCGTTTGGGTTCTGCAGGATGAATCGACAGCCAGAGATCTCCGCGCTGCGACATGACGACGGCTTTTTGGAACACCAGAGTATTGGGAATACTTAATTCATAGCCCTCATCCGTGCGTAAAAGCAGATGAAACAGGGTGATTTCTTCTATCACGGCTTCGGGGCAATCCGCTTCCAGAATGCGTATACGGTCTCCTGGTCGATAGGGAAAGAAGAAAAAAATAATCACACTGGCGGTGACGTTGCTAAGCACAGACCACTGGGCAAACAGGGCAACGCCGAGCAAGGCGGCAGCTGATGACAGGACAAAGGTAAATTCGCTATAGCCAAACCCGACCACCAGGCCGATCAGGAGTAACAAACAGCTGAACAGGGCGATTTGCAGTGCTTTCTGTAAATAGAACACCCGGCTCAGGCTGACTTTTCTTTTTTGTCCCTGAACTTCAATAAAGGTCATCAGTATGTGATTGAGATAGGCGTAGCCTACGACGGCAAGGATAACGAGAATAATTTTAAACATGGTAATTCTGGTCTGGGCCTCTGGCTGAATTGTCGTCTGACAGCGTTGCTGCATATGGGTTGGTTTACAGATTGAAGCGCGTCAGTTTTGCAGGATAGTATCGTCCGGCAGCAGACTGTCGTGCATGTTTTCGATACTTTCGACTACGTCGTCCGGTTCGGAAAAGTAGGCGACGTTGAACATGGCATCACCTTCGTGAACCAGAGGGATATTCTGGCAGCCAATGATAATGCCGTCCTTGCGGGCGACTACCTTATCAAGCTGAGTGCCAAACGGATCACAGATAATCGCCATGACGTCGTCTTTTTCCACCTTGTCACCAAGATGCTTCAGGTTGCGTACAAAGCCACTGTCAGTAGCGCGCATCCAGCCGCTGTCACGGGCGATCAGTGGTTCGATCGGAAATTTCTTCTGGCGGCTGGGGGGCAACATACCGAGGTGACGCATCACGCGTAAAATGCCACGTTCGCCAGCACGAATACACAATTCGTCGTAGCGCAGGGCTTCGCCTGCTTCGTAAAGCAGGATCTTGACGCCCATCTCGTCGGCAGATTCCCGTAAGGAGCCGTCGCGCAGATTGGCGTTCAACAAGACTGGGACGCCGAATGCCAAAGCCATATCACGGGTTATCTCGTCGTCGAGATTGGCGCGGATCTGGGGTAAGTTGGAGCGATGAATGGCACCGGTATGCAGGTCAATACCGTAGTCGCATTTGGCCACCACTTCGTTGAGGAACATGTACGCCATTCGGCCTGCGAGAGTGCCACGGCTGGAGCCAGGGAAAGAGCGGTTAAGATCGCGGCGATCGGGCAAATAGCGACTCTGGTTGATAACACCAAAGGCATTGACAATGGGCACAGCGATCAAGGTGCCGCGCAGATTACGTAATCTGGAGCCGTGAATCAGGCGGTTGATTATTTCCACACCGTTGAGTTCATCGCCATGAATGGCGGCACTGATAAAGAGTGTGGGGCCGGGTTTGCTGCTGCGGCGAACATATACCGGCATGGTCACATTGGTACTGGTATAAAGACTGCCCAGTGGCAGGTTTAACTGGTAAGTGTTGCCTGGTTCTATGGTATGTCCGGCAATGTGCAGGGCGGGTAGAACTGGAGTGCGTCGGCTCATGATGGGGTATCCATTGAAGATCCGTGGAGTCTGCCAACAGTGTTGTCATCTGTCACTGCTTCTCTGTTTGGTAAATGAAAATCAATGCAGACTTTTGTATCCCGGGCCGTTATTCTGCGGTCAGTTGCCCTGTATCTGTTGCATGGAACGGTGGTGTCGATTGGCTCAGATCGGTGCAACGTGCGATTTTCATTCATATTTCCAGTAGCCCTGTTGTTATGACTTCATTGAATACCTGCCCATGTTATCAGCCGACCATTATTGCGGATCGGCAACAAGGGGAGACTCGTACCCTTTGGGTACTTTGGTTGACGTTCTTGACCATGGTGGTCGAAATCGTTGTCGGCAGTGCTTATGGTTCCATGGCACTGCTGGCCGATGGTTGGCACATGGGAACCCATGTTGCAGCGTTTACCATCACGTTGTTTGCCTATCGTTATGCCCGTCGTCACGCGATGGATCCTGATTTCAGTTTTGGTACTGGCAAGGTGTCGGTATTAGGTGGCTTCGCCAGTGCGGTTGCACTCGGTGTTGTGGCCTTGATGATGGTGCTGGAATCTGTGCAGCGGTTGTTTATGCCCCATGAAATAGGCTTTACGGAGTCGATTGTGGTGGCGGTGATCGGCTTGCTGGTGAATTTGGCCAGTGCCTGGTTGCTCAAGGATCATCATGGACACAGTCATGGCCATGCCCATGGGCCGGTTGATCACGATCATCACGACCATCACGACCATCACGACCATCACGATCATCACGATCATCACGATCACAATTTGCGTGCAGCCTATATGCACGTACTGGCAGATGCCCTGACATCGATACTGGCCATTGTGGCGTTGATTGCTGCCATGATGCTGGGCTGGTTATGGCTGGATGCACTGATGGGGATTGTTGGTGCTGCCATTATTTCTGTTTGGGCGCTTGGTTTGTTGAAAGACACCAGCCGGATTTTGCTGGATGCCAGTATTGATGCACCCGTGCGTCAGCAGATTATTGATGCAGTACAGACCACCGGAGCTGAAATCCGTGACATCCATATCTGGAAAGTATCTGCTGATCATTATGCTTTGGTGTTGTCGGTGGCCAGCAGTGAGAACGAGATCTCCAGCCAGATTCGTCAACATCTGGATCTCTACCAACAGCTGCAACACATCACAATCGAAGTGCATCATCCGTTTCTTTAATCTTCCGGGCTGACTTTTCTGTCTGGCTGACATGGAGGTCATAAGCCCGCTTTGCTATCAGATACACTGACACTGCTCCCGGTTATTTGTGACTCGCCGTTGGAAACCGTCGTTCTGGTGCCCTGTTTTTTCTCTGTTTGTTTTTTTGTGTCAACCGAAGCGAACCAGCTCCGTTGTATGGATGCGTGTAACAACATATCGATATTCAAACAGCAAGCAGGTGTAAACCTCAGGAGTGACACATGAAAACAACGGCATGGTGGCTGGCAATTGCATCCAGCCTGATGGTGGGTTGCGGTGGTGCGGGTTCCGGTAGTGCCAGCTCTACGGCTACCGATGAAACCGGCACCGTTCAAATTGCCTTGACCGACGCAGAAGAAGATTTTCTGACCTATCAGGTTGAGGTGCTGGGTATCACTCTGGTTCGTGAAGATGGCACCGAGGTGGATGTTCTTCCTGCCACCACGGAAGTGGATTTTGTTCAGTATCAGCAGTTAAGTGAACTGTTTATGGTCGCGGCCATACCGGCTGGCCATTACCGTAGTGTATTGGTCAACCTTGATTATGCTGACGCTGATATTGTGGTTCAGGACAGTGCTGGTGTGTCTTATAGCGCGACAGTGGTAGATTCCCATAGCACAACCATCAGTACCCTGGAAGTGTCCGTTGATCTTGGCGAGGGAGCACTGAATATTGGCCGTAATAGCGTGGCAGGTCTGACTCTGGATCTGGATCTGGCGGCTTCCAACGAAGTGCTTTCCTATGATCCGGCTGTTGTTGAAGTCGAACCTTTCCTGATGGTTGTTGCCAGTCAAGACACGGATCGGGAGCATCGCGTTCGTGGTCAGTTGATCAGTTCCGATACCGATACTGCAGAGATTACTCTGGCTATTCGCCCTATGCGACACCGCAGCGGCGAATTTGGTGATCTGGTGGTGGCTGTGACCGAAACAACGCGTTATGACATTGATGGGATTCCATACACAGGTAGTGACGGCCTGGCCTTGATTGCGGCACTGGATGCCGCTACACCGATTGTGAGCTACGGCAGTCTTGATAACACCGGTACTTTTACTGCGACAGAAATATTGACCGGTGCCAGCGTCGACTGGAGCGGTGACGATGTGGTGAAAGGCATTGTTACCGCCCGCAGCGGCAATGTATTAACCCTGAACGGAGCGGTGGTCGAACGCAGTGGTCACGACGCCAGCTTTGCCTCAATGCTGGAGGTGACACTGTCTGAAGAGACAGGGGTCACCGGTCGCTACGACGGCGACAGCACGATTGCAGATATTTCCGTCGGCCAGTCGGTGCTGGTCAGTGGTAGTGTCAGTACAGATGACATCACTAAAATGGATGCCAGTACCGGGTATGTACGTATGAAACTGAATCGGTTGAGTGGCTCGGTGACGACGACTGCCCCCTTGTCGTTGGATTTGTTAAGTATCAACAGTCGCAACAGTGAGCTGTTTGATTTCAGTGGCACGGCGGATAGCCGAGATAATGACGCCGATCCCACCACCTATGAGCTGCAAACGGCGACGCTGGATGTCACCAATCTGGCGACAGGGGACTGGGTTGCGGTGGCGGGTTATCCAACGGCATTTGGCGCTGCTATTGGCGATTTTGACGCAGTCACCGTGAATGAAATCAGCTTTGCATCCAGCCGTGCCGACTATGTTGCTCACTGGTCTGACGCTACCACGATGCCAGTGAGCATCAGTAACGATACCCTGGTACTGGATGTGACCGACGCCAGTGAACGTTTGCGTCTGCATGGTATTCCGCGAGAGCTGGTAGCCGGCCTGGAGGTGGCTGGTGTAACAGCTACCGTCGATAAGGGCCATTTTGCAGTGCAAATCAGCGCTACATCAACCGCTATCTATCTGAGCTACAGCGATTTTCTGCTGGCGTTGGCCAACGCCCTGGAAGGGACTGAGGCGGTCAGCCATTTAAGCGTGCAGGGACAGTTTGATGACAGCACCGGGATTCTGGATGCCAGCAGCATTATGGTGAGGTTTGGCGAGTCGAGCCGCCAGTAGCCTGTTGAGCCTTGGTTTTCTCTACTGCAGATTACACTCAGGAAAACAAGGCTGAAAGAAAGGAAGCGGATGTGACTGGCTTGGAGACAGACATCGTATGACCGCCAGGTTGAATGATTTCCTGATGTCGATTGAGCGTCGGGCCTTTCGGATGGTGCGATTTGCTGCCGCCAATGATGAAGATGCCCTGGATGTGGTGCAGGAAGCGATGACCCGACTGATCAGCCACTACCGCGATCGGGAAGAAGCGGAATGGCGGCCGCTGTTTTTCCGAATTTTGCAGCACTGCCTCGCCGACAGTTTGCGTCAGCAACAGAAACAGCGCCGCTGGATGTTCTGGTCGGGCAGTCAGGCGGATGTTCCAGAGACTGGCAGCGCCGATGGAATGGATGACTATGTGGGTGATTACCGCGACGAGCCGGATCAGGCCTTGGCCAGCAGTCGTCAACAGCAAGCGCTGATCAGCGCCATTGCGACCCTGCCTTTACAGCAACAGCAGTGTTTCTTATTACGCTGCTGGGAAGGGCTAAGCGTACGCGAGACGGCAGATGCGCTGAATATTTCCGAGGGCAGTGTCAAAACCCATCTGTCCAGAGCACGGCAGAAATTGAATGAGGTGGCCGAGTATCATGATATCGAAATCTGCGGATAAAACCTCGAGAGTTGGACAGGCGACGGTAACAGAGCAACAGCTTCTGGCACTGCTGGATGAGCAGGCAGAGACGTTGCCAGAATCCCTGACAGATCAACTGGCACAACGGCGGGCGGCCGCTTTCAGGCAAGCCATGGCTAACATCGATAGGCGTCGAACTTCCACGTCCGCTATCTGGTACTGGTTCACAGGGTCGCTATTACCCCTGGGGGGGGTGACAGCCTGCTTGATACTGGTCAGTGTGATCTGGTTGCTACAAGCCGAGGAGGGGGCGCCGGCAGGTACCTATCCGTCGAGCTACGATGCCAATATTACCACGCTGGCAGCATTCGAAGCACAGCAGGTCGAAGCACAGCAACGATTGGATGACATGATAGCATTGGCGGAGCTTGGTGAAGACGAATGGGATATGCTGCAGCAACTGGAATTTGCCTATTGGCTAAGCGAGTTACCGGATGCGAATCCCCCAATCCTGGATAAGGCTGGTTAATATGGCAGCGCTAATAACCCTGTCATCTTCTGCTGGCTGGATGCTGCCGCAGGTGTCTGTTCAGGCAGAACCGGAGGTGCCATCGAATCGTGAGCCGGATCGTGCGCCGGATATTGAACTGTTGCTCTATCTGGCCGATCAGATCGAGATTGATGATGAATGGATTGATCCGATGATGCTGGGGCCATCGCCTCTGATCCCGCAAGATACTGAGGTCAGTAGTCCCACATCTGTGCCACAAGCAACAGCGAATTTCCCAGACACAAACGAGCCAACCGAGACGCGGTCGGGAGGTGAGCAATGAATCGTGAGCATCCCCAGGTAATGCTGCAGAGGCAGCGGCGCATCAGTCTGACGCTACTCATGCTGATGGCACTGTTGACCGGATGGGTACTGCTATCAAAACCCGTACAGGCACAGGAATGGCGGCGTTTACCCCCCAGCACCCAGCAGTTACTGGAGGGCATATCCGAGCGTTGGGACAGTCTGGATGACGAGCGGCAGCAAGCACTTTTGCGCGGTGTTGAGCGCTGGCAGTCGATGTCCGACAGTGAACGACAGGCCGCCAGTGAGCGCTTCAGCCGCTGGCAGAGTTTGCCGGAAAGTCAGCGCCAGATACTACGGGATCGGTTGCAAACCTTGCGCGATATGACCCCGGAGCAGCGCCAGCAAGCCCGCGACGCCTGGCATGACTATCAACAGGCGACGCCGGAGCAGCGTCAGCAGCTGCGTCAGCGCTTCCAGAGTTTGTCGCCACAGCAGCGTGATGCCATGCGGCAACAACTGCGCTCAAAACGTCATTAACTGTCACCAAAACCAGTCGAAACCGATCGAAACACGCTGATCGTATGGTGTCTGCAAGGGTATGACCAGCTGGCTGGTGAGTTGCCAGTGAGTATTCAGCAAGGCAACCAACACACTGGCGCTGGCCCACTGCTGCGTGACTGCCGTTGTTCGAGCGCCAGTTTGCTGCTGGCGATAGGCGCGGCCGTTGCTGGCTGAGGTCGACAACAGTTCACCGCTCAAGGTGCGTTGGTAATCCAGCGCTATGCCGGGCGTCCATAATCGCTGGCTCTGTTGCTCTGCCAATAACCAGGTCAGACTCAACCCCGTACCCAGGTCGAGACCCGTTTGGGTATCGTATGTCTGGACGCTGGTGACATGACGCCCAGATCCCCCTGAGCCGGGTACCACGACGGCGACAGACTCGCTGCGTTCTGAGTTACCAAGGGTGCGCCCCAGTTGTACATGGCTGCTAAGCAGCCACTGGTCAGCGATCCAGACATCCCGTCCGGCGGTGGCGGTCAGGGAGCGATTGGTACGGGATTGGCGCACAATATAGCGATCTTCCAGCACGCCGAACTGAACGTCGTACTCCTCATGGAAATGAGAGCCATCCAGCCGCAGCCAGCTGTCCTGTAACAAATAACCCAGGGTGATTGACTTGCCCTGGTTCTGGTAACTCAGTCCGTCATCAGTGGCCTGCTGGCGATCCCTGCTGCCAGAGATAAACCATTGTTCATCCCAGGTTACCGTTGCCGAAACGGTGGGGCCATAATTGTCGAGTTGGTAGTGGCGGCGGCTCTCTTCCAGCGAGAGATGGGCGTATTGCCAGGTCAGCCCGGCTTGCCAGTTGATACCACCCGCGTGCAGCTGCGGGCAAGACAGCAATCCGGCAAAGATGACTGGCGGCAGCAAGCGGCGGCGGGGCGACAGAGCAAAACATCCGTGTCGAAGCATGGTATTTCTCGTACCGAGAGCAGAGACAGCAAAGCGTACTGGTCAATGTGTTGCGAATCCAGTCCCTATCAAAGGCTGGCAGGAGTGATTGTCCAAAGGCTGGCAGGAGTGATTGTCGCTGCAATTTGCGCTGGTCGACTGTTATCATGACCGGCTTTTTCGCCACCGGAGCTCCGACTGCGTATGGCAAGCTGTCGCTATCGTCTGGACCGTTTTATTGCCCAACACGCGGCGTTTTCCCGTCGCGATGTGCGTTTGCTGCTAGCGCAGCGGCGCATCACCATTGATGGAGAGGTAGCGGTTGATATTACCCAGCCGGTTGGTCCTTTCAGTCTGGTGACGCTGGATCACGTGGTCTTGCAACAACAACAGCCGTTGTACCTGGCCATGAACAAGCCGGTTGGCGTGGTCAGTGCGACCTATGATAACGAGCATACGACGGTAATCGACCAGTTACGACACAGTACTGAGTGTCCGTTAGAACCGGCGCAGCTGGAGCAGCTGCACATCGTCGGGCGTCTGGATCGGGCGTCCAGTGGCCTGCTGTTACTCACCAACGACAGTCTCTGGTCACAGCGCTTGATGGCACCAGAGCACAAAGTTGCCAAGGTGTATCATGTGACACTGGCGCATCCGGTCAACGCCGATTACATCACGGCGTTTGCTGCCGGTATGTATTTTCCCTTCGAAAATATCACCACGCGTCCGGCGTTACTGGAGATTATTGCCGAGCGGGAAGTGTTGGTAACCTTGATGGAAGGCCGCTACCACCAGATCAAACGTATGTTTGGCCGCTTTCGGAATCCGGTGCTGGGGTTACATCGACTCAGTATCGGTCAATGGCAACTGCCGCCAGACAGTTGGCCGGGACAGAGTTGGCAGCTGGCAATAAAGAGCTGACACACGCGCACGATCCGAGTCATCACCTGATTGCGGGCAGCAACTGTTGTAAACTCCGGGTTTGCTATTCCTCGTCACCACGCATCACTACGTATTACTCCACGTATTACTACGGGCCATTGTCATGTCGTCTCCAGCTGCTTTTGTTCACCTGCGCGTTCACTCTGAATATTCCCTCTACGACAGTACCGTGCGGGTGAAAAAGCTGATTGGCGCTACGGTGGC
Organism: Oceanobacter antarcticus; assembly: GCF_044962685.1. NCBI lineage: Bacteria > Pseudomonadati > Pseudomonadota > Gammaproteobacteria > Oceanospirillales > Oceanospirillaceae > Oceanobacter > Oceanobacter antarcticus. The sequence goes on from NZ_JBBKTX010000010.1 coordinate 140,476, forward strand.
AGCGAACATGCCCGCCGTCGCCCTGACCGACCAGAGCAATATGTATGCGCTGGTGAAGTTTTACAAAAGCTGCCTGGGGGAGGGCGTCAAGCCGATTCTCGGAGCGGATTTGTGGCTCGAAAATCCGGAAGACAGCTATGCCCCGTTTCGGGTAACGGCACTGTGTATGAACCCGGAAGGTTATCTCGGCTTGCGCGAACTGGTTTCCCAGGCTTATCTGAACCAGCACCACGATAAGCCGGTGGTCAAACGTGAGTGGCTGATCGAAAAAAACAACGGCCTGATCTTGCTCTCCGGTGCCCGCGAAGGGGATGTCGGCCTGCGGGTCTTAAAAGGCAAGCTGGATGCTGCTGAGGCTCTGGTCGCTGAGTACCAGCGGATTTTTGGTGACCGCTTTTATCTCGAAATCCAGCGCACCGGTCGTACCGGTGATGAAACTCTGGTGAAAGCCAGCCTGGTTTTGGCGGGCAAGTTGCGTGTCCCGGTGGTGGCCACCAACGACGTGCGGTTTATTTACGCTGATGACTACGAAGCTCACGAAACCCGGGTCTCGATTGGTCAGGGGTACGCGCTGGATGACAAGCGCCGCCCACGCGAGTACAGCGAACAGCAGTATTTCCGCAGTGCCGAAGAAATGATCGAACTGTTCCCGGACGCGCCAACGGCGATTCAGAACACCATCGAAATTGCCAAACGCTGCTCGGTAGAAGTATTACTGGGCAAATACTTCCTGCCCGACTACCCGATTCCGGCAGGCATGAGCGAAGCGGATTTTTTCCGTAAAATTTCCCAAGTGGGCCTGGAAGAGCGGCTGGAAGTGATTCTGGCTGGTATAGCAAAAGATTCTGACGAGTACCGCGACAAGCGCCAGCCGTATGAAGACCGCCTCAAGTTCGAGCTGGATATTATTATTCAGATGGGTTTTCCCGGTTACTTCCTGATCGTGATGGACTTTATCCAGTGGGCCAAGAATCACGAGATTCCAGTAGGGCCGGGGCGAGGCTCCGGTGCTGGCTCGCTGGTGGCCTATGCGCAGAAAATTACCGATCTGGATCCGCTCGAGTATGATCTGCTGTTCGAACGCTTCCTCAACCCGGAACGGGTATCGATGCCCGATTTCGACATCGATTTCTGTATGGAAGACCGTGAGAAGGTGATTGCCTATGTGGCCGATACCTATGGCCGTCAGGCGGTCTCCCAGATCGTCACCTTCGGCACCATGGCTGCCAGGGCGGTGGTTCGTGACGTTGCCCGTGCCCAGGGCAAGTCGTTTGGTCTGGCTGATCGGCTCTCCAAGCTGATACCGGGTGATCCCGGCATGACGCTGGAAAAGGCACTGACGGCGGAAGCACCGCTGAAAGAATTTCTGGACGAAGACGAGGAAGCCCAGGAAATCTGGGAAATGGCGCTTAAGCTCGAAGGTATCGCCCGCCAGACCGGTAAACACGCTGGTGGTGTGGTGATTGCGCCGACCAAACTGACCGACTTTTCCGCCACCGCCAGTGAGCCGGACGGCAGTGGTCTGGTGACCCAGTTCGACAAGAATGACGTTGAAGAAGCCGGTCTGGTGAAATTCGACTTTTTGGGCTTGCGTACCCTGACCATTATCGATTGGGCGTTAAAAACCATTAACAGCAAGCGCGCCAAGGAAAATCTGCCCCCGGTCGAGATTGAGCATATTCCGCTTGATGATGAAGCGTCGTACACCCTGCTTAAAAAAGCCCAGACCACTGCGGTGTTCCAGCTCGAATCCCGAGGCATGAAAGACCTGATCCGCCGCCTGCAACCCGACAATATCGAAGACATGATCGCCCTGGTGGCACTGTTCCGTCCCGGCCCGCTGGAGTCCGGCATGGTGGACGACTTTATCAACCGTAAACACGGTCGTGCCAAGGTCGCCTATCCACACCCGGACTTCGAACACCCAAGCCTGAAGGAAGTCCTCGAACCGACCTATGGCGTCATCGTCTATCAGGAACAGGTGATGCAAATCGCCCAGGTACTGGCCGGTTACACCCTGGGTGGCGCGGATATGCTGCGGCGTGCCATGGGGAAGAAAAAGCCGGAAGAAATGGCCAAACAGCGGGATATTTTCCGCACCGGTGCTATTGATACCGGGGTTGACCCGGATCTGGCGATGAAAATCTTCGACCTGGTGGAAAAATTCGCCGGTTACGGTTTTAACAAATCCCACTCGGCCGCCTATGCCGTGGTGTCGTACCAAACGCTGTGGTTAAAAACGCACTACCCGGCGCCCTTTATGGCGGCGGTATTAACCTCCGACATGCAGAATACCGACAAGGTGGTGATCTTCTTTGAAGAATGCCGCGAGATGGGTATTGAGCTGGTACTGCCGGATGTTAACCAGTCGCGTTTTGGTTTTACCGTTAACGCCGACGAAGCCATTGTCTACGGCCTCGGTGCGGTAAAAGGCGTCGGAGAAGGCCCGATTGATGCCATTATCGAAGCACGTGCAGCTGGTGGGCCCTTCCAACATCTGTTTGATTTTTGCCAGCGTGTTGACGGTAAAAAAATCAACAAACGCGTTCTCGAAGCGCTGGTGCGCTGCGGTGCCTTCGACAACTTGCCGGTTACCGCACCCCGTGCGGTATTGATGGCCAGTATTGAAGATGCCATGAAAAGTGCAGGCCAAACCGCTGCTAACGAAGCCGCCGGTATGGTGGACCTGTTTGGCGAGGTGCAGGCTGAAGCTGCTGTGGGGGCTGACCCTTACGAACGTTTCCGTCGCCTGCGTGACTGGACGTTAAAAGAACGCCTGCAAGGTGAGAAGGACACCCTCGGCCTGTTTGTTAGCGGACACCCGTTCGATGAATACGAAGCTGAAGTGCGTCAGCTGGCACCAACCAAACTGGTTAACCTGCAAGACAACAAAAAACCGCAGAAGCTGGCAGGGCTGGTGGTTGATATGCGGCTGATGAAAAACAAACGTGGCGAGAACATGTGTTTCGTGACCTTGGACGATCGCTCTGGTCGCATGGAAGTGGCGCTGTTTTCTGACGTCTACGAACAAGTGCGCGAGGTGGTAGCAAAAGACAAGGTGCTAGTGGTCGAAGCCCAGATCAGCCACGACGCCTATTCGGGCGGGCTGAAGGCGATCGGTCGCTCGGCGATGGAGATCAGTCAGGCACGGCTGAACTTTGCCAAATCCATTCGTATCCAGATGAATGGCGAGCGGCTGGATGATAAATCCTGCCAATTGCTGGGGCAGCTGTTGCAGCCACTGGAAGGGGGATGCCCGATTGTGCTGGATTATCGTAACGATACTGCCCGCTGTGATATTCGTCTCGGCGACGAGTGGCGGGTCAACCCCACCGACGACCAGCTACTGCAATTGCGTTACGAATTTGGCGAGCAAGCCGTCGAACTGGTGTTCGGCTGAGAGTGGTCATGAGTATTGCTGACGCGTCAGTTACTGGCACTGAGGGCGCAGACGGCGCTCTTTTGCAACGGCTGGACGAGTTGCTGGCAACCCGAACCAACCCGGCAAGCCAGCTCTGGGTCGGCTTCAGTGGCGGTATGGACTCCTGCGTTTTGCTGCATTTGCTGGCGCTGTGGTGGCAGCAAGGAGGGGCATCGTCATGTGCCGGATTGCATGCTATTCATGTGCATCATGGCTTGATGACAGAAGCGGACGACTGGGCCGGGTTTTGTTCGCAACAGTGCCAGGCGTTGGGAATACCTCTGACCGTTGAACGGGTTCATCTTGGCCGCTGCCAGGATGGTATCGAACAGGCCGCCCGTCGTGCCCGTTACGAGGTGTTTCAGCGTTATTGCCAGTCTGACGATTGGCTGTTGCTGGGGCATCATGCTGATGATCAGGTCGAGACCCTGTTCAATCGCCTGACCCGTGGTAGTGGCCTGAGTGGCTTGGCGGGTATGCCGCAACAACGTTATCTGTCCTCGGCAAGACGACTGGTTGAGCGTTCAGACAACCGACCAGGCGAGGAGGGATCGCCCCGGCTGTTACGGCCTTTGCTGGACTGTTCGCGGCAACAGCTGCTGCAGTATGCTCAGGCGCACCGGCTACACTGGGTAGACGACCCCTCCAATCAGGATACCCGGCTGGAGCGGAATTGGTGGCGGCAGGTGCTGTTGCCGGAGTTGTACCGCCGTTTTCCTGGTCGTGAACACTCACTCAAGCGTACTGCCCGGCGTTTGGCAGCAGACAAGGCTGCGTTTGACCATTTGTTAGCACCGGTGCTTGAGTTATGCACCGACGCTGATAACTGGCCCGGCAATGCAGGTTCCAGTCTGGATATTCAACGCTGGCAGGATCAGCCCAAAGTGCTGCATGAACCGCTGCTGTATGCCTGGTTACAGCACGCCGCTGTGGAGGTTGCCAGTGAGACACGGCTGGCCGAACTGGTAGAACAGGCGTTATATGCAGCGGCGGATGCGCAGATAGTGGTTGAGTTGGGAGATGTTCAAGTACGTCGGTTTCGGGGACGCTTGTACCTGGTGCTGTCGGATCGACACTGGCCTGTCACCGTACCTGCGAGGCTTGCTCTGACCTTGCCAGACACTCAGGCAAGCGCAACGTGTTGCTTGCTGACAAGATGGTCGCTGGGCGAACTGGTCGCCGAGCATTGCCAGCCTGCGGGGACTGACTCTGCCATCGTATTGCTGTCTGGTGACTATCAGCTCACTTGCCAGGCTCACCTCGAACTGTCGCATGCGCTGCTGCTACGGCCGCCAGGGCGTCCGTCCAAATCATTGAAGCAACTGTGGCAAGAAGCCGGAATTCCGCCCTGGTTGCGGCCACATTGGCCGCTGTTACTGCAGCATGAACGGTTGGTTGCCGTTGCAGGGATAGCGGCTGATCAGTCTGTGATTGCCGGGGTGGGCCAACCGGGATATCGACTGGCGTGGCAGTCGTGTCCTGCTTCTTCGATGCTGTAATCGACGGAACCTGAAGGTCTTTACAGACTCCAAAACGACATGTGTCTTGGCCAGAATTGTCTTGTGCTGGCCTTGTTCAACGCTGGTTGATGACCCGCATTTCCTTTTTCACCGTAAAAAATTATCAATATAATGAGGGTACATGCAGCAAGGTCTGATCGCAGGGTTAGTGGTACTGGTCACGGGGGTCGCAGTGGCAGGGTATTGGCAGGTTACGCAGCTGCAATCTGTCGAAGACGCCCAATCTATGGATAACGCGCAGGGCGAGTATCCATCAGGGGACGAATCAGGGCGCGGTACGCCACTTGCTCTGCCAGGTATTGCAGCTGATGCTGCGCCTGAGAGGGTGGGGCCTGAATTGATACCCGTGGCGACTTATCAGGGTGAAGCGTTGGCTGACGAACAGGCAGGATCCGGTATTGCAGCAGTGGACGTTAAGCCATCTGGTGACGATCTTCAGCCGCCGGAACTGACGGTCGAAACGGAGGAATGGCAGCCACCGACGGAACAACAGCAAGCGCTGGAGCAACAGATGCAGCAGCAGGCTCGTCAGCCGTTAAACCTGCACCTGCCTGAGACCATCGGACAAGAGCAACTGACCTATGGAACAGCCTCGGCACTGTTACCTAATGTTTTTAATGCTCAGCCGCAAACCGGGTCGGCGCTGGATCTGTCCGGCAAATTGCACTGGGATGAATCTGAAGCGGCAGAAACCAAGCCGCTGCGGGATACTATCACCGGTGCTGAGGTTGAGCTGAGATTCAAATTACCCTGAGCTGAACACGCGTCTGGTGTTGTATGGCGCAGAGTGGAGAAGCCAGCCTCCCCACTCTGCCAACAGAGTCGATCCGCTCAGGAAATAACCATCCCCAGTCCCAGCACCGCGATATAGCCGAGGGTATAGGCCAGTAGCAAGGCCACAATAAAGCGTAGATAAGTGCCGAAGGTTAATGCCTCAATTTTGCTCATGGCAACAATCCCCGCCGCCGAACCAATAATCAGCAAAGAACCACCGACGCCGACGGCGTAAGTCAACGATAGCCATTCTGCCAGGCTCATGGTGACATCGGCTTTCAGCAACGCTGCGGTTAATGGCACGTTATCAATCAGTGCTGACAGCAAGCCCATCAGATAGTTGGCCGACCAGGCAGGCAGGTGCTCGTACAGACTGACGAATGAATCCAGCGCGTGAATTTCTTTCAGTGCGCCGACCAGTAACAAAATACCAAGGAAGAACAGTAAGGTATCGAACTCGATCTGGCGAACGTAGTTGAGGATCGGGTCGTTTTCGGTGTCTTCACCGTAGGCGCGGGCGACCAGAAACATCACCGCCAGGCCGGTCAGAAAGCTCAGTACCGGTGGGATATCGAACAGCACATTACCTGCAATAGTGGCAATGATGGTACAGATAAAGATCGCGGCAATGGCAAAATCGACCGCTTGCAGATCATGGGTTTTACGCCGAATGATGGCTGTTTCTTTGAGTGGAATCGACAGAATGGCTGCCAGCAAGAGCACTGCCATCAATGACGGCAGCGACAGTAACAGCAGGTTGGTGATGGTGACCTTGCCTTCAAGGAAAATCATCAGAGTGGTGACGTCGCCAGTGATCATGGCGACACCACCTGAGTTCACGGCAAAGACTACCAGCGTGGCAAAGCGCAGGGTTTTACGTATTGGCAAATCCAGCGACAGAATCAGGGCAATGGAAATCAGTGTCGCAGTGATGTTGTCGGCCAGGGAAGAAAATACAAAAGAGAACAGACCTGTCAGGAACAGCAATTTGCGTTCGGAGATCTGGCTGGGCAGTACCTTGTAAATCAGGCTTTCAATCAAGCCTTTTTTGTTCAGATAAACCACAAACGTCATGGCGGCGAGCAGGAATAACCAGAGGCTGGCGATTTCACCGATATTTTCCTCCAGTCCATAAATGACACTGTCGTGTTCACCTGGATTGGCAGAGCTGAATATAAACAGTAACACCCAGGACAGGGCGCCAAGAAACAGCACCGATTGTGCTTTGTTAACATGGATGATTTCTTCGAGAACGACGGATAGCAGGCCGAGAATGGCCAGACCTATTAGCAGATAATGCAGTATGTCTGTCATGCAGGCTCCAGGAATTGATGAAAAACTCATTCACCAGACATCACGGTAGCCCAGGGTAGCCGTATTGAGAGGGAAGAAGTGTTCATCACCAGTAAGTAGTAGGGGCGGCAATTCTAGAGCAGAAATTGTTGGTGTAAAAGTGGTTAATTAACGAACTCAGCAATACTTTGGTGTCGTTAATGGTACGAAAAACCTTAAAATAGTCAGAAAGAAAACCTGTTTTTATCGTAACAAAGACAGCCGTTGCGACTTGGCTCCATATTGGTTTTGGTGGGCAATGGATGGTGCGCTGTTGTCCGGGCAGTCGCGGAGACAACGTCCAGGTCGTCTCCAGTCTTGAGGGGACATCTATTTAATCCTGCACGGCTCTGCGCGAGTGTTGCCGTTGTTCAGGGCAAGGCGACGAATGCAGCGAAATGACGAGTCCTTTTCAAATTCGTCAACACCGCACTGGACGGCGGCAACCCGCGCCCTTCGGGGGCTGCCGGATGATCTCGACTTGGTGTCGCCGACTTTTGACTTGACCCGTCAGGCCTGCAAGTCGGCTTCGTGATTCGAAACCATCCGGTGGCCAAGAGTGAGCACCGGATTAAATAGATGTCCCCTTGAGCGGACAGGTCAGCCGACGGTTGTTATCGTCGTTGACGTTGCATCAGCCTGTACGGTTGCGTTGGTCAGTGCGGTTGCATCAGCCGGTGATGCGTTCCAGTCACACAGCAATTCAGCCAGCACATGGGCTTGTACGCGCAAGGCTTCCAGTTCCTCGGGAGTGTCTCGTGAGCCGGAAAACAGAGGAATTGTGCGCAGCCTGGGTACCAGAGGATGGGACGGATTGGCAAAGCGGTTTTTCTCGATGTTCCAGCGGATATTGGCCGTCAGCATACGGAAAAAGCTGAGTTTGGTGGCTAGGGTAAACATCGAAAAATCACTGATGTCGCGGAAGTGCTCGTAATCGACACCGGCGAGGATGGCATTACGGGTCTTGACTCGCAGCGAGGCAGAACGGCGGTCATCCAGCACCATCGCCATCACGCCCAGTAATTCCCCGGCGCTGATAATATTGATCGGTGTGCTGTTATCGTCTGCCAGCACCTCCAGTTCTCCTCGCAAGAGAAAATAGAGAATGTTGGCGGGCTCGTCCTTGTGCAAGAGGGTTTCGCCCTGTTCGGCAAAACCAAATTGTGTCAGGGACATCAATAGTTCGAACTGGGTCTGATCGGTGTGGATCAGCTCCTTGTAGAAGGTTACGCCAGCCAGAAGACGATGAAGTGTATCTGGAGGGCAATCCTCACGAGTTATGCGTCGCATAGACTTTCCTGCAGTTGGCAGTGTCAGAATGGCATGACTATAGCACGGCATATCGTTCTGGTTTGGGTCAAGATCAATGTGATTTTGACTTTTTTGCCGTTTCGGGTGAAAAAATTTATAAATGGTTAACTAATTAAAAATCGCTTTTTTAACAAAGAGTTAGAGAACCTGTTTGATATGATTCAGGGCATTGTCAAGCCATCGGCAGGGCAATATCGGCGACACCTTTGCAACAATCAGTGGGCAAACTGGTCTTTGATTGTTGGCTGTCAGGAATTGCTCATGAAACTGTTCCAGTGTTCTAAGTGTCAGCACGTTCTGTATTTTGAAAACACTCTGTGTGAGCGCTGTCAGAGTCCGTTGGGATACCTCCCCGAACTGGAGCAGCTGGTGCCGCTGATACGTGCTGATCAGGAATCCAGCTGGGAAGCCTCGGAGATACCAGGTGCGCGTTGGCGTTACTGTGATAACCATCAACAAAATGTCTGTAACTGGCTGGTAGCCGCAGACAGCACCGATACCTTATGTTCAGCCTGTCGTCTGAATCGTCATATTCCCAATCTTGCCCGGAGTGGCCATCAGCATGCCTGGCGAATGCTGGAAATTGCCAAACATCGGCTGGTGTACAGTTTATTTCGCTTTCGTTTGCCGCTGGCAAGCAAGCAGGATCAGCCAGACAGCGGCCTAGCGTTTGACTTTATTGATGAAGATGGAGCACTGCCGGAAGGCGTGGCCGCAACCACAGGGCATGCTGATGGCCTGGTCACGATCAATCTCAACGAAGCGGATAATGTGGAACGAGAGCAGATACGGGAAGATATGGACGAGTCCTATCGAACCCTGATCGGTCATTTTCGCCATGAGATCGGACATTATTACTGGGAATTGCTGGTGCAGCCGGATGACTCGGTACTGTCCCGCTTTCGGGAGTGTTTTGGTGATGAACGCGCCGACTATGGCGAAACGATGGCGCGTTATTACCAGCAAGGTGCTCCCTCCTCATGGCGTCAGCAATTTGTCAGCGCCTATGCTACGTCACATCCTTGGGAAGATTGGGCAGAAACCTGGGCTCACTACCTGCATCTGATTGACATGCTGGAAACCGCCTTTGCCTTTGGTTTATCGCTAGCGCCACTGTCTGGCGGTTCTCAGCTATGCACTCAGGCGGTATTTGATCCTTATCAACAGCAAGACTTTAGCGTTATTCTCGACGTCTGTTTGCCCGTCACCTATGCCGTCAACAGCCTTAATCGCAGTATGGGACAGCCGGATTTGTACCCATTTGTACTGACGGATGCCGTCGTGGCCAAACTGACCTTTATTCATGAATTGTTGTGGCAGTGGCGGCAAACGACGCCGATTGCGACGGTGACCCAAATCTGACTTTGTTTCTGCGGATAATTGCCGCCGAGATTCAACTCGCCAGGAGGTAACGCTCAATGTTTTGGGAAGTCATTGATTTCTGGTTTGAAAATAGTGAACCCAGGCAATGGTTTGCTAAAGATGCTGCATTTGATGAGCAGATCCGGCAGCAATTTGGTGACCTGCATCGACGCGCCTGTGCCGGAGAGTTATGGCAATGGCGTAATGAACCCCATGGATGCCTGGCGGAAGTGATTGTACTGGATCAGTTTTCCCGCAACCTGTTTCGCGATCACCCGCGAGCATTTGCCCAGGATGGCATGGCGCTGGTACTGGCTCAGGAGGCCGTTCGGCAGCATGCCGATCAGGAACTGAACAGCATGCAGCGAAATTTCCTCTATATGCCGTTTATGCACAGTGAATCCCGCTTGGTACATACCGAAGCGGTGCGATTGTTTGAGCAAAATGGCATCGAAAATACCCTGACCTTTGAGCATCGCCACCGGGATATTATTGAGCAGTTTGGCCGCTATCCACACCGTAATGCCATCCTGGGGCGTGAATCGACCGCTGCCGAACTCGCTTTTTTGCAGCAGCCGGGTTCGTCCTTCTGAGTGACGGCGGCGGACGTTTTTCTGACCCGTAGCCCCTGAAAGCTGCCTTTATATCGGGGTTATGCGGGTTGCCTGAATGGCGGTCAGGGCAATGGTATAGATAATATCCTCGACGCTGGCACCTCGTGACAGATCATTCACGGGTTTGGCCAAGCCTTGCAGCATGGGGCCAATACTGATGACTCGGGCACTGCGCTGAACCGCTTTGTAGGTGGTGTTGCCGGTATTCAGATCCGGGAAAATCAGCACCGTGGCCTTGCCAGCGACCGGGCTGTTGGGTGCCTTGCTATGGGCGACCGCTGGTGTGGTGGCGGCATCGTATTGTAATGGGCCATCGATCAGAATATCGCTGCGCTGCTGTTTAACCAGAGCCGTTGCCTGACGCACTTTTTCGACATCGTTCCCCGTGCCCGAGGCACCTGTGCTGTAGCTGATCATGGCGACTCTGGGCTCGATGCCCATGGCCGCAGCAGAGTCGGCACTCTGGATAGCAATATCTGCCAGCTCTTCGGCACTGGGATCCGGGTTGACGGCACAATCGCCATACACCAGCACCTGGTCGGGTAAGCCCATAAAAAATACCGATGACACCAGTTTGGCCCCCGGTGCGGTGCGAATCAGCTGCAACGCCGGACGAATGGTATTGGCAGTCGTGTGAATCGCACCGGATACCAGCCCATCGACATCGCTGCATTGCAGCATCATGGTGGCGAGCACGACGTTATCTTCCAGTTCCACGCTGGCACAGTCCCGCGTCAGTTGTTTGTGTTTGCGTAACTCGACCATGGCATCGACGTACTGAGAGCGCAGGCTTGCTGGCCGCAGTATCTGCAAACCCTCTGGCAGTTCCAGACCCCTGGCTTTTATTAACAGGCGGATTTCATCCGGGTCACCCAGCAGAATACAACGGGCAATGCCGCGTTTCTGACATTCAATCGCGGCTTCGATCGTGCGCGGTTCATTACCTTCGGGCAACACAATACATTGGTTGGCGGCGATGGCTTTTTGCACCAGTGAGTATCGAAAGGCCGCAGGGCTGAGCCGGGTAGCATGGGGGGCTCCCAGGGCATCGACCAGAGCCTGGGTGTCTATCTGGCTGGCGACACTGGCCATGATGCGCAACACCCGCTCAACATCATCGACAGGTACTTGATGGCTGAGTTGTTGCAGGCGGATGGCCACGCTGGTCAGGTCTTCCGCTGTGGTCATCACCGGCAATCCCCCGGCCCAGGCGCTGCGACAGGCTTGCTGTATCTGTTCACAGGGCTGACCCCCATCGGTCAGCAGCAGTCCGGCCAATGGTGTTCCTCCCAGACTGACCATCGAAGCCGCCAGTATCAGATCTTCCCGGTCGGAGGGTGTGACCAAGAGCGTACCTGGCTTTAACTGGGCGAGGGTGTGGCGCAGAGTGCGGGCGCCCATCAGAATGTTGGCAACCCGGCGTTGTGTTAATTCCCCTTCATTGAGCAGGCTGGCACCGATCGTTTTGCACACATCGCTGCTACGGGGCTGCGTCAGTTCCGGGTTCCAGGGCATCCGCCCCATGCACGGTGGTAAATCATCCGCCATCTCGGTTTGGTGGCTATCGTCGGCCTTGTTAATAATGTGGCCGATCACATTAACATCGGCGGCGCGGAACAGCCCGGCTTGTAATTGCAGTTCATGCTTTACCCGGATGCCGCTGTGATGGTGACCACTGAGTACCAGCAGTACATCGGCTCCCAGTGCCTTGGCCATTTCGACATTAAGGCGCGCGGTGTAAGGCTCGGTTCGGTCGGGAACGATGCCTTCAATAATGACCACATCCGGTTGTTGACGGCTGGTCTCTTCATGCAGTGCGACCACATCTTCCAGCACCCGATCCAGCTGGCCAGTATTAATACGCTGCTGTACCGCACCCAGTGCCATGGGTATCGGTGTCTGAATACCCATGACGGAACGTACCAGAGTGGTGGAACGCTCCGGTTCATTGGTTAACGCCGCCACCGGTTTCAGAAACGCGGTTTTGACACCCAAAGTATCCAGCGCATGTAACAGGCCCAGACTGATGGTGGTGAGACCGGCATCGACTCCGGTCGGAGCAATAAGCAGATGAATCATTGGCTGATCAGCGTCCGTGTATCGTTGGCAATCATGGTTTCTTCGGAGGTCGGGATGACCATCACCAGAGGAGTATCTGGCTGACTGATGCGTCCCTGTTGATCACCGTGCTGCTGGTTGAGCTGATCGTCCAGCAGGAACGGCATGCTCTGCCATTGGGCCAGAATACGCTGGCGAATATCACTGGCATGTTCGCCGATACCGCCGGTAAAGATCACTGCGTCAAGGTGAGGCAAAGAGCAGGACAGCGCTGCCAGCTCGCGCGCAATACGAAAGGTGAAGACATTGATGGCGCGTTTGGCACCTGCATGTCCTTCGGCTTCCGACTCGAGTAATACCCGCATATCGTTGCCGATACCGGATAACCCCTTCAGGCCGCTGTGTTTGTTAAGCGCCGTCATAATGTCGTCCATGCTGAGGTCGGAATGATGCAACATATGCTGGGCCAGTCCTGGATCGATATTGCCGCAGCGGGTGCCCATCACCACGCCTTCCAGCGGAGTCAGACCCATGCTGGTATCGACAGATTGCCCTGCTCTGACAGCGCAAACGCTACAGCCATTGCCCAAATGACTGATCAGTAAATTGAGGGAGGCCGCCGGTTTGGACAGCCTCTGGCTGGCCTGCTCCAGAATGTAACGGTAGCTGGTGCCATGAAAACCATAACGTCGCACACCGGCCTTTTCGTACCAATCATACGGTGTGCCATAGAGCCAGGTTTGCTCTGGAATACTCTGGTGAAAAGCCGTATCAAAAACCGCGACCTGAGGCGCAGCAGGGAACAGTTCTTTGCACAAATGAATACCGGTCAGATTCATCGGATTGTGCAGCGGTGCCAGGGGTGACAAGGTTTCCAGCTCGGCAATATTGTCGGCATCCAGCAAAATACTGTCATGGAAGCGTTCGCCACCATGCACCACCCGATGACCGACACCGGCAAGGTCGTGGAGTTTGTCCTGAGTAGCATGGATAAAGGCCCGCATGCCTTCCTTGTGGCCTGATCCTGGTGCCAGATCGATGCGTATTTCGGGGTCGCCGTGCAGGATCAGATGAGGTTCATCTTCTCCCAGGCGTTCGGCGACGCCGGTGAACGTGGTTTTGGGACAGTGATCTTCGGGAAACAGGGCAAACTTGATGGATGAGCTGCCACAGTTGATGACCAGAATGGGCTGTTTCATTCGCTCTCCTGATGGTGTTTGGCCCCGTTATAATGATCGTTAACCAAGGCGACGACGTTGATCGATCACATCCTGAACCGCATTTGTTGCACTCTTTGTTCTCTTTGTATTCTGGGTCTGTCACTTTCTTCCGCAAAAGGGAGCATCGCCAGCCTGAATTGGATTGTGACAAGACTCTCGGGCCAGCATGGCGGCCTTACGATTGACTCCCCAGCGATAACCACCGATGGCACCACTGGCCTGAATCACCCGATGACAGGGGATCAGCCAGGCCACCGGATTGGCACCGACGGCTCCCCCGACCGCACGGCTGGCGTTAGGGTTGCCCAAAGCGGCAGCCAGGGCCCCATACGTTGTGTGCGACCCACTGCCAATCTCCAGTAACGCCCGCCAGACACTGACCTGAAAATTGGTACCACGCAGCAACAGCGGGATGCGTTGCATCTGTAGCGATGAATCCCGCTTCTGCAGTGGCTGAAACAAGCGATCGAGAAGACGGCTGGCAGCGGTATTGTCTGCCACTAATTGCGCGTTTGGCCAGTTGCCCTGCAAACGTTCAAAAGCGTCGTTATCTTTATCTTTATCTTTATCGTTGCCGTTAGCGGAGGCTTTGGATTGCTTGGTCGCTGCCTGCGTCTGCTCAATAAACGTCAGCAGGCAAATGCCCCGGTCGGTCCAGGCGATAAAAGCCTCACCAAACAGAGTAAAGCCCTGGCCATAACGGATAAGCAAGTTTGCTCCCATGCGCTTGAAATCACCCGGCGTAACAGCCTCGATAGCGACAAAGTGATCGTAAAGACGGGACGGGCTGCTCAACCCCAGCGCCAGGCTGGTATCCAGCAGACTGTGATTGTCGAGCAGCAGCGGTTTAGCCTGTGCGGTGGTGAGTGTTTGTAAAAAACGTTTTGGCGACACCCCCGCCCAGCGCTGGAACAGCTTCAGACAATAGCTTGGGCTGAGCTGCAAATACGCCGCCAGCGGCTCCAGCTCCGGCTGTTCGGTCAGATGATGTTGCAGATAATCGATAGCGGCGGCAATACGCAGAAAATCACGGCACTGCTGCTCGCCAGTGTATGGCTCACAACACGGGACAGAACTCTGCGGTAATACAGAAAACGTATGCAGGTCGCTCATGGCAAATAAGTCGGGTAGGGGAATCAACCCAAAGCATACCCGGCTACCCTGGTGGCAGCGACCCGATTCTGGCACTCGACGCTGCGCTGTTAATCCGAGGTGAATATACGCAGAGCAGGCTCGCTCTCCTATCGCTAACGGCCGGGGCGGAAGCATACAGACCGGTTTTGTTGACCAGAACACCGATCGTGATAGACCACTACTGTCCGGTTAACCAAATCCCAGCCACACCCACCCCTTTCGGTGGCAGAGACTTCGTGACCTTGTAATTCATATCTTTCTTCATCCGGCCCACAAACAGACAGCCCTCATTCACGAGTTTTTCGAGCTACACCCCACCGTTATAAGCACGATCAAATACGTAAGTAGTCCCCTTAAAAACAGAGAGTTGATAGATGGCGCGGCCATCATTGACCCTGAGTCATAACTTCCCGAAGACCTTTCTGTCTGGCCAAACGGGACAGCAAGCGAAAGAACAGCATGTAATAGACCAGCGTGGAGCGCTTTTGATTGGCATCGGCCAGAGTGCTTTTGCGAACGGGCTTCAGGCCCAGATGGTACAGACGGCGGGATTGAACATCGAGCTGTTCAACCAGCCCTCGCAGAGAGGAAGCACCACTCAGCTGACCCACCAGCAAGGCCACCAATTGCCCCCAGCATGACAAGGTTCGTGTGCGTTTGTCGGCCTGGTATTGATCGACGGTTTTCTGAAATTGATGACGAGGGATGATGTTGAGTCGCTGTGCCAGTACGGTGTTAGCATGTGCCAAGCCCGGTTCCTCTGAATGATGTCTGTGAGAAGCTTCATTTTACCGGAAACGGCATGGGAACCGGGTTTCTTTCTTTTGGCGGGTCAGTTAACTGGACAATAGTGATTGAAGATAGGTTTTCTCTGTTCTGAGGCTGTATCCATTCAGCCGCATGAATCTGGAGACTTGATTGATGAAAGGGCTTTTGGGGACATCTATTTAATCCTGCACGGCTCTGCGCGAGTGTTGCCGTTGTTCAGGGCAAGGCGACGAATGCAGCGAAATGACGAGTCCTTTTCAAATTCGTCAACACTGCACTGGACGGCGGCAACCCGCGCCCTTCGGGGGCTGCCGGATGATCTCGACTCGGTGTCGCCGACGTTTGACTTGACCCGTCAGGCCTGCAAGTCGGCTTCGTGATTCGAAACCATCCGGTGGCCCAGAGTGAGCACCGGATTAAATAGATGTCCCCTAAAGCATGCTCTTCATCCGTTATATCCATTACCCGACCATCCTTTTATTAAATTTGCTTAGTAAATTTGTTTAGTATGTCATCGACATCAGCAATGGGGAAAAGCACATAATGTAATCTGGCCTCTAAATTATTAGGTATTTTTTTCTTCAATGCCGTAAGGTTAATTCTAGATGCCGCAGACCTTATGCTTTCTAACGAACTATCATTTAGTTCTTGTTGGTTTTTTCCGCTCACTGCTTCATCGTTTCTATAAGCAACTAAGCACACTAGATTTACTTCAATATTATCCGACTTTCCTTCAAGGTAACTACGAACAATATCCTCTAGCTTTTCAGGAATAAAATCCTCAAATGTGTATAAATTCAACTCATTTCGATGCCCAAGATAGTGCTCAATCATATCCTCTACTGAATCGTGCAGGGCATTATTGAAGTTTTTTCCTTTGGCATCATAGGTTTTGCACTCTGCAAGATAGAGCTTATATCCCCCATCATCAGCAGATACATGTATCGCGTCAGCCCCATTCCTCTCAAGAGCTGGATTTGTTGTTATTTTCATCTTTCTTAAGACCGGAACGGCTTTAAAATGATACTGTAGAAGATAGAATATAAGAAGTTCTGAAAACTGGCCTTTTAGATTACTTTTTCGAAACTTGTTGTGGGAGCGACGCCGCAATTCGCTGTATGCACTGGGTAGATCTCTACCTTCTTCCATTAATTGCTCTACAATTTTCTCTTCTTTCTCTTTGGAATAAACAAACCTGATAATTCCGTTTGTAAGTTCATTTACAAATTCATCATGCAGCTCGATTAAATCACTAAATCTTATGGCAGTGCCGACATGGCTATTTTTAGGGGTAAGACCATAGTCTTCGCGAAGATAGATCATTTTTGATATTAACGATCTAGTGTTGGCCAAGAGGCTATCGGTATCTATCACTTCCACAGTTTACTATTCCCAAGTTTTTATTGTTATCCACTCTTACTACTGAAGACTATTCTTCCTCTCCCTCAAATAAGTCCCCAATGGTATCCGCTACTATTTCAGTTGCCCCATCAATTATAGGGCTCAAATAATTACTAATATTTTCTGCTAGTTGCTCACCTGAATCGCTAGCCACTTTCTTTGCCACAGCTTTGATAGTGCCTTTTAAAACACCTGAAAATGAGCCATCTGGAGCTCCAGCTGCTACTAATGCAGCCTTTACGGCTCTTTTATCACTTCTTGTTAATATTTTTTCAATTAATGCAGTTGCTGCCGGCAAGGAAATTTTTACAAGGCTTGGAGAAAATGACCCATCTGATGCGTGCCCTAGGTTTTTCAACTCAGAACGGAGATGGTCAATTACCAAAGGGTTTTCTATTTCTAATACGAAGAGATCTCCTTGCTTCTGCAAAACAGGACTTTTAAGTGCTGTTTTTACTGCATTATCAAGCTGATCTTTGTCCATACGCCTCAATTCTTGATTGTAAATTAAATTTCTTGCTTTGGTTTTCGTGATTTTTAGTTGGGATATTAGATCATATTGCGATTTAGATTCAGGAATAAAATCGACCTTTTCGAGAGCTTCCAAAACGATTAATTCCACTTCCTTGGATGGCAAAGCTCCAAATGCTGGAGACAAATACTTATTTAGCATTTCGGTGAGCACTCTTTTGCAGAGCGCATCATCCACACCTATCATATGCCTATCAATACTCATGCTTGATCTCCTAGATATAGTTCATCAATGTCCGCTTTGGGTCGAAATGAGCCAAAACCTAACCAGCTATATCAATACAAGATAACCACATAAACCACTACGGGCAACCACAATCATTGATGCAGCTTAAGGTTTATCTGAATAACGCAGATATTGCCGTGATCGTCCTCCACTGGCGAAACAGTGGTCGAGGTTAAGCGTCGAAACGCTTACGTACATCCAATCCGCGTAGGGTTGGTTCAGGTTTCCAAAGGGCTGGAATACGCTCTTTGGTTTCCATGAAATGGTCATGGGGTATCGGGGAGCAGGAACGCTCCATGATTGGTGATTGAACGAACAATTGTTCATGCATGGTTGGGTGCAGGATGGAGAGGCATATCTCCAAGCCCCTGCGAGTGGTGAAACGGCGATACGTTTTTTGATACCGAAAAGCTCAATGCTGTATCGGTATCAGGCCGGAGGGATGCAACGGGAACACGCCAGTGGGTTCCCTTGCCAAGATTCCCTTTGTAATCAATTGCTTGCATTTGTATTACACAGGGACATCTTGCAGTGCGCACGACGATAAGTTCCACCACAAACTCATAGCTTTCATCCGCTGGGTTAAACTTCGCTTTCAGAATGAAGTGTTATTAAGCTAGCTATATCAGTAAAGTTGTTGTTTAAAGCTAGCTCACAAGCACTATCGCCATCTGAATTTACTTCTTTCAATCTAGCACCATTCTTGATCAATAATTCGACAATGTCGTAATGTCCACTATAGCTAGCAATCATAATTGGAGTATCTTTGCGGTCATTTGTTTTATCTATATCAGCGCTTTTTGCTAACAGCATTTCTGCTGCTATCACATTTCCCACTCTGCAAGAAAGCATAAGCTCTGTGAAAGACTTATTATTTGGCTCGTCAATTTCGATTTCGTGCTCAAGGAGGTAGAGAGTAATATTTTCATGCTCGTGCAGTAACGACAACATTAAAGGACTGTAGCCGTCACTGTCCCTAATATTATAATTGGCTCCTTTATTCACCAAGCTCTTAACTATTTCAATGTCGCCAAGCTCGCAGGCCAGTAGAAGTGGTGTATATTGAGCGCTTCCAATATTCCCCTCCAATTCATAACGATTCATATATTGAAGAAGAAAATCAACCGCCTCAGGATTGCCTGAGATAATGGCGCAAATTAGAGGCGAAAGGCCTGCATTCTGTAGGTAGTCACTTTTAGTATCTTTCTGATATTTAATGATGCTGTCCAATATATTATCTGCACCATCGAGAGACGAAACCGCCCTTAGCCATAATTCATCGTTATAAAATATTTGATCACCAAATGTTTTATTGATTACTCTTGAAGGAATATTGAATTTTAAATACTGATAGCGAGAACTTTTCTTGTATTTGTTGTAAGCATTGACTGGTGCTGAATTCAAAACGCAATTAGTGATTAATTCAGGATAATCGAAATGATTATAATCATGCTTATTCTTTTTTGAATAACTATCGAGAGTGTCAATAATAAATACGATAAACTGCTGCGGGGTGAAAAAGTAGCAGTCGTATTTATTAAAGTAGGGAGGATGTAAAAAATAGTTGTATGAACTTATAAATCCCTCATCATTACTCATACAGATAAGGTTCATTAATGCCATGCTTGCAGCGAATTTATACTTCTTATTGCCTTTAAGGGATATACTTCTCAAGAACTCAGCTAAGTTACCTCTGCTTTTATTGAAAAATTGACTGTCGTGGTTATCATTCATCATATTTCTAATGAGTCTGATTAGAAATTCAAAAAACTCAACGTAATCGTCATCGTTTTCTGATAGTTCATGGAATAATAACCCTTCAAGTGAGGCCCTCATCCACTTGATGTCATCCATTCTGTTTATGAATAGTAAGAAAAAACTTTCCCCTAGCAAATCTGGAGTAATCGGAAATATATATTCACTTTTACTCGATGGAGATATCTTTTTACATAATTTAATGACTTTCAAAATATCATCAGGAATAGCCTCTTTAGGGAAACTGTTTTGAACTTTTTTAAATGTTGAAGATGACACCCCGCCTTTAACCGTGGCTGTCACAACAAGGGAGGATGCCCAGATTTTATGCAAATCAAAATCTCCCTCCCAGAGTAGGCTTTCAGATTTGATACCTAGAGAGCTTGTGATCAAATCACGTCGATCAAGATTAGAGAAGTCTCTTCCGCATTTGATAGAATCTCCAGCTAGTGTCCCTTAACAAAAATAAATAGAATTTATATGAGTGGTTATAGTCTACTTTGAGGAGTGCATTTTCAGGCAGAGGCAAACCATGGGACGACCAGTCAAAGTGCTCGACATCACTGACGAT
>NZ_JBBKTX010000109.1:0-245 GCF_044962685.1 Oceanobacter antarcticus
GTTCTTTTAAGACCTGAACTCGGGTTTCATCCATATGGATATAACCGCTTTCAAGTAATTGATCATTGAGCAGGTTGTAAAGGGGTTGCAGCAACTCACTGCTTTTCATCATCCAGTTGGCCAGGGTGTTGCGCGGTAAATGTATGCCCATGCGTTTGAAGATGGTTTCCATTCGATAGAGTGGCAATCCGTCTTGATATTTGGCCACAGCAATGTGCGCCAGTAAGCCAGGGCTGGCATTGCTT
>NZ_JBBKTX010000110.1:0-243 GCF_044962685.1 Oceanobacter antarcticus
GGGGGGGGGGGGGGGGGGGGGGGGGGGGGGGGGGGGGGGGGGGGGGGGGGGGGGGGGGGGGGGGGGGGGGGGGGGGGGGGGGGGGGGGGGGGGGGGGGGGGGGGGGGGGGGGGGGGGGGGGAGGGGGGGGGGGGGGGGGGGGGGGGGGGGGGGGGGGGGGGGGGGGGGGGGGGGGGGGGGGGGGGGGGGGGGGGGGGGGGGGGGGGGGGGGGGGGGGGGGGGGGGGGGGGGGGGGGGGGGGGG
>NZ_JBBKTX010000111.1:0-243 GCF_044962685.1 Oceanobacter antarcticus
CGCCGCTTTCACAGGCTTCGCAAACGTATTTTTGTCGTGCATGCACCAAGACTTGAACCACCGCCGGAATAATATCCAATTGCTCGCTGGTGTCTTCGCCGATGTGTTTTTTGGTGCAACCACAGGCGCAGATTTTATCGGCCAAAGGAAGATCATGTTCAATGCGTACACGGGGTAATTCAGCCGGTAAAGGCTTACGGCCGGATGTTTTTTTAACGGGCTTTGGTGTTTCAGCCAGGGGCA
>NZ_JBBKTX010000112.1:0-243 GCF_044962685.1 Oceanobacter antarcticus
CTTGCCGGATCTGTTGCTGGCATTAAAAGATCGAGGGCTTTTATATGCTTAGGCCCAGTGCAGCGGTTCAGGTATATTTATACGCAGGCACCGTGGACATGCGCAAGTCGATTAATGGCTTATCGGCACTGGTCGAGCAAGAGCTGGAGCTTAGTCCTATGGCCAATGCTCTGTTTGTCTTTTGTAATCGCGACCGGGATAAAATCAAGTTACTGTACTGGGAGCGCAATGGCTTTGTGCTCT
>NZ_JBBKTX010000113.1:0-243 GCF_044962685.1 Oceanobacter antarcticus
AATCATCGGTTTGCAGGTAGCCTTGATAATCACCAAGCAGCGATCTGGCCACATCGGTGCGACGACGACTGGCGTAATCAAATAAGATAATGGGGTGTTCCCGATCACCGGTTTTTCGTACTCACATGTAGCTGAGGCTTTCGGCTGTTTTATCCGGTTCTTTTAAGACCTGAACTCGGGTTTCATCCATATGGATATAACCGCTTTCAAGTAATTGATCATTGAGCAGGTTGTAAAGGGGTT
>NZ_JBBKTX010000114.1:0-243 GCF_044962685.1 Oceanobacter antarcticus
AGACCGTTAGTTTGTCCCAGTTTTTATCGAGGTAGGCTAAGGCTTCGCCGGTTTTTCCTTTTGGCAGGGTTTGTTGCAACGCTTTGTCCAGCCATGCTCTGAGTTTATTGAGCTGGGGCAGACTTTTTTCTTGTCGAATTTGATATTTCTGTTCGGCTGGTTGGTCTTTAATCGCGGCTTCGATGACGTACAGTCCTTTGATCATTGTCACGGCCATGTCGGCTTTACTGACTTTTCCTTTCG
>NZ_JBBKTX010000115.1:0-243 GCF_044962685.1 Oceanobacter antarcticus
AAGCGCTGAAACAGCAGCGTGAGTCGAGCAAAACGATTAAAAAACTTCAGGCTGAAGTGAACCGAAAAGACCGTGCCTTGGCTGAAACCGCTGCGTTACTGGTGCTCTCAAAAAAGCTGGAAGCCTTGTACGGGGACGATCGGGACAACGAGGTCATTTGACCCCGATGACTGAGCGCACAAGGCTGCTTGAGTATTTTGATACGGCCGTGACCGATGGCGCTTCGCGTAAGCATGCTGCGGA
>NZ_JBBKTX010000116.1:0-243 GCF_044962685.1 Oceanobacter antarcticus
TACAAACGCCTGGAAAAGCAGCGCTTTAAATGGCTAAAGCCGACCGACAGCGCCGCCATCTGTATTGACGGCTATCAACTGAATTTATTATTGGACGGTCTGGATATTTTTAACAATAAACTGCATGAAACCTTATTTTACACTGCCATGAATTAACCAGGGTTGGTATAATCCAACCCATGAAAACACCACCGACCGATCACTTGCCTGATGACATTTCTGCTCTAAAACAACAGCTTTTAG
>NZ_JBBKTX010000117.1:0-243 GCF_044962685.1 Oceanobacter antarcticus
CAGGGCTGGCATTGCTTTTAGGGATTGGCTGCGTCGGTAAAGCGGCCATCTGCACGCCGCTTTCACAGGCTTCGCAAACGTATTTTTGTCGTGCATGCACCAAGACTTGAACCACCGCCGGGATAATATCCAATTGCTCGCTGGTGTCTTCGCCGATGTGTTTTTTGGCGCAACCGCAGGCGCAGATTTTATCGGCCAAAGGAAGATCATGTTCAATGCGTACACGGGGTAATTCAGCCGGTA
>NZ_JBBKTX010000118.1:0-243 GCF_044962685.1 Oceanobacter antarcticus
TTTGGTAAAAGCAGCGAAAAAAGTGATCAACAAGTCGAACTGTTCGATGAGGTTGAATGCGAGGCCGATGCCTCTGCAGTGGATACGGCCGAGTCGATAGACGCCGAATCCTTACACTCGGCATTGCCCCTGGCTGAAACACCAAAGCCCGTTAAAAAAACATCCGGCCGTAAGCCTTTACCGGCTGAATTACCCCGTGTACGCATTGAACATGATCTTCCTTTGGCCGATAAAATCTGCGCC
>NZ_JBBKTX010000011.1:0-155810 GCF_044962685.1 Oceanobacter antarcticus
GCAGCCTGGCCGGTTTTACGCCCCATCAGGTGTTTAGCGGGGAATACCTTGAAATCGCTCACCTCCGGCAAGCGGCACTGGACGAGATGTACGCTCAGCACCCGGAGCGCTTCAGTAAAGGCCGTTCAAGCGTACCGCTGCCACCAGCCGAAGTCTGCATCAATCCGGTGCCAGAGGATGCTGATCAGGCGACAATCGAAAAAGGCGTGAACTTCCCAACGTTGCCACGGGCGATTACAAAAGCAATGTAATGTTTAAAAAACTGGCTCAAATGACGTTGACACGTTCCGATGCCGTTCGACCGTTCTCTTCATCTCGCTTCGTTGCTGACTGATCTTTCCCTGAAGTTGGCCGGCCTGTGCAATTACTTCGTCGATAGAGTCGTTAATCGGAGTGATGGCTTCCAGCATCCTTTCTGAATTAAGCTCCGAGAAAAAAGCCAGGTCCAGTTTATAGGCAGGCAGTTTTTCAGAAACTTTTTCACCGTCTTTAAATTGGAACGCAGAAAGTGTTCTAAGATTTTCGAGCTTCTCAGTGAAATTATCGATTTGACTTTTTACCGAAGCAAGAAATGCTTCGTGTTCTTTTTCAAGTCCGTCCTTCAGTTCTGTAATTGCCTTCAGCTTACCCTTCGCCTCTTTAGAAAAGAAGTCGCCCAGCTTTTCGATCACACCGATTATGGCGATCAGGTTCTTAATCGTATTTTTATCATATTCTTCGCCAACCTTCTTGATCTGATCCTTCTTTTCAGCTACATGCGAGGTGCAAAATGGACAACTATCAGATAGTTCTGAAAATTCGTACCCCTTTGTTTGCCAGTCAATCCAGTTAACACTGTTTTCGCTCTGAATGAACGGTGTATAAGACTCAAGGCCAGGGGGAACATGTTGAATTTTGTTGCCTGAAGATAGTCCTTTCATTCCTGTCGAAGATTTGGACAAGCCGGATTTGGTCAACTTGAAAGCATTTCCCATTTCCTTTAGGGTGGTTATCAAGGTTTCCAATTCTTGATTTCCGGAAAACAGTTGTTTGATGTCCTGGATCAAACTTTCAATTTCCTGCTCTTTCTGTCTGTAGGCGTCTGTTCTAATCAATATATCAAAGCTGTTGCTGAGCAACTCATCAGTTTTGAACACAAACTGACTGACGTACTCCTCGTTGAAGCACATGACAGTATTGATGTTTTCTGTGCCGGTAACTTCAGGTGCTAATCCATCTGGATTGGATTTTCTAAGCTTAAATGGGATGAGTTCATTTAAATTTGAGCCTTCAGTCGTACCGAGGGTAATTGCCCGAGCAATTGAGCTTTTTCCGGTTCCGTTTGGTGCGAACTTTATGTTCAGCGTATTTTCAGAAAGAACCAAACTAGCCCAATCAATGTTATTGCAATTTTTAATCTCGATATTCATTTTCCGCTCCCTAAACTTTAATAAACGTCACCTCAAAGGCCTTGCTAGACCGAAACTGCTGCAACCGGTTGGCAAACGCGAAGGCTTCATTCATCTCGTAGTGCTGGAAGATGTCCAACCCTCGGTCCAGCGATATCTTCCAGCCGTGGTCCGTGACGATATGGCGGGCGTGAATGGTGCCGCTTTCGTCAAACTCCCAGGTGAAGTCGATACCTACTGTGCGAGCGGATTCCTGGATTTTTTCAAAACTCTCGTCTTGTAGGTCACCCTTGAACTCGTCCCGGACGGTGACGAGGTGAACCGCCACTTCATCTTCCTCGGCCTTGTTCTTCACGATGGCTTCGAGAAACTCCATGAAATTGCGGATCTGGTAGAAAAGCCGAATGTAGGGGTCTGTAACGGTGATCTCACTGGCTCCTTTCAGGTATGCGCCAAACAAACCGTCGAATGAGATGCCTTTTTGATTTTCCTGGAAGGTCAGGTGCTTTTCCTCCAGTACGGGTTCAGAGGCGCGGGGCTCTTTGGGCTCGCCAACTTTAACGTCTGCTGCTAGCTCAGGGTCTACCCCCCCGTCATCAGGGGTGGACACCGTCTGGTGGTAGTAACCCGGGTACTCTTCTTCCTCAAGTGTCGTGACCAGTATTTCCTGGCCTTGTTGATCCTGATAGGAAAATCGGACTTCGCCGTAGGTGGTATCAATCCGCTGTAACTGGTCCTTGACCCGCTTGCGCCCCTCGATGGCAAAACGCAGCACTTCTTCAACCTCATCCCTGGTTGCTCCGCCCTGGGGGAACAGGATCTTCATCAAGCCGGAAAAGGTCTTATTGATACCGTCCCGGTCTCGGGTCGAGATATCCGAAGAAAGAGTAAAGTGCTCGCGGTACTGATCGGAATAATCATAGTTCCGCATCGAGCGCAGGATTTCTGCAAGGTAGTCCACCACGAAGCCATAGCCGTCGGAGAACATCTCGCCCCGGATGATGTCGACCTCCCACCCGGGGATGTAGAAGTGGATACGGTCCAGAAAGGCAGAATCGTAGAACTTGTCCGGCAACTCATCGAACAGGTCCGAATGCTTCAGCATGTAAGGAACGGTATGCCGGGTGTTCCCCACGAACACCATGGACGCCTCGGCGCCCAAGGTTTCCACGCCCCGGGAGAAGGACTTGTTGGCCATGTAGTTCTTCATGATGTCGACGAGTGCCTTGTCTACTCGCTTCTGCTTGCCGGCGAACTCGTCGAAGGCCACGCAATCCCAGTAGCCCACCAGGCCGATCTTGCCGCTGGAGTTATTCACAAACAGCTTGGGTACGGTGACTTCACCACCCGATACCAGGATCCCATGGGGCGAGAATTCGGAGTAAACGTGGGATTTACCCGTCCCCTTGGGGCCAAGTTCGATTAGGTTGTAGTTCCGCTCGCAAAAAGGAATCAAGCGGACCAGCTGGGTTAGCTTGCTGCGCCGTCCGAACATCTCCGGGTTAAAGCCGATGCTCTGTATCAGCAGGTCAATCCACTCATCGGTGCTGAACTGCTGCCGCGCGGCAACGTAAGCGTCGTAGTCGAAGTGAGATAGCTGAATCGGCTTGAGGGTGGACAGAATCCAGGGGCTGACGTTCTGGTCTTCAGAAAATACGTATTCGATGTCCGCAATGCACCAGACGCCGCTTACCAGCAGTTTGGGGTGGGCCTTCACGGTCCCAGAATCCACCAATACCTTCTTGATTCCCAGGTTGGAAAACTGCGCCTCGTAGGCATCCGTCTTCTCATTCAGGGCCACGCTGATCTTATCGATGACCTTGTAGCGGCCCTTTTCCTTGATATTCGAGCGCACCAGTCCGGCCTCGTTCCGGTGGACATAATGCTTGGCCAGAATCTCCTTGACCGTTTCGATACCGGTCTGAATCGTGGCCTCGTCGTTGGTGGCGCAGTACTGGCCGAGCAGATACTCCAGCACGTATGACGGGACGATGGCGTTGCCCTTGACCGTTTTCACCAGGTCTTTGCGCACCACCAACCCGGGGAAGTGTTCGTTGATCTTTTGGTCAAGCGTGCTCATTGGCTATAACCCTCAGAAATCAAAATCGCTGGTAAAGGACCGCCGCATCAAATACCTGAGCGACTTGTATTCCTTGTAGTGGGAGGTACCGGCGTGCTGTTCTTCCAGCTTCAGGAAAACCTCCTGGCCATTGGCCTCATCCGCCTTACGGCTCAGCACAAAGCGTACCTGAAGCTCCCGCTCTCGGGGATTCTCCGAGGTCAGGTCAAACGACAGTTCGTGACTGTCCGAGATCAGCTCCCCTGCCTGGGTATAAATCCCGGCCCGCAGGTGGCGAGGCTGTACTTTCTCGGTAACCGGTCCGGACTGATACAAGGTGACCGCCAGTTGGCCGGAAGTGATCACCGAGCTGGCCCCACGCAGGATGTCCACCTCAACGGCGCTGACATCACTCTGGCGCTTCTTGTTAACCTTCAGGACCGGAATCACAACCTCCTGAAGGGATGCGCCGCCATGCACAAAGCGGCTGCCAGAGCCTTTAAGGCGCAGCCGGTTGATGGACTTGGGAATCTGCACTTCCATATCGCCATCCAGCCCAAGCTGCTCGGACGAGAAGTGATGGAAAGCCGGAGAGGCGGTCAGTCCCTTACCCAGCACGAACCGACGGTCCCGGTAGCGAATATCATCGCCAGAAACGGCGTCGCCCAGGAAGTCACTCTCATCCAGCTCACGGTTCTGGTAAATAAAGCCATGGTCAGCGGTGATCAGCAGGTTATTGGCGTTGGCCGCCGTGAGCTTCTTGATCAGACGAATTAGGTCATCCAGGGTTTGTTCTGCGGCTTCAAAGGCCTGCCCCTCTGAATGCATCTTGTCACCGGTGTGATCGATGCGGTTGTGGTAGATGTACAGCACATCATTACCCTTGAGCAGCTCCCGGCTATCTTCCCGGTTGAGCTGCATAAAATCCTCCGCCTTGACGGCCTGACCCCGCCCATCCAGGGCGGTTTGCAGGATTTTGGTACGGTTGACCGTGCCCTGTGAGCTTTGGCCATCCACCAGTACCGTGCCGGTATCGTTGTCTGCGATCGCCAAGGACTTGTTGGGCAGTAGCGCCGCCATACCGAGCTGGGTATAGCTGGGCAGGGTCGAGAGAGCCGGTTCGAGCTCCGCGCTGTAGCGATCTTCCTGCCGGATAAGGCCCAGCAGCTCGTCACCAATCTCGTAGCGCATGGCGTCGGAAATGATCACGCAGATCCGTTTGTCCTTGCGCAGGTACGGGCGAACCCAGTGCTCGAAAAAGGCCTTTTGCTGAACGACCGGATAGCCCTCCCAGCGCGGCGCGGCATCCACGTGAACCTGGAAGCCATCGCCCAGCTTGAGCAGGTAGTTGTTGGAATACAGGTTCTCCACCTGCTCACTAAGTTCCCCCATCAACGATGCCTGGCCGGACATGCGCACATGGTAGGTAAACTTGCGATAGAGCTGATCCAATTGGAACCAGGAACGGCTGTATCGCTGAATGCCGTCGGAGAGGCTTTCCATGGTGAGACGAGCCTCTCCGAGCATCTGGACAAAGCGGGCCGCCAACTCAATGGCTTCATACAGGTGTCGGAACTCCCCGTACCAGTGGCCCTGGCGCCGCTGCCGCACCCACAGCGCCACATCACCACTAGTGACCGTGCGGCCTACCACCGCCCGCACCAGGTCACTGATAATCTTCTGGTCGATTAGCCGGAAGTAGTCCAGCTCAACCAGGTCCCGGAAATCCCGTTTACCGAGATCCTGCTCAATGCCCAGCACCTCGGCACACTCGGCAGACAGGGTTTCAAACCCCTGCTCGAACTGCCGGCTGTCTTTCCAGCGTTTGAGGAACACCAGGGCGTCGCCGGTCAACTTGACCTCGCCGTCCGTGCCCATGGCGTAGCAGGACTTGAACAGTTCGATCACAAAATCGCGCAGGCTGGGCTCACTGGCCTCGTAGCCGTAGAAGCGGGCAAGCTGCTCCCACAGGAAGCTGTCCAGACCGCAACGCTCAATCAGCCGAATGCCATCATCGCGCTCTTCCGCCTGTTGCTGCAGCAGGGTTTCCACCACCGAGTCCATACGGGGCTCGCTACCGGCACACACGGCCAGCATCTTCAGGCGCAGCTTGCCGGCAGTGTCGTCCGATTTCAGCAACTTCTTCAACGCCTCCTTGCGCTTGATCGCCTGGAAAAACTCCGCGTGAGCCTGGGCCACCTCGGCAAACTCCAGGCCCAATTCCAGTTCGGACAGCCAGATGGCCACCTGGTCGGTCCGGAACTCGCCGTGGGCCAGCTGTACGTCAAGCAACCAGTTATCCAGATCCTCTGGTTGCGGCCCCTCCTTGTACAGCAAGAATTTCTGTTCCGGTGCCTCCCGCAGGATGCGATGTTTCAGGCCATACTCGTTGTTGGCAATCTCCAGCTTCTCCACGTCCGGGATGGAAACCGCCTCGAAGTCACTGCGCAGCTCTTGCTTGGTGTCGTACCAGAACACAACCCGGTGCTTATCGAAAAGCCTGCTCAGCGCATAATTGATTTGCTGGCTCATTCTTTGCCCCCGAGCTTCTCCAGGCGCGACACCCACTCATCAAAGTGTTTGCAAGAGGCCCGTAGAGCATCGAGGCCGATGTGAGCCGCAACCGACACCCCCGATGTCACCTTGTCGTATTCCGGTATCTCTTTGAGAATCCGTTTCGATGGCGCTGTTTCTCGACCGTCATTGATGAGCTCCGGATTTTGGGTGCCGACCATCTTCACGAGATTCCCAATTGGCTGGTCGTGCTCCAGGTACTCCCAATCCAGCTTGGCCGGGTCAGCAAGAATCAGGCTTTCGAATTCATGCAACTGGATATAGGGAATAAAGTTTGGCCTGTTCATTTCATTGCCAAAAGCAGCTTCGAGCCGTTCGATCCTTTGATAAGGCTCCAGCAATTCCGCCTCGTCAAATCCTGGAAAATCCTCTGGCAAGGCATATAAATCGAACATGCTGGTAAACCAGCATTCCTGGTTGGCGTCTTCCTTCATCCAGGTTTCGATATCGGCTTTTGCTTTCTGATAACTGATCAAGCCACCCCGGTATTCTTTGGCTGCCCGTTTGTCCTTGCTCGTTAACACACAGCGCACGTCGGTGTAGACATCAAAGTGCGCCAGATGGGGTGTCAGAACCTGGTCGACGAAGGCTTTCTCGGTCTGGCCCTCTGCGGTTATGTGCAGTCGAATCACGGCTGCCCTCCCAACACATTTTTCTCCCAAAGCTCCGAGAGGCTGTACCGTTGCAACCATTCACCCAGCGCCTCCGGTTCCAGACGGTGGAACGAGCTGGCGCCGGTCTTAGAATCGCGCTCCACGATCACAATCTGCTCCGGAAGGAATTCATCGACCAGACGTGTAGACTGGGTGGCCAGGACCACCTGCGTTTTCTGGGATGCACGTTTGATCATACCGGCAAGCTCAAGCGTGGCAGCCGGATGCAGACCCAACTCCGGCTCATCCAGAACGATCACTTTTGGAAGCAACGCCGGTGGCTGCAACAGCAGCGTGGTCAGCGCCATGAAGCGAAGAGACCCGTCGGAAATCTGATCCGGACCAAAGAGATAATCCTGGCGGTAGGTATCAGACCAGTTCAGTCGCACGAAACGGTCATTGCCAGGAAGGGTATCCAGCACGAAGTCGTTGAACTGCGGCATGATCTTGCGAATATGCCGGACAATTCGTTCGTAGTAAGGACGATAGCTATCCGACTCCTTCAACATCTTGAGGAAGGCCGCGAGGTTGCCCCCATCGCTGCGCAGGTAGGACACATCATCAACGTACACCCGGTCCTTGATTCGGGCGGTGTCGGATGTGTCGTGAAACTGGAAGGTCTGTATGCCTCTGAGCAGACCGGTAAGCACTTTACTGGTGGGCCGATCATCCTGCCCCAGCTCCGCTTCAGGGCCACCACTGGACAGAAAGTATTCTTGCGGCCTGGGGTGACCGGCTTTGTGATAGCTTACCTGTTCACCGCTGACGAACAGCCGGTCCGGCAACCCATAGGATAGCTTTACATCGTAGGAGTCGGTGGTGCTGTCATCTTCCAGTTTCACGCTGAAACTCAGCGATTCGGTCACCTTTGGGCCATAGAACAGAAGCTGGCTGACACCCTGCCTACCAACGTACTGTTGCAATGCTCCGGTGGTCATAAACCCCAGCAGCCGGAACAGTGAAATCAGGTTGCTTTTCCCGGAGCCATTTGCCCCCAAAAGCACCGTGACATCGTTAAAGGCAATAAGCTCGTAGTCGTGGTTGCTGATAGATTTAAAGCCTTTAACGGCAATTTCTTTCAATTTCATAGTTAGCCCTCCTTCATGAGAGGCCAGGAATCTTCTTCAAGGCTTCGCCAAATTTCGGATAGTTCGCTTTCACCCCATCATCGAGATCGATTTCCACCTGCTCGGTAGCCAGGGGATAAAGTACATCCCGTTCGTAGTCATCCAATTCGACGAGAATTTTGTTGATCTTCTCTATCTCTTTCAGGGCCTTGGTCTTATCACCCTGGGAGGCCCCGGCGCTGATACTGACGGCCTCCAGATGGTTTTTCCGGGCTTGCAGCTTCTCGTCTTTGAAATCCCGCAGATACTCCAGCACCGTGCCCACGGTGTGGGGCTGGTAGCGATGCATGTAGATCAGCGCATTGAATGAGCCCTTAGGTGAGGAGAACAGCCAGTAAATGGGGCGTTTCTTGTAACGGCGCACGTGGTCGTTGTAGAAGTCCTTCAGGAAGTATTTGCGGATATCCTTGCCCAGTGCCTGCTCGACAAAGCGGAGGTTTTCCCCATAGTGCTCTTCGCCAAAGGCGATGCGCAGGAATTCACGGAAGCGTTCGGTGATGTCGTCGGTGAACCAGTCGCCATCGAGCATGGGGATGACATTGTCATCGTCTGCCGGGAAGCTCGGCTCCGGAACCCGCTTCAGGTAGTCCTCGATGGTCTCTCCCTGGTTGGCCAAGATCAGCCCCGGCTCTTCCAGAGCATAGCGACCGAACATACAGCCAACGGCGTAGGAGACCAGCTCGCGCATGGTGTTAGCCAGCAGAAGCGCCTCCAACTCTTCCTCACTTTTGTTGTTGCCGTAACGGTAGTGAGGGTTGCAGGTCAGTGTAACCTCTTCCAGCGGCACCTCTGGTGTCAGCTCATCTTGGAGGCCATAAGCATTGATAAAGATGTCGTTGTTTTCTTCCTCTAGCCGCCGCATCTCCAACGTCATTTCGCGCCAGCGAGTACGAACCTTCTTGTAGGTGGATTGCAGAGCTGTATGGCGAAATTCAGGATTCAGTAGCGGCAGACTGGTGAAGTCCCAAGAGGTCTCGTAAGTATCCCAGTCCGACTGTGAAAGAGATATACATTGCGATGCAATAGCATGAGCTGTTGACAAGGGGCGCTTGTCAAATGGCAAATTAAGAGCATGTCCAGGCTGGAAACGAATAGCAGGGGAAAGCACTTTCATATATGCGGCTGCTACTGTGCTATTCAGATAGGCAACAACGCCTAGTCTATCCGAATCTGGATTTACAAAACCCATTGACCCTGTGGTATCAAACATATAGCCTCCAGAAACACTCCTAACTGAAAAGCGCTCTCCGGACACACTAGACCACGTTATACCGGGCATAAATGCCCACTCGCCGTTATAGTTATGGGATCGTATTCTTCCAGTTTTTTGGTCAATGAAGTTCAGAATTCTCTCACCCTCATTCTCCCAATCTACAAGATGTCCGGTGTTGCCAGACCAACGCCGATATTCTCCACCCTTCAAATAAGCGAACCATCTTGCAGTTCTTTCGGTATCCTTCGGAAATGCTGAACAATCCAATGACACTTCGAACCATTGCCGTAGAAAAGTATCATTGCTACCTGTGGTAAGCCCCTCCCGAGTTGTAAAAGATTCCCCCAATCGGGGCAGTTTTTCAAAATTAATGGCGAAGCGGTGTGTGAGCCAATACGCAATCAGGTTGCCCGGTATTTTGGCAAAATCATCCGTGGCCGAGGAAAATCTTAGTTTTGACCGTGGATTTTTTGCGGCCTCTTTAAGCATTGAAGACTTTGACGATTCATTTTCCCCATCTACTAAGCGGATATATGTAGCCTCTCTTAACGGCTTGGCGATATTCTCCATGACGAAAGCAGTTGTTGACACAACAGCGCCACCAATAGTGTCAAAAGCTCTCTCTCCAAGATGCGCCATTGACAAAAAGCTCGACTTAGCAATTAAGTGAGATCGGAGGTTCTCGTATGCAGATAGAAACATCCAAGACTGCATATTGATCATGGCCATGCTGCCCTGCTTTACTGTTAAATCCAGGGCTCGCTCCATAAACATAGCAAATAGATCAGCTTTGCTTTTTGGATAGTGGTCCTTCACCCAAGCTTTAAGCCTCCCGTTCATACCCCCGCTCCCCATATACGGCGGATTGGCGACCACCACATGGTATTTCGGGCAAAGGTAATCGACCTGCCGTAGAGCTTTAAGCACCTCCTTATGCGTTTCGCTAAGGAACAATTGTCCTGATACGTCCTTGGCTTCCAAAGCCCTCAGAATACCGTCCACATCGGTCACATCTGGACGGATCAGAGAGCCAAAGTTGTCCGTCTCTTCGAACTGACGCAAGGTGCTTTTTAGCGGCGCAGTGAACAGGTCGCGCTCGACAACGTCCATGTATTCCTTTAATTCACCCTCGTCGAAACGAACATTCTCGAGAACACAAATATTGGGCTGTATTGGCTTACGAAAGAACCGGCGTTGCTTGGCCCGCGCCTTCATCGTTAGTGCAAAAGCGGCCAGTTCTCCAGCACGCTCGTCGATCTCAATGCCGTATAGGTTGTGAGTCAGAATCTGGGCTGGAATATCACTAGGTTCGTAGCCTTCCTCTTCGTAAATGGCATACAGCAAATCGAAGGCATACGTCAGCATGTGTCCCGAGCCGCAGGCCGGGTCACAGATCTTGATCTCTTCCGGGCTACTGATCCGCAAAAAGTCGGTCTCGGGCTCTTCCGGCTTGATGTAGTAATCCATCTGCTCGATCAAGCCAGAATCAGGGCGATTTAGCATCCAGAGGCGCCCCAGAGAGTTCTCCACCAGATAACGCACAATCCAGTGCGGCGTGAACAGCTGAGTCGCCGCCGGGATATTCTCGGGAGTAACCTTCTTGTTCTTCTTCAGGTCAGCAAATACCTGGTCTTTCTTCTCGGAGATATAGAACTGATACAGCCAACCGATTACCTCAACATCTTTACAGGCATCCGGTGTCATAGCCTCGCGGGTATAGGCCAGAATGGAGTTGCCGGAGAGCAGATCATCCGGCATCAAAAGCTCGGTGTAGTCGTCAATACGCTCGAACAAGAACGGCATTGCGCTGTACCAGTAGTTACAGGCAGCTACGACCAGTAGGCGATAGGCTTCCCCCTGCGGATCCTGACTGGGTGTTTTGCTATCCAGCAGGGCAAAGATCTTTTGGCGGGTTGACTCCGACACCATTTCTTCATCGATATGGCCCATTTTGGCATCCGCCAGGATCTCTGGCTGGAACTGCCCCTCAGCAGGGGAAACAATGCCAATGCGGTTGTAACGATTCACGTCCATAAAACGCAGAGCGCAGAAGCGGTTGAACCAGATGTAGGCCACCCGCTCGATAACCTGCTCTTTGCCTTGGCCGGTTACCGCCTCTTCCAGTTTTTTAATCACCTGTGGCCTTTCTCGCCGGGCGGGACTCTCGTCGGCGAGTACCAGTTTGAGCTTGGCTGTAACCTGTTCGAGGAGGCTGCGGCGAGCAAATTGGGCGAATTTTTTAAGTTTCGATGTTTCCATGAATTAGGCTCCCGCACTTATTCTGCGGACGGTATGGGTTCCAAATTGTTTCTTGTACTGGTCCAGATTGAGAATGACGCACGCCTGTGCAAACGACAGAGACCAGTCTTTGTGATTCAATGGCAGGCAGCGGTGCAGCTGATCTTGTTTAGCTAGCAGCAATGCGGGATCGAGAGCGGCCATGGAAAGCAGGACGACATAATGAACTGGTTTTCCCACCTTACCGCTGAGGGCTCGGAACCAAAGGCTGTCTCTATACTTCCCCGCCAAATCCGGTATTAAATTGCCACTGACGAGCTTTTGTCTGAATGCTTCAGGATTGGTCGCGACAGGGTTGTCAGGGTCTTTTACTTCCACAAAAACCAAGCGATCCTCATACTCTGCAATAAAATCAACGCGCTTCATGGTGCTTTGCCCATGTAGCGCGTCGTCATCGAAGCGGACGGCTTCAATAGCATCGCTGAAATCGAATTCCAGATCGTCCTCGGAGAGAAGAGTCATACCTTTCCCCCGAGCGAGCGCTTGATCTCTTCGTCGTATAAATCATTGAACGTGTTCGCTATGGCATTGTTATCCAGCTCTTTATAGCTATTCGCTGATTGAAGAGTAACTTGGCCACCTTTGTTGACCAGTGCATGGAAGCGAATATGATCTCCCTGCCCTGGGCGGGCCAGGAGGTCAAACCATTTGAGCAGTACATAATCATGGGTGGCGAGAATGACCTGCTGGTTATTTCTTGCCAGCTCCAGAAGAACCTGAACAAGCAGCTTCATCAGCTTGGGGTTCATATTGGATTCCGGTTCGTCCCAGAACAGGGGGCCACTGGAACCAGGAGACAGCACGCCGTTACTTAGCAACCTGTGCAGAATACCGATCTTTCTGAAGCCTTCCGCTGTCATGCTGCTGGAGTACTGACGACCGCTTTCTGCGACGAACTCCGTCACGGTGGAATCCTGATACGCTTGGGCGGACTTGGAATTGGTTCGTTTAGGAGAGGGCTTTTCCCGATATTCACCTGGCTGGAAGCAGAAGCCGCCGTTTTCCCACTGATAACGGCCACCAATCAGGCTGACCAATTGCGGAACGATCGAACTCAGCCTCGGATCTTGGTTGATTCGCACGTCCAGGTCTTCATCACTGGATTTGGTCAGGGCCTTGGCAAGATCGACGTAGCCATCATCGAATATCAGCTCAACCGTCTTCTGATCGTGTGTTTCGTCGGCCATACCTTTGACCAGAGAGAGCACTTCTTTGGTTGGGATGAACACTGGCTCAGCCCGGTACTTGGCGTAGCTTTGCGAATCCTTGATTGAAAGCTCAGAGGAGTTGTTGAAAAAGGTCGCGTTGACCTTCTGCCCCTCTGCAAACTGCGCGGTTAAACTCGCGTGTTCCCTAGCCCCGTGAAGGTGCATCTTCCCGAGCTTGTCATCCAGAGGCATGAACAGGCGTAAGAACTTGGTAGTTAAGGCCGCTTCGAGCTCGGCTTTACCGAGATCCGGCTTGCTCTTGAAAAACGATGCGCCGGCACAAAGCCCATAGGCCGCCTTGAGCAAGTGTGTTTTGCCGGTACCGTTTTCACCAATGATCACGTTGATCTTGGGTGAGAAATCGATGTCCAGATCACCGAATGACGTAAAGTTTTTGAGTTCAAGCCGGTCTATCATCATTACTTCCCGATTGTTCACTATCCCCTGATCCAGCACCCGGTCGGCCACTGCCCTCACTTGCATGCGGAAATACGCGCGGCGCTCGTATTCGCTCGTATTTTTCGTGCGCCGCACGTATTTTATCAGCTTCGCTCATATCGAGTCCCCTTCCCCTGGCCTACCGGGCGTATCACACCCTTGTCTTTCAAGCGGTTGAGCAGCCGAGTGGCTTGGAAAGGGCTGATATGGCACAGATCAGCGGCATCCGCTCGTTTGATGCTGCCGTGGGTATCGATGAAATTCAGCACCATTTGCTCCTGTTGGATGGCATCGAACCCCGCCTGGCGAACGTAGGCCGCCTTCTGTCCCGCCCCCCGGTAAACCTTGGCGCTCAGGGTGTAAGTGCGGCCCTTGCCGGTGCCGTGGGCTTCCACCATGCCTGCTTCCACCAGCTTTTCCAGGGTGCCCCGGACCACGGTTTCGGGCTTTTGCACGGATTTGGCCAGGTCCGCCGTTCTTAAGCGCCGCTCATTGCGCAGCCGGGACAGGATGATCAGGCTGTCGATGGGCATGGCGGCGCCGGTCTGTTCCTCACGCTCGACGATCATCCGCAGGAATTCGGCGTCCGCGTCCGCTGCGCTCATGCGCACGGAGACGGTGTGAGCGGACGACATGGAGTAGTCGGGGGCGGTGCGCCCGTAGCGGAGCATACCCTCGAAGATCCGGTCGATGCCCCGGCCAGTGCGTTCGGCAAGGCCGATGCGCTTGATAATGTCAGCCAGCAAGGGGTTACGGGAGCGAGGGTCGGCCACCAGCAGGTTGTCCAGGTTTACGCCCTCGACAAAACCACCGGGATTGCTGATGCTCAGGCCGTCGTCGTCCAGTTTGACGTGTACGGCGCCCAGGGCGCTGTAGTCGCGGTGAACCAGGGCGTTCACAAAGGCTTCCCGGAAGGCCCGGCGGTCGAAGTTGGGGATGGGCACGCGAAACAGCCCGACCTGAATCTCCTCTTCCTCCACCCGGGCGCGAAACAGCACTTCGACCTCTTCAAAGGTCTCCAGCAGCGGTTTGCGGTAGAACTCATTGACCAGGACATCGGTACCGCGCAGCACCTGGAAGGCTACCTCGTGGGAGGGTAGGTGTTGCCGGAGCTGCATTTCATTCCCCAGCAGCAACAGGCCTGCAACCGTGGGGCGGCGCATGCCTCCCACGCTCACAGTCAGCCCCAGGGCGCCGTCCAGCTCATCGTCCGCCAGGGGCATCAGGCTCTGGTCGCCGCCGTACTTCTTGATGGCGTTGCGGATCCGGATGCGCTGAATCGGGTCCAGGTCTTCAACCGCCAGGTTTTCCACCGGCAAGGCAGAGGGGTCCGTTACCCCCAGGCTGGACTGGCGCTGAACAAACTCATGGGGGTAGAAGGGCACGGCCTCCGGAGTGCCGTCCATTCTCAGGCGCCGACGTTGCAGCAGACCATCCGAGGTGGACACCAGCTGCCGGGACTTGGGCACCTGGATCCTGGCAATAGGTTGCCCTTCCAGCTCCAGGGACTCAACGCGCACGGCCAGCGAGGGAATGGTCTTGTTGGCAATCAGCGCGGGCAGGCCGGCGAGGTTGCGGTGATTGGCATGCAGCCCAGTCGGGGTGCCATCGTCTTCAACGCCCAGGAACAGGTCGCCGCCCTCGGTGTTGGCCAGGGCCACCACCGCGGCCACCAGGTCCCGGTCCGGCAGGCTTTTGACGTCGCTCTTGAACTCGACGGCAAGGCTTTCGCCACCGCGAATGAGCGCCCGGATTTCCTGTTCGGCTTCGTGCATGGCTATCCCCAACATCGACCGGTTAGACGGTTCGGCATGCTTAAATCTGGACCTTGCGGCCTTGCTGGATTTCAACCAGAAGGGCCTCGCGCAGGGCATTCAGGTACCGGTCCACATCACCCTCGTCGGCCAACCAGGCCTTGTCGAACGCGACACGGAGGTTGCGGGTGTGAACATAGTCGGCGGGCGATTCCTTGACCTCGGGAGTCCCCCCGTCACTCTGGTCTTCACTCTGGCTACCTGGGTGCTGATCGGGGTCGTCTGCCGGTGCTGATTTCTGATTGGCCAGCGCCACCATTTTGCCCAGCAGCTTCTGGTAGCCCTCTTCTTCAAAGTATCGGGTCCGGTCCTTGATCACAGCAATCAAGCGCTCCTGTCCGATGTAATCAATCAGATCTCGGAAGGGTTTGTTGAGCTCATCCTGGCGCGGCTCCGGCAGGGACTGATATTCATCCATGCTTTGCATGCGTTCCTGCATGGTCTTTAGGGACGTTTCTGCCTGGGAGCGGGTTTGCTGCACTTTCTCGTCGATGCGGCCCTGTAGACTGTCCAATTGGCCCTTCAGCTGCTGAATACGGCTCCCCTTGTAGCAATTGGGATCGTTCAGGGTGGAACGGATCTGTTCAACCTCATCGCCAGAGACGTAGATGAAGTTGGGCTCCTGGCTCTGCAGGAAGGACCGAGCCTGGTTATAGATGTCTTTTTGTGAACCGCCCATAAACTTGCGGATGGGGTCGATGACATCCTCTTTCAGGTCCAGCAGCTGGTCTTCCTGCTTGCCCAATTCCGTCAGGTGCCAGGTGTAGGGCTTTCCGGCGACTTCTTTCAGCGTCACCAGGGCAGGTTTCAAGGCATTGAGAAACGGGTACTGATCGACCTGCGCTATCCGCCGATCCAGGTCGTGGTACATGTCCTGGAAGGCTTCGCCGGCCTCTTTGCCCAGGGCCTTGGCTTCGCTGCTGCGGGGTGGGCTATCGAAGAAGTCCTCGTAGAACGACTTGAGGGCTCGGACCTGAGAGGCGGTGAACTCAATCTGTGGTTCCAGCACCACGTTGCCGTGGCCGTGAGTGTTACGCAGGGCGCGCTCCAGCTCGCTGTCCTCCAGGATGTTACCGTCGAGACGAACCTCCACCTTGCCACGGGCACACAGGTTGGCCAGGGTGCAGAGAATCGCGGCGTAATACCAGCCGTAGGGTTTGCGTTCGAATTTCTCCAGCAAGCCCTTGAGGGTGGTGCGGACACCGCCCCGATTGTTGCTCTGAATGAATGCCAGCAGTTCCTGCTCGGATTCCGCCAGGGCCGTGGCGTCATTACCGAAAAGGCCATCGTCTGTACGGTTGAGGCAATTGCTGATGTCGTTTTCCGTGTAGGAAACGCCGCGCAACATGCGGAGGTTGGGGTAAGCCCGTGAAATCAGCTCATGGAAGCCCCGAATAATGCGGGTCTGGGGGTCCTCATTCGCCACTTCCACATCGGCGCCGCCAATGAGCAACTTGGACTTGCCAATGAGGGTGTGAACCTGCTGCCGGAGCCTGGCCTCGCGCTCACGGTTCTGAAAGCCCTTGTCATTCAGGATCCGCTTAACGGCTTCCTGCTGGGTAACGGAAATGTTCTGCTTGATGTACTTCTCGGTGCGCTTGAACATGAGCAGATCGCGCACCAGGCGCTCGTCCGACGGCATGAGCACGAACAGCTCGTCCGCCTTGTAGGTCGAGGCTGTGCGTAGCATCTGCTCGTTGTCAGTATGCTCGTGGAACGGGCTGATGACATTGATCGAGAGCTCGTATTCACGCCCATGCAGACGATCATCCAGTTTGCGCGAATAGGAGTAATCCTGCCCCTGATTCTGGGAGGAGCCGGCGTCATAGCGAATCTTGCGCTGCTTGATGACAAAGTCGAAAACGATCTTTTCCAGCTCGTCCGCGACATCCGATGATTCGACCTCGGTGTTCTTGATCTCCTGCTCGACGTCCTTTTCCTCGTCCGTCAGGTACTCGTACTGGTCCCCGTTGCGCTGTATGTAGGTCTGTTGCTCCAGAAGGCTCAGGGCTTCCTCGACCTTGGTGCGAAGTGCCGGCAGATCCTGATCGAAGGCATCCAGCATCAGCACGCAAAGGTTACGCACCGTGGGCTTGAATTCCTTGACATATTTGACCAGGAACAGGGCCTTCAGCAGCCGGATGGCGAAGGCATTATCGAGGTGGTTCTCTGCCTGAATAATCGCCCGCTGTATTTGTGATTTCAGTGCAGAGCGGATGCCTTCAAACATCAGGTCAAAGGTGGCCAGCTGGCCCACCTGATGGTTGCCGATGTGGATGGCCACCTGCTGGAAAACCCCCAGCATGGAGCGCTCACCGACGGAACTGTGCTTACCCTCGAAGGCGTTGTGCTGCGACAGATTCTGGATCGCCGATTGAAACAGCGCGAACTGGTAGGGGACGAAGGGGTAGCTGTGGATGAAGTGGTCCCTGTCCCGGAAGTTCCGGTAGGTGGCCGATCCATCCGCGAAGTCAAACAGGGTTTTGAAGTTGTTTGCCTGCGCGTGATAGACGTCCGACAGCTGATTGACGCCTTCTTCGGTCTTGGTTAACAGGCGCTTCTGGATGACCTCTGCCACGTCCGCGCTGGACAGCTTCATGCGGTTATTGAACCGTGCCTGAATTTTCGAGAAGTCGTTGCCTTGTTGCTTGCCCATTTCGCCAACCACGTTTTTCATCTCTTCCTGCGCGGTGACGATAATCCAGGCCCGGCCCCGACACTTGGTGGCGAGGCTCTCGGCAATGGTTTGCAGGTTGGTCATCAGCTTGGTGTTGTCGGCAATGTACTGGCCGACCTCGTCCACAAAGAAGTTCAGGCGGAACTCTTTGTGGCCACCCTCTTTTGCCTGCTTCTCGATATAGGCATTCACATTGTCCGCGAAGTCTTCAATCGAGACTCGGTATTCGCTGCGGTACTTGTCCAGAATGCCCGCTGCCGACTGCGGGTCGCCACCGGTCACAGCGGCGTAGGCTTGGGCAATATTCGGGCCTTCCAGAAGGGCTTGCTCCCGGCCTTTCTGCCAGGGGCGGCCGGCGATGGTCTCGTACTCGGCTTTGAATTGTTCGTACAGGCCACGGCCGTCCAGATCGCGCTCAAACTGGGCAATGTGCCCTTGTTTGCCGTAGTAGCCGCACATTTCGTCGAAGACTTTAACGAACACGGCCAGAAGCGCATCAATCTGGGTTTTGCTGATGACATCGGCTTTCTGATCGATGTTGAACAGAATGCTCTTCGCCGGAATTGAGACAGCTCGCTTCAGGTCGCCCCGGAGAATTTCATTCTCGCTACACTTGGGAAGGAACAGATCCAGTGTCGTAGCACCGTCCATCTCCCGGTTTTCAAGCAGAAGAGCCAGCATCTTGAGGAGGTGTGACTTACCCGAGCCGAAGAAGCCGGAGACCCATACCCCGTTCGCCCCTTCGTAGTTGTTATAGGCGTCCAGGAACTCTTCGAGGCGCTTCTCGACTTCGTTGGTCAGTACGTATTCTTCGATTTCGAGGCGAAGACTGGCTTCATCGTCGGCTTTGATAACGCCTTCAATGGGGCGGTCAACGGGCTTTAGAAAAATATTCTTCAATGTCATTGTACTTTCCCTTAATGATTACGCCTCGAATCGTATCGTCCGCTCAGGCTTCGTAATGAAAGATGTTGAACGCACGGTAGTACTTGTCGTCATGCAACCTGCCGAACAGGTCCAGCGATGCACCGGTTTCCAGCGAGTGGGTATAGGAGCCCGGGAAGAACATCACCGTTGGTTGTTCTTTGGCGGTGCTCTGCAAGTTGTTGAGCACGTTATGGGAGCGTATGTAGGGAAAAACCTCGCCCACCCCTGAGAGAAACAGCACGTCAAACTCAACGGACCGCAGTTTTGCCGCAATAGCGGGCACCAAATGGGCTTCCGGGTCCAGCACCCCCTGTAGCAGTTCTTTCAACTGATCCTTTGAGACCGTGGGCTCCAGCTCCAACACCTGCTCCCAGATGTCTCTTTCTTTCAAAATATCGATGGCCAGGTCGTACAGATTGATACTCAGGATCCGGATGCCCGCCTGCTCCAGCCGGTTAACCAACTGCCGCTGAAGACGCTCCATCTCGACCGCTTCTTCAGGCCGGTAGGGGCAGATGAAGAAAGGCACTTCATTACCCAGTCCCTGCTTGTTCAGGAATCGCTGGCCGGAAACCACGCTGAACAGGTGCTGTAGTCGCTCCTGCATCGGCATTTTGGCAATGTCCTTTCTCAAGCTGACATCCCCCTGATATCGGATTCATAGACTGGAAAGTAGAAAAACTCGTCAGGATTGTTCTGACGCAGCAACTCAACCAGCCTGGGGCTTAGCAGAACTGCGTTTATGGTTTTGTCCTTAGCTAACAACCCTGCCTCCCGCAGCATTCTGAACAGGACCTGCCGCAATTTATCGCGCGTTGAGGCGCTGGCATTATCCAGTTCGTCATGCCATTCCGATTTACGGTTATAGAAGGCATCGAAATCCTCAAAACTGAGATCCAGCTTCATCGCGACAAACCGTTCGTGTAGCACTTCCACCGCAAAGTCCGCGATAAAGCGGTACAGTCGGCACACGGCAACCCACAGAAGATGAGCCTGGTCCTGGTGGTTTGCCTCGGCCAGGAAAGTCAGTTCGCTTTCGGTCAACGTCTTCAGGCGTGCAATCGCCTCTCTACAGGTGCGCTTTGCCGTGCTTTCCGTTCTGGCCTGTAGCAGGTTGTCATGCAGCGCTTGAGCACGCACCTCATCCCAGTCACGGAGCGACAGGTACAGCTCGGCCAGCTTCACCGATTCGCGGTGATACAGGCTGCCGGACGTGAAGGAGATGCGATACCGGCCTTGGGTCATTCGGAACGCTCACCCTTGCTCGTCTCGGCGGCGCCACCGCCCTTGACCCACTCGTCTACTTCGACTTTTTTGAACTTCCAAAACCGCCCCATGCGGTGGGCGGGCATTGCGTGCTTGTCGATCCAGCGGTACACGGTGTCATTGCTGACACCGAGGTGCTTGCCTATTTCGTCTACGGATAACCAGCGATCTTCCATCTCGGCCATGTTTTCGCTTCCTATGGGCGATGGTGTTGCCACCTTATCTGAGGCGGCACGGTCTCATGGGCGGAACAGCCCTACACTACATTGACTGATCAATATATAGAGGTACCACGCTGCATTCAACCGATTTGACCCGGATAGACCAGCAAAGAACGGCATATATAGCCACCTGAAATCTGGGCGATCCCATCAATAGCCCCACGCAATCAACACCTGCGGTGTGAGCGGCATGCCTTTTACCGCCAACAGCCCTCCTCGCTTGAGGGGCTTGCACTCCCGCTGGCAGCCTCCTTCAGTCCACCGAGGTGCTCCTCCAGATCTTTCAGGAGGCGTTCGCTTTTCCGCACGATTCGACAAAGCTCCGCCTGGTTGGCATTGAGCCTTCGCAACATCTCAAAACCGGTCTCAGTCTCCATGATGAGCGGTTGCTCCCAATCCTGGGCCCGCGTGAAGGCCGGTTTGTGATAGCGGAACCGACCTTCTTTGCGGATGTACTCACTGAACACTGATCGTCCCTCGCCGCTCTTCTGCTGGACGAAGCGATTGTAGTACCAGGACAACTCCAGCTTTCTTCTCCGGAGTCGGACGCGGCAGCCGAAGTGCCCGGGATAGCCGGGTGTCTGGTCGGTACGATGCGCGACGTTGTGGGACCAGAAGTGATCACAGAGCCGCTGCGCCAGATAGCGGTACCTCGCTTGCTCCACGTCCGCTTGCTGGTGAATCGCCGTCAGAAACTGACGGCATTGCGTTATGGCGGCTTTGATACCACGTTGGTGGTTCACATTTTGGGCTCGGCTGACCGCCTCCCACTCTTCGCAGATTTCCTGGTGGGTCATTCGTTTGCTCATGGCTGGCTCCTCGCTATGGATTTGCCAACAATCGTAAGCAACTGAGTGCTTGAAGCTGCCATGCGCTTTTGCCTTTTTCGGACGAAAAGACAGAGTTGGAGGCAGACTCCTTCCTTCAAGCCATGGGACCTTTCCAATTCCTGTCCACGTAACTACCTGATTTGGGACTTTGCCGCTGCGCTCCCACACTCCATGAAATAGCTCGCATGGGCTGAAGGGTCCGCGTTCCATTATTTATTTGGGACCCTGGCTTACCACCTCAGTGACAACACCGGTATACAGTGGCGTTACTTCCTCGGGGTACTTACAAGGGGCTTGGAAGAGACCTTTTGGAGCACCGGTGTGATGCAGGCACGTCCCGTGAAATAACAGGGTCTCGACAAGGCTTTTTGAGAGGCTGTTTTGATCACGTCCAGCATTGACTTTCACATGTGAAAGTCAGCGGGAGTTACCGCTTCATAAAATGATGCCGTGATGATGGCGGCTAGCGGAGACTGTTCACATTTTCGCCAGAATTTATCCAAAAACCGATGGCCGCCACATAGAAAGCGCCTAAACCCTAAAATTTATCCTTTAAATTCAGTGTTTTAATATCTTTTTCTCTTTGCGCCCAAATTGGCCAATTCCACGGTTCTGGTGTGAATTCAGGACTATTCATAATCACTCCTGACCGTTAAACAACGAATCAGGAGTGGATTATGCAACGACAGTATTTCAACGAGACGAACGAGCGTTTGCTCACCTATGAAGAGGTTTGTGCCGTCACCCAGCTTTCGCAAGCCACGCTTCGACGGTACGTGAAAGCCGGTCGTTTCCCTGCCCCCATAAAGCCAAGCCCGCAAGGAAGGGCCGTCAGGTTCCGGATTCAGGATGTTCGTGACTGGCTAGACCGGCTGTGACGGAGGCGCGAATGAAATATCAATTGAGAGACTCAGGGCTGTACTGCTACAGCTCTGAAGAGTGGCAGAGGGTTGGCGGGTGGATAGAGGTTGTTGCCCGAACCCGCCTCTCCAATAAAAAACACGGCCACGGCGCGCTGCTGCAGTGGAAAAATATGGACAACGTCCTGCTGCGCGAGGTGGTGTATGCGAGGACTCTGAACGGTGATAACGCTCGTCAGATACGAGAGCTGTTGGTGGACACCGGCTACCCGCTCGAACCCGGCAATATTAGCTGGACACGACTGCAGCGGTATTTGCTGGAGGAAATGGCAAAGGCGCCTCCGGCCACAACCGTCGACCGCAGCGGCTGGCATGGGCCTATTTTCGCGACGAGCAGCTGGACGGCAGGTCAGGCGGATGAGCAGCACCACTTTGTAGGGCAGCTATCGACCTCACCGTTGCTCCAGGAAAGCGGGTCTCTTCAAGACTGGCAGAATCAAGTGGGGAAGCTCTGTGGCGGCAACCCGCTGGCGATCCTCAGCGTCGGGGTGGCTCTCGCGGCGCCCCTGCTAAAGCATGCGGAGCTTGAAAATGGGGCCTTTCACTTGGTTGGTAATAGCTCCACCGGGAAAACGACGTTGCTGCAGGTGGCCGCGAGTGTTTGTGGAGCACCAACGTTCGTGAGGAACTGGGTAGCGAATGCCAATGGCTTGGCAGCCGTCGCTGCTGAGCACAACGACATGTTGTTAGCGTTGGACGAGATTGGCCTGGCTCGGCCGGAAGATGTCGATGTGGCGACGTATCACATAATGACCGGTGCCAGTAAGCTGCGCGCGAATATCTCAGGGGATCTTGCTGAACAAACGCACTGGCGAACGCTGGCGTTAAGTACTGGTGAGGTATGGCTGTCGGAAGTGTTTCAGGAAATAGGAAAGTCGGTTAAAGCCGGCCAAGAGAATCGTCTTGTCGAGATC
The DNA here is from genome assembly GCF_044962685.1 of Oceanobacter antarcticus. Classification (NCBI taxonomy): domain Bacteria; kingdom Pseudomonadati; phylum Pseudomonadota; class Gammaproteobacteria; order Oceanospirillales; family Oceanospirillaceae; genus Oceanobacter; species Oceanobacter antarcticus. Next base: position 22,528 of record NZ_JBBKTX010000011.1, read on the forward strand.
CCCGTTTTTGGAAAATTTGGAGCCTTTGACGAGGTGCATGGCTTCAGCAGCCCCCAAGAGTTCGTGGACGCGTTGAAAAGCCGCACCAGGCACTACCATGGCACGCTGTTCCGGCACTGGCTTGAGCGTCTCACAGAAGATGTGGATGACTTGCCCGGCTATATCCAGAATGAGGTCGCCCGGTTGACGGACCAATGGAAGACCTCTCATATGGCTTCGCAAGTCCTCCGGGTGATCAGGCGGTTCGCACTGATCACCGCTGCTCTGTGCCTAGCCTGCCGGAACTACCTACTCCCCTGGTCGGAAGCGGAGTCAGTTCGAGCGGTACACCAAGCAGTTGGAGCCTGGCTTCGGAGCCGAGGTCACATCTTCAATTCGGAGGAGCACCGCATTTTGGCTCGCCTTCGCGATGCGATTTACAAATGGAATCACCGCCTTGTTGACATAGAGCGGGGGGATTACGGAAGAGCAATTGGTCTGCGACGCAAAGTGGCCGGTGAGACGCAGTGGCTGATACCCAAAAATACTCTGATCAAGGAGCTTGGCCTTCGTAGTCGATACACTCGGGAAATTGAGCCGCTTATCCAGAGAGATTTCATGGAAACCAATGAGCAGAGCCGTGGCACCATGAAAATCAAGCTGCGGGATCGATCGGAGCGTTTTTTCGCCCTGTGGCCTGATCGCATCAAGGCGTATTGGGAAGCGCTACCGGATGGAGATGGACTTTCCCAGTTTCCCACTATTCCCACTGGTGATTCGGAGGTAGAGGAGGATGATTGATAAAACCTTCAGTCCGCCTTCGGAAGAGGTGCGCACCAAGCTTCTGGCTCGTTCTGGACAGTGTGAGCGGCTGGTTCGGGAGTCGGACCGTCGAACGATTACGGGTGTCAGTCGGACGCAGTGGTGGACTTTGGAAAGAAAGCGAGTGGCTCCGGCAGGGCTCAAGTTGGGCTGCAACTCGGTGGCGTGGCGACTATCGGATCTGTTGGCTTGGATCGAACAGCAAGGGGCTTGATTTGGCCCCTTTTACTCTCCAGAACTAACTTCACCTCTCACGATGGGCGCTAACCATTCGCAGAGCGCCTCGTGAGCCTCTTTTCGTTCTTCAAAATACGCATGCTTGTTATAGACCCGGTCAGTCCGGTTGCCGGGCAGCTGATTCAGGCAGCGCTGGGCCAGATTGTCATCAAAGCCGAGCTTACCCAGTTTCGTACGGGCCGTGCCGCGAAGATCGTGGACGCGGCGCTTGTCAAATGAGAAGAGCTTTTTCTCAAAGAGCTTCTTGAGCGCATGGTTGAGCGTATTCTCGCATACGTGCGGAGTCCGTGCTTTTTTGCTGATCCTGCGAGCTGGGAAGACCCACTCACTCCCACAGGAGCGTACTTTCAGTTCATTCAACCATTCCACGGCGGGTTCCGCCAACGGGATATCGATGGCCCTTCTCTTTTTGGTCCTTTCCTCGGGCAGGTACCAGATACGGTTCTCCAGATCGAATTCCGACCAAGGCGCTGCCAGAAGCTCCATTTTTCTCGTACAGGTCGCAATCAACAAAGCACAGGCCAGGTAGTTTTCACGGCTGAACTGCGCCGGAATAACCCGGAGCTTGTTGAAGAACTCAATGACCTCTTCCTCATTCATCGGGTAGTTGGCGGCCTTCTCCTCCCCACCGGCATCCCTGGGGCGGAATGGCGAGGCGGGATTGAACCGGGTGACGTCCAGTTTGATGCCATGATCAAACAGGTTCCTCAGCAGACGCATCAAGTCATTTGAGAGGGTCGGGCGAGGCTTATTGTCGTCATAACCATTGGCCACGTCGCGCAGGATTTCACTGACATCCACTGGCCGGATCTTTTCCAGTTCCACCTTCCCGATGCGCCAGGCGACCTCACGCTCGTACAGGCTCTTCTCTTTATGGTGAGACGCGATTTCTCGTTTGCGAAGCTCGTAGTAGTCCGCGTACAGGTCATTGAGCGTTTTGAAGGGGTTTTGGTTGACCTTCTGCCGCTCTTGAACCGGGTCAGCACCCTCACGCTTGATCGCCAACCTCAGCTTCGCCGCCTCATCACGGGCGTCGGCCAATGACCAGTCGTCCACCTTGCCGATGGTGTATTCGCGCCGGAGCTTGGTAGCTGGGGTGGTATAGCGCAGCATCCAGTAGGCATCGCCGCGCTTCGGGGTCATGAGGTAGAGACCATTGCCATCGGCATGCCGCACGGATGGCTTCTCTTTGATCAGTTTCTTGACGGTCTTGTCGTATAGCTTGCCCACTTTCCTGCCTTAAAAAATTGGGGAGTACAATCTCGCCGATACAATATAGCGAGAAAATACTCCCCAATCTACTACCCATAACTACCCAAACTTGGCAGAACTTACATGAACGCGGTGACCGTTAAAATTTCATAAGCCTTTGATTTTTAATGGACTAAAGAACAGTGATGAACACCCAAGAACATCACTCTATGTTCTGGATCTGCTCGCGCATTTGCTCGATTTGTACTTTCATTTCGACAGCCGCTTGTGTGGTGACCGTGGTCAGCGATTTTGAGGACAGGGTATTTGCCTCACGATTCAGCTCTTGCATCATAAAGTCGAGCCGACGGCCAATCGGTTCCGGGCGCTTTATAATGGCTTTGACTTCCTGGATATGAGTACGCAAGCGGTCGAGTTCTTCGGCGACATCGGCTTTTTGTGCCAGTATCACCATTTCCTGTTCCAGCCGTTCAGGATTGGCAGCGTTTTCCCGTTCCCCCAGCATATCGGCAAGGCGATGTTGTAATTGTTGCCGTTGGGCGGCCAGCGCTTCTGGCAGGTGAGCTTCCACCTTGGCCACCAGGCTGCTCATATTATCCAGGCGTTGGAGAATTAAGTCCGCCAGACTCTGACCTTCACGAGCGCGACGCTGACTGACGGTTTTCAGGCAGTCTTCAAAGGCTTGCAAGGTGGCCTGTTGAACGACCTTGGCGTCGACAGTTTCGTTTTCCATCACACCGGGCCATTGCAGAATATCGAGCACATTGGCAGCGGCGGCTGTCGGGACACTGGCTGTGGCGGCGGTTATGGCTTGGTTGAGTTGCTTCAGCAGCGGCTGATTCAGATTTAATGCCTGAACTTGCTGGCCGGATTGTAGCCGCAATGCACATTCCACCTTGCCGCGATTGAGATGTTTTTTCATCAGTTCACGCAGTGCCGGTTCCAGTTCGCGGAAGCTGTCGGGCAAGCGGAAATGCGGTTCCAGATAGCGATGGTTTACCGACCGCAGCTCCCAGATAACCTGGCCGGCGGGTGTGTCGGCCTGCTGGCGGGCAAAGGCTGTCATGCTGTAAACCATGGTGTTTCTCCGTTCGTTTATCGTGTTGGGCATTGTAGCGGTGGCCAGACACCCCTGCTATGTCGTTATAATGCCGCCCCAATATGTTTGAAGCACAGAAAAGGAAATTGTATGAGACCCAGTGGTCGCGCCCTTGATCAACTCCGCGAAGTTCGCATTACCCGTCACTACACTAAACATGCGGAAGGTTCTGTGTTGGTAGAATTTGGTGACACCAAGGTAATTTGTACCGCCAGTGTGGAGACCAGTGTGCCACCTTTTCTGCGTGGCAAGGGCCAGGGTTGGGTCACGGCAGAATACGGTATGCTGCCACGCTCAACCGGCTCGCGCATGATTCGTGAAGCCGCCAAAGGCAAACAGCAGGGTCGGACGGTGGAAATTTCCCGTCTGATTGGCCGCAGCCTGCGCGCAGCGGTGGATCTGAAAGCGTTGGGTGAAAACACTATTGCCATTGATTGCGATGTGATTCAGGCCGATGGCGGTACTCGCACGGCGGCGATTACCGGTGCTTGTGTCGCGTTGGTGGATGCGATGAGCTGGTTAAAGAAAAACGGCAAGGTGAAGGGAGAGCCGTTGAAGCAGATGATTGCCGCAGTCTCTGTCGGTATTTACAAGGGTGAGTCGGTGCTGGATCTGGATTACCTGGAAGACTCCGACGCCGAAACCGATATGAATGTGATCATGACAGCCAATGGCGGTTTTGTCGAAGTGCAGGGCACCGCCGAAGGTAACACCTTCACCCGTGATGAGCTGAATGCCATGCTGGCGCTGGCGGAGAAAGGCATTAATGAGTTGTCTCAGAAGCAAATCGACGCATTGAACAGCTGATTCGTCGTTTTGAGTACCCCAGCCCGCAGGCGTTTGGCCAGGCGGGCTTTTTTATGGCTGGTGTTTGTGTGGCCGTCCGTCGCCCCAGGACTTACTCGTCGTCGAATTCGTACTCGATCATGACGGCAGCGTGATCACCAAATTGCAGGCTGTTTTCTATTTTGGCATCAACAACGTATTGGCGAATGCCTGGGCTGCAAATCTGATAGTCCTTGCGCCAGCCATTCTGGTTGCGGCGTGCGCTTTCGGCATCTGGCCACCAGGTGAACTGGTTTTCGCCAAAGTTGGCTTCGCGGAAGGCATCGACATAGCCTGCCGGGCCAAAGATCTGATCAAACCAGGCACGTTCTTCCGGCAAAAAGCCTGGTGAGTTCTGGTTGGCTTGCCAGTCGGCCAGGTCAACCGTTTTGTGGGCGGCTTCAAAGTTGCCGCAGATAATAAATTCACGGCGCTTGCGGCGATTTTTTTGCAGGTGTTCCAGAAACGATTTCTGGAAGGCCAACTTGTCGTCCAGGTTGTTAAAGGCGTCAACGGCAGGGAAGAGGATGGAGCCAACACTGACATGAGGGAAGTCGGCCTGAATGTAGCGGCCCTGCATATCGCACTGGGAAAACGCCAGGCCGGTCATGATGGCCTTGGGAACCTCCCGGGTGAGGATGGCAACACCGGAGTAGTCGTCGGCTTCGGCGTCGAAAAAGTATGCGTTAAAATCTCGCGGGTAGACGACATCGTCAGACAGCTGATATTCCTTGGCGCGCAGATTCTGAATGGCAACGACATCGGCGTCTGCCATTGTCAGCCATGTATACAGGCCGTTATCTACCGCCTGTTGCAGTCCGTCTACCTGTAAAGTGATAACTCGCATACGTGGTTCCCAACTAGTGAAGCGTGTATCATAACCCATCAATCTAAGTGCGGGTAAACTGAGGCCATATTTGGTTGTGAGTTGTCTCACTTATCGTGCTTGTCTGGCACCCGGGAAGGTGGTTTTGAGCCAGCGACCCGCCGCTGGCGTGTCTGCTTCCCGGTCTGCTACTGACCAGTTCCTGCCTTTGTGTTATCCGTTCTGTTTATTATTGGCTCCCTTTTCAGGATACGATATGAAAGCCTATCAACAAGAATTTATCGAATTTGCTATTCGGCAGGGTGTCCTGAAGTTTGGTGAGTTTACGCTAAAGTCCGGTCGAATCAGCCCTTATTTTTTTAATGCCGGATTGTTTAACAGTGGTCTGGCGCTGGCCAGACTGGGCCGTTTTTACGCCGCTGCGCTGGAAGATTCCGGTCTGCAGTACGATGTTGTTTTTGGCCCGGCCTACAAAGGCATCCCCCTGGCCGCGACCATGACGGTGGCGCTGGCCAATGACTATCAAAAAGATGTTCCCTACGTTTTTAACCGCAAGGAAGCCAAGACCCACGGTGAAGGGGGCAATCTGGTGGGTGCTCCATTGGCGGGCCGTGTTGTGATTGTAGACGATGTTATCACGGCAGGGACGGCAATCCGGGAAGTCATGGGGCTGATTGCCGATACGGCCGGGGCGACAGCGGTTGCGGCGCTGATTGCGCTGGATCGTCAGGAGCAAGGCCAGGGTGAGCTGTCGGCGATTCAGGAGGTAGAACGTGATTTTGGTATCCGGGTGGCCAGTATCGTGAATCTGAATCAGGTGCTGGATTATGTCGCGACTCAGGATGCTTTAAAAAACCATGCGTCAGCCATTGAGGCCTATCGGGCGCAGTACGGGGTGTGCTGATGCGAATGTGCTGGAGTGGTAGGCTGGCCAGCGGTCGGTTATTGATCTTTCTGCTGGGGTCGTTACTGGCGACCGAAGCCATGGCCGCAAAGCTGTACCGTTTTCAGGTCGATGGTCGCACGGTACTGCGGGATCGTATTCCGGCAGAGCTGCTCGGCCAGGGGTATGAGGTGCTGGGCAGCAACGGCATGGTCATTGATGTTGTGCCACCAGCCCCCACGGCGGAAGAGCTGGTGGTGCGGCGCACCAAAGAGGCCGCAGAGCAGCAGCGCCAGGAAAAAATGGCACAGCAAAAAGAAGCGGATATTAATCTTCTGCGTTTGTATGAGCAGCCATCCGATGTTGAACGGGCACGGTTGCGCAAGGCAGAGGAAGTGGGTACTTACATTTCCCTGCAGGAACGTCGCCAGGAGGCGCTGGAGCAAAAGCTGGCGCAGGCGCAGCGTCAGGCAGAGGGTTTTACCAGCCGAGGTGTGGAAGTCCCTGGGGATATTCAGCAGGAGCTGAATGAAGTGTCGGGAGTGCTCGCTGATAGCAAGCGGGATATCCGCGATCGACGCACCGAGTTGGGGCGTATTACCCGAGAGTACGCAGAACAATATGAACGGGTGCGAATATTACAGGTATATCCCCCCGGCACCTTGTATGACGAGGTGGATTTTGAGCGGGTTGACCGTTTCTCCAAAGCCAAGCCTCCTGTCAGTCGATAAACCAACCGGAATCTTGCACCACAGCCTGTCGCGACATCCAACGACAGCTTGTGGCGCAGTCTGAATCGGGCCTGTCCGTTAGTTGGTCGGGATTTGTTTTGTTCTTAACAGCTGGCTTTGCAGCACGAGCCATTGTTCATCCCAGTAGGCGGTTGGCTTCAGTGCAAACTCGGTACGCACAAACTGGCGTATTTTGCCTTCTACCACAGCAGTCAACAAATTGGCCAATGCACTGGCGGTATGTTGCGGCAGTTTGTCTTCGCGTAATTCGGCTTCCCGAATAATCTGTCTGAACTGGGTTTCCAGCCGTTCAAAAAATTGCTGGATGCGCTGGCGCAGGCGTTCCGTTTCACCCGACAGTGCATCTCCAGATAACAGGCGACACATGCCAGGGTTACGTTCGGCGAAGGTGAGTACCAGCATCAATGTATGCTGGCAACGCGCTTCGGCGCTGTCGATATCCTGCAGGATCAGGTTGATGCGGCTGAAGATGGTTTCTTCGATAAAGCTGATCAGCCCTTCAAACATCTTTGCCTTGCTGGGGAAGTGGCGGTACAGCGCCGCTTCTGATACGCCGACTTCCTTTGCCAGGTTGGCCGTGGTAATTCGGGCACCGGGCTGGGTTTCCAGCATATGTACCAGAGCCTGAAGTATCTGGTCTCTGCGGGACAGCTTGTCTTCCGCCTGTGCCATGGGTTCTCCTGTCAGCCTTTGCGGTTGGTAATCAGGGTGCCCACACCTTCATCGGTGAACAGTTCCAGCAGGGTGGAGTGTGCAACTCGACCGTCGATAATGTGGGCGCTGGTGACGCCAGCGTGCACGGCATCGAGGGCACACTGAATTTTGGGTAACATGCCACCGTAGATGGTGCCATCCGCAATCAGGTCGTCTACTTGCTGGGTGGTCAGGCCGGTGAGAATGTTGCCCTGTTTGTCCATCAGTCCGGCGATATTGGTCAGCAGGATCAGCTTTTCGGCTTTCAGCACCTCGGCGACCTTGCCAGCGACCAGGTCGGCGTTGATATTGTAGGAGTGGCCTTCGGAGTCTACGCCGATGGGGGCAATGACGGGGATAAAGTCGCTATCGTTAAGCATATCCAGCACCTTGGTGTTGATGCTGGCAACTTCGCCGACGTGGCCAATGTCGATGATTTCCGGTTTTTCCAGATCGGGTGTTGCCTTGGTGACGTGCAACTTGCGCGCGTGCAGCAGCTGGCCGTCTTTGCCGGTCAGGCCAATGGCGTTACCGCCGTTCTGGTTGATCAGATTGACGATGTCCTTGTTAACCAGACCACCCAGTACCATTTCGACCACGTCCATGGTTTCGCTGGTGGTGACCCGCATGCCGTTAACGAAGTGGCTTTCGATGTTGAGTTTGTTCAGCAACTCACCGATTTGCGGCCCGCCGCCGTGAACCACAATGGGATTGATGCCAATCAGCTTCAGCATCACCATGTCGCGAGCAAAGCTGTTTTTCAGCTCGTCGTCGATCATGGCATTACCGCCATATTTGACGACAATGGTTTTGCCTACAAAGCGTTGCAGGTAGGGCAGGGCCTGGCTCAGAACGTTGACGGTATTGATGGCGTCATCGCGGTTCAGCGGCATGGTGGTGCTCCATCGGGTACAGGGCAAGGCCGTTCGCTCGATTGGCCTTGCGGTATGGTTCAAGTTATTGGTGGCAAGCGCGGCAGTATAGCCTGACGCGGCGACGGCTCGCTACGGGCCGATCAGTGACGGCCAGAGTGGCCAAAACCACCAGTGCCACGTTCGGTTTCGGTAAATTCTGCAACCTGACGGAACTGGGCCTGCACTACCGGCACCAGCACCAGTTGCGCCAGGCGTTCGCCAACATTCAGCGTGAAGGCTTCAGCGCTTCGATTCCAGCACGATACCATGAGCGGCCCCTGGTAGTCGGAGTCGATCAGGCCGACCAGGTTGCCCAGCACGATGCCGTGTTTGTGGCCGAGGCCAGAGCGGGGCAACAGCATGGCGGCGAGGCCAGGATCTTCAATATAAATCGCCATACCGGTAGGGATCAGTACGGTCTGGCCCGGCTCAATGGTGAGGCTGTCTTCTTCAATACAGGCTCGCAGATCCAGCCCTGCCGAGCCGGGAGTGGCGTATTCTGGCAGCGGGATGGTATCTCCCAGGCGTTGGTCGAGAATCTTGAATTGCAGTGTATTCACGGTAACGGGTTCCTGTTTGTTTATGAGCGGTGGATGCACCGAGGCGGTTTATAGCACCGCGAGCTGGATAGCAATGGCGGCGAGTAGTTGCCGTGCCAGCAAGGCTTTGTTCATGACCGTAAATTCGGTCGAGCCGTGTTTGCTGTAGAGCGTGACGGCATTATCGTCGGCACCAAAGCCGATATCCTGGCGCGAGACGTCGTTGGCGATAATCATATCGAGGTTTTTGCGTTCGAGTTTGGCGCGGGCGTAGGCATCGACATCGTTGGTTTCGGCAGCAAAGCCAACGGTAAACGGTCGATTTTTATGTTGGGCAATGGTGGCGACGATGTCGGGGTTCTTGACCAGCGTGAGCTGGATTTCATCTCCCGCCTTTTTGATCTTCTGTTCGGCAATCGTTGCCGGGCGGTAGTCGGCGACAGCGGCACTGGCGATAAACAGGTCGCAGTGCTCCAGTGTTGCTAATGCGGCGGCCAGCATATCGGTGGCAGAAACCACCGATACCAGCGTAACCCTGTCCGGTGCTGGCAGGTGGACGGGGCCGGAAATCAGCGTTACCTCAGCACCGGCTTCCTGTGCTGCCCGAGCCAAGGCATAACCCATTTTGCCGGAGCTGTGATTGCTGATGTAACGCACCGGGTCGAGGGCTTCGCGGGTTGGGCCTGCGGTAATCACCACGCGCTTACCGGCCAATGCACCGGTTGTGAAACGATTGGCCAGCAGGCGGGCAATGGCTTCCGGTTCCAACATGCGGCCGGGGCCAATATCGCCACAGGCCTGGGCGCCGGAGTCGGGGCCAAACAGGGCCAGCTTTTCTCCGAGCAGTTGTGTCAGGGTTGCGAGGTTGTTCTGGGTGGTCGGTGCGGCCCACATTTGCTGATTCATGGCGGGTGCCAGGCAGAGCGGCGCGGCGCTGGCGAGACAAACCGTGGTTAACAGATCGTTGCCCATGCCAGCGGCAAGGCGGGCGATGACGTCGGCAGTGGCTGGCGCAATCAGTATGGTGTCGGCCCAGCGAGCCAGCTCGATATGGCCCATGCCGGCTTCTGCGGTTTCATCCAGCAGGGCATGATGTACCGGATTTCCCGACAAGGCTTGTAGTGTTAACGGCGTGATAAATTCCAGTGCGCCTGACGTCATGATCACGCGAACGTCGGCACCGGCCTTGGTCAGGGTACGCACCAATTCGGCCGATTTGTAAGCAGCAATGCCGCCACTTATACCGAGTAAAATACGTTTATTGGCTAGTTGCAGCATGGCAGGACTCGTCAGTACCGGGGTAAAATGGCGTCAGTATAACGCAGCGGCGGATTGAAGGCGTCTTTCATGGCGCAGGCACTGTCGGCACACACGTACAGCGCAGATATAACGGATGCCCACATCACTGCAAGGAGGCAGCTTATGGCAATCACCGATTGGCCAGCCCAGGAACGTCCCCGAGAAAAATTATTGGCCCAAGGAGCCGAGGCATTGTCTGACGCGGAGTTGCTGGCGATCTTCCTGCGCACCGGCGTCAAGGGCAAGAGTGCGGTGGATCTGGCACGCGAGCTATTGGCAGACTTCGGCGGTCTGCGACCGTTGCTGATGGCCAGTGAAACGCGTTTTTGTCAGCCGTTGGGGTTAGGGTCAGCCAAGTTTGCCCAGTTACAGGCGGTGCTGGAAATGGCCCGGCGTCATTTGGCCGAGCAGTTGCAAAAAGGTGATGCCCTGACCAGCCCGGAACTGACCCGGCGTTATCTGGCATCGCAGATTCGGGATCGCGACCACGAAGTGTTCGTCTGCCTGTTTCTGGATAACCAGAACCGGGTTATCAAGTACAAGGAGCTGTTTCAGGGCACGATTGACGGTGCGGCGGTTTATCCGCGTGAGGTGGCTAAGCAGGCGCTGGCCTGCGGCGCAGCCGCTGTGATCTTTGCCCATAATCACCCCTCCGGAGTGGCGGAGCCAAGCCGGGCGGATCGGCATATTACCGATAAGCTGCAACAAGCACTGGGGTTGATGGATATCCGGGTGCTTGATCATATTGTTGTTGGTGATGGCGAAGAAGTGTCCTTTGCCGAGCGGGGCTGGGTGTAACACTTGCCGCCAGACCCGGAACGTTTTCTGGTTAGCTTCTGGTTAGTTGGCTGTGTATGGCAGGTAGTCGGTATAGCCTGCCGAGTCTCCTCCAAACAAATGGGCGTGGTTTAACGATGACAGAGGGTAGCCAGAGCGTAATCGTTCAGGCAGATCCGGGTTGGCAATAAATGGTCGGCCAAATCCGATCAGGTCGGCCCAGCCGGTCGAGATTGCCTGATTGGCTTTATCCAGATTGTAGTTCCCGGAATAGATCAGGGTGCCATGAAAAATAAGCCGTATGGCCTGTTTGAACGGTATCGGCATGATGGGCGCATCACTCCAGTCGGCCTCGGCAATATGCAGGTAACCCACGTTCAGTTCCTGCAAACGGGAAGCGGCAGCAAGGTAAGTAGCTTCTGGCGTATCGTCAATGGTGCCCTGTTGTGTGGTCAGGGGAGACAGTCTTACGCCTACCTGGGCTGGTGGATATACCTGCGTGGTGGCCGTTACCACTTCGGACAAAAACCTTAACCGGTTTTCCAGTGATCCGCCGTATTTATCCTCGCGGGTGTTCGCCCGGGAGTCCAGAAACTGATTGATCAGATAGCCATTGGCCGCGTGCAGCTCGATACCATCGAAGCCTGCTCTGAGGGCATTTTCGGCGGCCTGACGGAAGTCGTTGATAATGTCCCCGATTTCACCCGGCTCCAGCGCCCTGGGCATGGAGTGCTGGACCATTTCGCCTGAGCCGAGTGCCGGACCTCGTTTTTCCGGGTCAATAAACACCTGCACCCCTTTGGCTTGTAGTGCTGATGATGAAACCGGCGACTGCCCATCAGCTTGCAATGACGTATGTGAGAGCCTGCCAACGTGCCACAGTTGGGCATAGATTCTGCCACCTTGCTGATGAATAGCATGGGTAACGTGTTGCCATGCTGCCACTTGGGCAGGTGTGTATATCCCCGGAGTCCAGGCGTAGCCCTGGCCTTGCTGGCTAATTTGGGTGCCTTCCGAAATAATCAGGCCAGCCGATGCTCTCTGGGCGTAATAGTCTGCCATTAGCCGGGTTGCAAGCCCGCCGCTGGTCGCTCTGGCTCGGGTCATGGGGGGCATGATGATGCGATTGGGCAGGAGCAGGTGTCCCAGCTGATAAGGAGAAAACAACATGTCACTCTCCTGCGCCAGTTTGCTTGACCGTCACAGAACGGTGTGGTGAGGCCGAAGGTTTCAGCAATGAAAGACTGATACTCTCTGCCATTGCCTGGTTGCCGCGATCTCCCGGGTGTAAATGATCCCCTGAATCATAAACTGGATTCAGGTGACCAGTGTTGTGTGGATCTTCAAGGATCGCTGCCATATCGATAACACCAGCGAAAATGTCAGACGTTCTAAACCAGTGGTTAAGTGTTAAACGGAGCTGGTCTTTTTCAGGCTGGTAATAATTGTCCAGCGGCGTATCGGGAAGAGCACCCTTGAATGGCGGGAGTGTGGCGACCAATACACGGATGCCCTGACGTTTTGCCAAACGAACGAGTTGACGATACCCCTCGGTCAATTGATCAAGTGACGGCATCTGGCTGTCCGGGGCAAAGGCAGTGCCTGGCCAGGCAATGTCATTGATGCCCATCAGGACGATCAGTGTTTTGACACCGGGTTGTGACAGTACGTCCTGCTCCAGCCTGGCCAGTGCGTTTTCACCCATGCCATCAACCAGTAATCTGGCTCCGGAAATGCCGGCATTGATCACGGCCTGATTTTCCCGGATAAGACGTTGTGCCAGAAAGTCAGTCCAGCGGCTGTTGGTGTCCAGAGAGGCCGTCGCCCCATCGGTTATAGAGTCGCCCAGAACCGCAACGGTACTGGCCTGTTGGTTGGTATTGACCTCAATGCCACTGAGGATGGCTCGGGCTGTACTGCTCAATGCGTCTCTGAGTTGTGACGGTGTTGTCATCGACGCTGTTTGATCACCAGCAACAAGCCAGCTGGTTTGTCTGGCATCCCAGTGGAACGTTTGGACTGGCGTTGGCTCGGGAAGATAAAGCGCGACGGTCACTTGGGAGAGATCGGGAATCGGTAATGCAATCGGATCGCTGATAAGTCGCGCCCCCGGCATGATCCGGGCAACTGTCTGGCCATGAAAGGTCACTGCGGTCGGCTGGACAGTTGTGTTTTTGCTACCCTGCTCCAGTCTCACACTGGCATGACCAATAACAATCGGTGTTTTGCCGTATTCGTTGCCCAACACCAGCCGAAAGCGGTTTCCTCCCAGGCTGATGCGTGCATTCTGAATAATGGATTGATCCTTCAATGTGGCTGGCAGGTTGGTCGGAAAAATAAAAGATTCATCCCAAACGGGTTGTGGGCTGGCTGTCCAGCTGGTTATCCAGTGGTCCGTCTGGGCGGCAGTGCTCACGGGTATGTTGACCAAGGCTGTTAGCAGAGTCGTGGCCCAAAGCGAAAGGTGGCGTTTCATTGTCTGATTTCCTCTGTCATGGATTGAGCGACAGAATCCGTCAAAAAAGTACTTGGAAACAGATATTCAGAATGCCTACCATGTATGAAATAGATTCATAGAGTGTGGCTTTATGGCTCGTCAGGAAATCAATCGATCCGCTGAACTCGAAGTGTTTGTTCGGGTGGTTGATGCAGGTAATTTTTCAGCCGCCGCCAGAGCTCTGGATATGACGCCGTCTGCGGTCAGCAAGTTGGTTGCTCGTCTGGAAGTGCGTTTGGGGACACGCCTACTGGTTCGTTCCAGTCGCCAATTGCGTTTGACCACAGAAGGCTGCGTCTTTTATGAACGGGGTGTTCGTATCCTGGCCGATCTGGATGATGCTGAGTGCAGTGCTGCGGCCAGCAGTGTGCCAAAGGGACGCCTGAGAGTGAATGTCAATGTCCCTTATGGGCAGCATCTTTTACTTCCTATGGTGCCTGCTTTTTACACACGTTATCCGCAGGTGCAATTGGACATCGTGCTCGCAGATGAAGTGATGGATTTGTATGAGCACCGAACCGATGTTGCGGTCAGAGCTGGACCAATGCGAGACTCGGGCTTGATTGCTCGTCACCTGGGGAGTACTGCAAAAGTTATTGTCGGTGCTCCCCGGTATTTTGAGGAGCGGGGGCTGGTGCAGACTCCGGGCGAGCTGGCGGGTCACCTATTGCTGGATGTGAATTATCGGCGTGCCGATTCTGGCTGGCGGCTACAGGATGGCACGTCGGAAGAAACGGTGATTTATCCTGGGAATCATCTTCGGGTCAGTAATGGCGAGGCATTACGGCAGTTGGTGCTGGCGGGGGCGGGGCTTGCACGACTCTCCCGCTTTCAGGTTGAAAATGATATTCGCACCGGCCGTTTGTTACCCGTATTGGAGCCATGGAACCCTGGTGACCAAGAGACTTTTTACGCGGTATACGTGGGTCAGGGAGCGTTGATGCCACAGCGGATCCGGGTGTTTCTGGACTTTCTGGCGGAGCACGTTCGGCTGCCGGAAACCCCCTCTGGTTTCGAGTGAATTTCGTACAAAAAAACAAACTTCAGCTTGCGTGGCGCTTGTCGTTTTGGTATAAAGCGCAACTCTTTTCAGCCAGGGCCTCTCTGGTGTCGCTTGAAAAAGCGCTCCATGCCCACGGTTGCTAACGAAATTCAGATTGATCGATACAGTTAAGAATCGGGGCTAGATCCATGTCTAAGGTTTGTCAGGTAACAGGAAAAGGTCCTGTTTCCGGGAATAACGTTTCCCACTCAAATACCAAAACCAAGCGCCGTTTTTTACCCAACTTGCAATACCACCGTTTTTGGGTAGAAAGCGAAAGCCGTTTTGTTCGTCTGCGTGTATCAACTAAAGGTATGCGTATTATCGACAAGAAAGGCATCGATCCGGTGCTGGCCGAGCTGCGTGCTCGCGGCGAAAAATTCTAAGGAGACTGATTATGCCACGCGACAAAATCCGTCTGGTGTCCAGTGCCGGTACCGGTCACTTCTACACTACAGACAAGAACAAGCGCACCATGCCTGAGAAAATGGAAATCAAGAAATTTGATCCCGTTATCCGCAAGCATGTGATGTACAAGGAAGCCAAGATCAAGTAATTGATCCTTCCTGTGCAGGCTTGAAAAACCCGGATAGCTCCTGAGCTATAACCGGGTTTTTTCGTATCTGGCGCTCGCCGCCAGGCTCTTCCTGTTATCAACATCCGATACAATCCAAACCATGCCAGAGCTTCCTGAAGTAGAAACGACCCTGCGCGGTATTGAACCGTACCTGCTGAACCAGACTATTCAGGGCGTCGTTGTGCGTCAGCCGCGCTTACGCTGGCCGGTTGCTGAAGAGGTGTCTGCGCTGGCGGGCCAACGGGTGACGGGCCTGAGCCGTCGGGGCAAGTATTTGCTGGTGCAGTTTGCTACCGGTACGGCGGTCTGGCATCTGGGCATGTCGGGGTCTCTACGATTGGTGAAAGAAGAGGAAGATCCTCGTATTCATGACCATATTGACTGGGTGTTAGAGAGTGGCTGGATTTTGCGCTATCACGACCCCAGGCGCTTTGGTGCGTTGCTGTGGCAGCCGCCGGGAGAGCAGCTGAGTCAGATTGCCTCGCTGGGGCCAGAGCCGTTATTAGCCGAAACGCTGTCCGGCTTGTCGGCCGAGTCGTTGTATCAGCGCAGTCGTGGCAAGAAGCAGGCAATCAAGCTGTTTATCATGGATAACCACACCATGGTTGGGGTCGGTAATATCTACGCCAATGAGAGTCTGTTTATGGCCGGTATTCGGCCAACGACAGCAGCTGGCAAAATCAGTAAACCCAGATTTGCCCGCTTGTTGGCTTGTATCCGTCAGGTACTGGCGCAGGCAATTGAGCAGGGAGGCACGACGTTACGTGATTTCGTCAACAGCGATGGTAATCCCGGTTATTTTGCCCAGCAGTTGCAGGTGTATGGGCGTGGCGGCAAGCCGTGTCGGGTCTGCGAGGCGGTATTGTATGAGATTCGGCAAGGCCAGCGAGCGACGGTGTACTGCCCGACCTGTCAAAAGTAGACGTTCGTTGCGAGGTATAGACCGGGCCTGTTGAGTGCCTGTGGCTCTCAGAATATTGAGAATAACCTCTATGTCACAGCTCGGAAGTTGCGTCAGTGACGTGATCGCAGAGTGCTGCTATAGTCCGCGACATTCTCATGTGGAGCTAAACGAGGAACCACGATGCAACTGACGGCCCTGAGAACCTCCTTACGTATCGGACTTGCAGCCTGTGTGCTGACGATGTCGGCTATGGCGCAGGCGGAAGATTTTGAAGAGACACCAAGTGTGGGTGCCATGGTGGCAGACACCTTGCTGGTGCGCCCGCTCTATTTCATCATCTCGCAGGCGGGTGCGGTGCTTTATTCTGTGACGCTGCCGTTTACGCTGATGGGTGGTAATTCGGATGAAGCAGCAGAAGCCATGGTGGTGACCCCGTTGCAGGCGGCTTTTGTTCGCTGTCTGGGCTGTGGCAAAACCAATTACGCTGTGAGCGAAGTCAAAGAAGGTGCTGGCAAGACCATTGATCACTTTGTTGAAGCAACGGTGGGTACGGCAGGTGTTACGAGCGAATCCGAGTCGGTTGGTGTAACGACACTGGGGGTGTTCTTCGGTACCCGTTTTGAGCTGGTTGATCGTAGTCGCTTCGATGTGTTGCTGGGTTATCAAAGCCTGGGTGAAGCCAAGGTAAAAAGCTCAGCCTCGCTGGGTGCTTTTAATGACACGACGTCTTCCATTCAGGTAGCCACCCGCTTTGGTCGCCATATATTCAAACATACGGATCTGATGTTCAAGCTGGGCTTGCATCGCTGGTCGACCGAGCGTGAAACCGCGTCTGGCTCTACCAGTATGGATGGTTTTGGCTTGCTGTATGGCGTGGGTCTGGATGTCCGCCTGGATGATGCTTTTGGTGCCGGGTTGGGTTACACACGCTATGACCTGAGCAGTGATGGCGATGGTTATGATTCAGGTATCAATAGCGTGGATCTGGGTTTGCGGGTGTATTTCTGAGGCTGATAGTCGTCCTCTAATATCTTGCTTTCGTCGCGTCTCTGCAATGATGGCTGCCTGAATCGTTTTCCGGCAGCCCAAATACTTTCCCTCTTTCCGTTTATTCCCTCTTCCCGTTTATTCCATATTTCCGATACTTTTGCGTTGGTCGACAAAGTACTGCATCAGGTTGCGGGTGGAGTCATCGTGATCGTCACGAACGTCGCCGCTTTGCAGTTCGGGCAGGATGTTTTGCGCCAGGGTTTTGCCCAGCTCGACGCCCCATTGGTCGAATGAGCAGATGTCCCAGATCGTGCCAAGGATAAAAATCTTGTGCTCATACAGCGCAATCAGGGCACCCAGAGTGCGTGGACTCAGGTGATCCAGAATCAGACTGTTGGTTGGCCGATTCCCCTGGTGGATCTTGTGCGGGATCAGGCGTTCGATATTGGCGCTCGACATGCCCTTGGCGGTCAGGTCACGACGTACGTCGTCGGCGTTGATGCCACACATCAGGGCTTCGGTCTGGGCGAAGAAGTTGGCCATCAGTTTTTCATGGTGGCCCGCTACTGGGGTGCTGCTTTCTACCGAACCAATAAAGTCAGCGGGTACGATGGTGTTGCCCTGATGCAGGTACTGATAAAAGGCATGCTGGCCGTCGATACCCAGCTGTCCCCAGATAATCGAACCGGTGGTGTAAGGAACGATGTCGCCGTTGCGATCAACGGATTTACCGTTGCTTTCCATTTCGGCCTGTTGCAAGTAAGCAGAGAATTTTTTTAGCGGCCAATCGTACGGTAGGATGGCCTGACTATGACGACCCAGGAAAGTGCTGTTCCACAGGGTGGTCAGTGCCAGCCACATCGGGGCGTTACGTTCCAGTGGCTCGTTACGGAAGTGCAAGTCCATATCGTGGGCACCCTGTAACAATTCTTCAAACTGCTTGAAGCCCAGGTATAAGGCAATGGGCAGACCAATGGCAGACCACAGCGAGAAGCGGCCACCGACCCAATCCCACATCTGGAAGGTATTTTCCAGTTTGATGCCGAAGGCTTTTACCGCGACCGCATTGCTGGATACGGCAACAAAGTGCTGGGCGACGGCACGGCTGTCGAACGAGGAAGCCATCAGCCAGTTGCGGGCAGTCTGGGCGTTGGTCATGGTTTCGGAGGTGGTAAAGGTTTTGGACGCGACAACAAACAACACCCGCTCCGGGTTCAGCCCTTTCAGGACGTTGGCGATTTCCATGCCGTCGACGTTGGAAACAAAATGGATATTGATCTGGTCGTCGGCGTAGGGCTTGAGCGCCTGAGTCACCATCCGGGGGCCGAGATCAGAGCCACCAATACCGATATTGACCACATCAGTAATCCGCTTGCCGGAATGTCCTCGCCAGCGGCCCTTGCGTACGGCATTGACAAACACTCGCATACGTTTGAGTTCGTGTTCAATGATGGGCATGACATCTTCGCCATCCACGTAAACCGGTGAATGACCACGGTTACGCAAGGCGGTATGTAATACTGCCCTGTCTTCAGTCACATTGATGTGCTCACCGTTAAACATGGCGTCGCGACGTTTTTCCAGATCACACTGGCGTGCCAGTTCCAGCAGTTGCTGGAAGGTGTCATCGTCAATCGGGTTTTTGGAGATATCCAACAGGATGTTCTGAACCTTGAGCGAATATTTGTCAAACCGCTCCGGGTCATCGAACAGCGACAGTATGGGGGTTTCAAGTGCCGTTTCGATGCGTTGCTGCAAAGCTTGCCAGGCGGGTAATTGGGTAACGGCGGACATGACGTATTCCTTATCTGTCTTACGGTAAGCGGATTGTTATTGTTCGTTGTTACAGCAAGAGGACGGGTGAGACAACGCTTGCTGTGCCCACATCCCGTTGGCCCCTGCTGACGTTTCGTCGTGCATCTGTTTCTCAGCCGCTGGTTGTTCTGGTTCAGCCGCGCAGGGATCTGGCCGCCCTGGCCAGCTCGCGAATGCCATCCCAGTCTTTGGCTTCGAGCAGATCATCCGGGGTTAGCCAGGTGCCGCCGACACACATGACATTGCTGAGGCACAGGTATTCGTTGGCATTGGCCGGGCGAATACCGCCGGTAGGGCAGAAACGCACTTCAGGGAAGGGGCCGGCAATGGATTTCAGGATGGCGGTGCCACCGGCGGCAGCGGCCGGAAAAAACTTGAAGCGACGGTAGCCAAAATCCATCGCGGTCATCATTTCGGATACGGTCTGTATGCCGGGCACCATTGGAATGTTGGCGGCGATAGCGCCAGCCAGCAGCGCTGGTGTAGCGCCAGGGGTAAAGATAAATTCACTGCCGGCGTCGATAGCGGCCTGCAGGTTGGTGACATTGGTAACGGTGCCAGCGCCGACGCGAGCGCCTTTGACTTCCTTGCAGATGGCGCGGATGGCATCCAGTGCAGCATCGCTGCGCAGGGTGATTTCCAGCACTGGCAAGCCCCCGTCGACCAGTGCCTGGGCCAGTGGTACGGCGTCTTCCAGATGTTCGATTTTTAATACCGGAATCACCGGTGCCAAAGCGACCAGATCATCAATTTGCTGGATAAAGGTGTCTGGATAATTGCTTGCTGTCATAACAACTCCTTGCGCGCGGCTTATGGATCAGACTGCCCGGATAATCCGGCTTGTGTATTACAGGGCATGGCAAACGGGGATAAAAATCGGTACTTATCACCAGTGGCCAAGAACCCGCAGGCTTCGAGCGTGTTGATGCTATTCAGATGCAAGATCCGCTCCTGTCTGGTTGGCGGCGGATAATGAGCTGTCTGGCTAGCAAACGCCTGCTATCGTGTCGAGCCGGAGAGGGCGATGCACAGATTTGAGACACCATGGTGCCCTCTTTTGTTGATGCCGTGTAGTTATTTAGTTATCCACACAGCCGCCAGATTTTCTTCGTAGCACTTTGCAAGTTTTCCGTACTGAATCATACTGTCTTGCTGCATGGAACTTGATACCTTGAACTGGCCGACAGGGACTCCTTGTCTGTCGTGTATCAAAATAAGAAAAGGACTGCTCACATGGCGACGATCAACCTGTTCGTTAGCGCTATCACCTTGATGCTGCTGTCCACCGCTGTTCTGGCGGGTGACGTGGAGGTGCTCCATTACATGACCTCTACCGGAGAGGCTGCTGCAATTGAGGTTCTGAAAGAGGAGCTGCGAGCCAGCGGCCACTCCTGGAAAGAGGTTGCTGTTGCCGGTGGTGGCGGTGAAACCGCCATGACCGTGCTGAAATTCAGGGCACTTTCTGGCAATCCACCGGCTGCTGCTCAGATCAAGGGGCCGCAGATTCAGGAATGGGGCGAACAGGGCTTACTGACATCGCTGGATAGCATTGCCAGCGCTGGCCACTGGGATGAGCTACTGCCTCCGGTGGTCAGCAATATGATGAAATATCAGGGTGAGTATGTTGCGGTGCCGGTGAATGTCCATCGAGTGAATTGGTTGTGGGCTAATCCCGACGTGTTCCGCAAGGCCGGAGTTGCCATACCGACAACCTGGGATCAGTTTTTTGAAGTGGCCAACGTATTAAAATCCAAGGGTATTCTGCCACTGGCTTATGGTGGCCAGACTTGGCAGGACGCCACTTTCTTTGAAACCGTGGCGCTGGGGGTTGGCGGCGCGGAGTTCTACTCCAGCGCTTTTGTTGATCTGAACCAGAAAACCCTGACCAGCGCGACCATGGTCAAGGTGTTTGAAACCTTCAGGAAAACCCGCGAATACACCGATGCCGATGCACCTGGCCGGGACTGGCACCTTGCCACCCGCATGGTGAGTAATGGTGAAGCTGCGATGCAAATCATGGGTGACTGGGCGAAAGGCGAATTCACCGCCGCTGGTCAGCATGCCGATGTCGATTATGTGTGTCTGGCCGCACCGGATACCAGTGGTGCCTTTATCTTTAATATCGACAGTTTTGCCATGTTCGAGCTACGCGATTCCAAGGCCAGGGCAGCTCAGGCTGATTTGGCGCGGCTGGTAATGGAACCGAAGTTCCAGCAAACCTTCAACGTCAACAAGGGTTCTATTCCGGCGCGGTTAGGGATGGATCGTGCGGTATTCGACAGCTGCGCGCATGCTTCAATGGATGCTTTTGTTGCCAGCGCGGCGACTGCTCAACTGGTACCGAGTATGGCGCATGGTATGGCAACGAGTTCGCAGGTACAGAGCGCCATTTATGACGTCGTGACGGCTTTTTATAACAGCAAGAACCTGTCCGCCAAAGAGGCGGTCGACAAGCTGGCGCATGCGATTGATGCGGCGCGCTGACCCCCTGCTTGGCATTTGTTATTCCATACCTTGTCGCTAATCTCCATTCTGAAATGAAGGCACGATGAATCCATTACTTGAGCATGCCCTGGCGGTTTTTATGGCCTTTTTTGCCATCATGAACCCAATCGCCAATACCACGGTTTTTTTTGGACTGGCTGGTGAAAAAAGCGCCAGCGAGCAGCGTAAAATCGCTAAAAAAGCACTGACCATTACCTTTGTGATTGTGTTGTTGTTTGCTGTGCTGGGAAAATCAATTTTCCACCTGTTTGGCATCACTTTGCCTGCCCTGCGCATAACCGGCGGTGTGCTGGTGTTTATCATCGGCTATCACATGTTGCAGGGGGCAAATTCAAAGCTACACACGGCCGAAGAAGATTCTGATACTGACATTGCGGTCTCACCGATGGCAGTGCCACTGCTTGCCGGGCCAGGCACCATCGCCACCGCCATGAATTATTCGGCAGCGGGTGGGTGGCTGGAAATTGTCCTGACCGTTTTTGCGTTCACCGTACTGTGTTTTATTACTTTTTACTGTTTTGTTTTCAGCGCCAGAATTCTCTCGGTCATCGGTGAAAACGGGCTTGGCATCATTACTCGGCTGATGGGACTGATTCTGGCCGTTATTGGTGTGCAAATGCTGGTTGAAGGCATAAATTCAGCCATTATCATCACCACAGCAGTACAAGCCAGTTGAGATAAGGACGCAGTATTGACTGATCGGAAACCCACGGCGGGATTCGATGTTATGATATTGCCATCAATATTCAGGGGGTAATCATGTCCAAAGCGTTTGAATTGCAGGGAATCGTGCATTCCATTGACGAGACCAAAGCCTACGGTCAGAACGGCTTCACCAAGCGTGAATTTGTGATCAAGCTGACGGGGGAGGGTGAGAAAGCCGAATACCCGAATTATGTTGCGCTGGAACTGATCAAAGACAAATGTGCCTTGATGGACAGCTACAATCTTGGTGATGAAATCCAGGTGAGTTTCAATTTCTCTGGTCGCCTGTGGAATGCACCAGGTAAGCCGGAGAAATGTTTTACCAGTCTGCAGGCCTGGCGTGTTGAGCGGGCGGGCGAGTCAGTGCAGTCTGGAGGTGGCGATCCGTTCGCCCAGAGTATGCCGAACTATGACGATGACGTACCCTTCTGAATATCTTCAGGCCGCTGGACGCTCTCTGGTCGCGGGGGGCCTTCACCTTTTGCCAGTCAGTAATCAAGTGGTTGTTTGGATATGCAGGGAATGCAGGGAGAAGAGTGGTTCAGGGTAGGTCGGAGACAATTGGGTAGCCATGTGGCCCCCATTACGTCTTCGAATAGTGTGAAGCAAAAATCGTTGCCAGACTCAGGCTGGGTGCCGACGACTTATTATTGTGTCGGTGGTGCCTGAAAGACGTCTGGAACTTAGTGGCCGGAAATCATTTTGTGAGATTTGATGTGGAATGCATGTTTGATGCTGGTCATCAGGTCGCTGAAAAAAGCCGCCATATAATCAGAACGCATTTGTTTGGCTTGGGCAATGTGCATATCAATTTCGTCTTTGCTGCAGACGTTGACTGAGAGGTCGTTGTTGTTCATAAGATGAACTCCTTGGTTGGGTTAGCTTGCAGAATCATAGTAGTGATCTTTGTACCGGCAAAAAAGCGAAGCTTTCTAATCAGAATGCTGAAATAAACTAACCATTTGAATGCCGTCTCCAGGTTGTGATCGCTCGGATCATTTCCCCATTTATTCTATAAGCCCCCATAAAAAGCCGGTTTGAAGCATTTTTGCTATATCCATGAGTGTGGATTTGGATCTTTGTTACTTTAAAAAACGTGAGTAATATTTAGGGGACATATATAGACGCTTCCCCAAGATCAAGGATGACTTGGCCCTGACACCTGCCATATGCCCTTGATTTATTTCCTGTTAACCATCACTTGTTCATTGCGATATGTGTATAGGCAGCGCGGTAATGTCCGCAGGTGGTCGCGGTACATGAGCGGACGATGTCGGTGAGAAAGTCCTGTCTGGCAGCTCAGAGACGGTACGCCATAAAACAGACTGGCCAATTGGTGATTATTTGAACAAATATTCCTCGAATCCCGGCGCATGCTGTCCTGGCTGCTACTTTTAAAAGAACAACCACCGGTTTACGGCATCGGCGGATCTTTCGGGAATCTGCAAATGCCTGGCAAGGCCCTTGTTTTGACACCCCCCGACCTTCTACCCGCCAAGTGCGGGTTTTTTTTGCACCAAAAAAGATCTAAAGGCATTATTTTTGTGCGCTATTACCATTCTATCGATCGTTAGTTTCTTGTCTCTTGTTTGTATAGTTTTTTCTGGTCTTTATAGCTATTTATTTATTCTCTATGGTTGTTAAAACTCGCCGTTCTGGCTAAACCCTCTTTATTTTGTCAACTTTGTTGATAGTGTGATTGTTTTAAATTAACTATTTATATAGCTTTAATATATTTTAAAAATATTTTCACACTCTACCGTGTCACTTTTTTGTGCGCTATAACTCATTGTTTTTAAAGGATTAAAATTTTTAGCGTATGGCAAAGTAGACAATTGAATCAAGCCAACACGTTAATCGGAACGCCCTGTGCTGAAGCCTGTGTATGAACCGGAGGATGTGTGATGGCGAATAACTGGTCTGAAGTAATCACCCAAGCCACGGTGTTGAGGCGGCAGTTGCATCAGCAGCCGGAGTTGAGTTGGGAGGAAGAGCACACGGCCCTGGTTGTGCGTCAACGACTGGATCATCTGGGTATTCGCTGGCGTCCTTGTGCTCGTACCGGTACGGTCGCCTGGCTTGGCGGTGCGCATGCGAGTATTCGTTCCAGTGATACTCTCTCCCCGCATATTGCCCTGCGTGGCGATATGGACGCGTTGCCGATTCAGGAACAAACCGGCGTTGCCTGGCAGTCGCGTCAGGATGGCTGTATGCATGCCTGTGGTCACGATGGCCACAGCGCTACCTTGCTGGCGACGGCGCACTGGCTGAAGCTCAACGAAACAGCGTTGCCAGCGCCGGTGACGCTGGTGTTTCAGCCTGCCGAAGAAGGCGGACATGGTGCCAAGGCCATGATCGACGACGGTGCGCTGGAAGGGGTAGACGCCATCTTCGGTTGGCACAACTGGCCCGCGATTCCGTTTGGTCATCTGGCCTGTCCCAATGGCATTGTGATGTGTGGCAACGGCACCTTCCAGATTCGGGTGAGTGGTCGTGGCGGCCATGCCAGTCAACCGGAGTTGTGTCGGGATCCGGTATTGGCGGCCAGTGCGCTGGTGATGGCGTTGCAGCAGATTGTCAGTCGTCGTCTGGCACCGCAGCAGGCCGCCGTGGTCAGTGTAACCTCGATCGAAGCGGTCAGCGCTCCGACGGTGATCGCCCAGAACGCCGTCATATCCGGCAGCATCCGGGTGCCAGACAGCGCCACCCGTTTGCAGGTGAATTCGCTGATCGACGAAATCTGTCAGCACACAGCCGCTGGTTATGGCGTCGCGGCAGAGGTTGATCACCAGCCCCGTTACGAAGCCACCATCAATCACCCGGAGCAGGCGCGTCAGATGCGTCAGGGGTGGGAACAACTGTTTGGTGCTCAGGCGCTAGAGCATGGCGTGCGCTTGCCCATTATGGCGTCGGAAGACTTCAGCTATTACCTCAATGAGATTCCCGGCGCATTTGCGCTGGTCGGTTCCGATGACGGCTCGGCACCCGCCTGGCCCTGTCACAGTCCCCATTACGATTTTAACGATCGCCTGATTGAACAGGTGACCCGTTTGTATGCCCGGCTGGTGCATGCCCCCCAACCCTGAGCAGACCGATGTTACCCAACCGGTTCCGCCAGTTTTGTTTGATGAAGGAGTAATTGATGAGCATTTTTACGCAACGTGAGTCCGATATTCGTGCCTACTGTCGTGTTTATCCCGTGGTGTTCGATAAAGCCTCCAACGCCCGTCAGATTGATGAGCAGGGCAATGAATATATCGATTTTTTTGCCGGGGCCGGGGTACTGAATTTTGGCCACAATAACGAACGCATGAAAGCGGCGGTGATCGACTACATCCAGCAAGACGGTGTGCTGCACAGTCTGGATATGCACACCACCGCCAAGCGTCGCTATATGGAAGTGTTTGAAAGCGTGATTCTGGAACCACGCGCCATGGAGCACCGGATGCAGTTTATGGGGCCAACCGGCACCAATGCTGTTGAAGCCGCTTTGAAACTGGCGCGGCGGGTTACCGGACGGCGGCAGGTCGTGGCCTTCTCGAAAGGCTTCCATGGCATGACACTGGGTGCGCTGGCTTGTACCGCCAACAGTTACTTCCGGGGTGCGGCAGGCGTTGCGCTCGATAACGTCACGCATCAGCCGTTTGCAGAAATCACGCATCTGGACAAACTGCGTGAACAATACGCCGATGCGTCCAGCGGCGTTGAGCCGCCGGCTGCCTTTATTGTCGAAACCATTCAGGCCGAAGGCGGCGTCAATGTCGCCAGCAAAGAATGGTTGCAGGCACTGCAAGCCCTCGCCCATGACCATGGTGCCTTATTGATTGTTGATGAAATCCAGGTGGGCTGTGGCCGCACCGGGTCGTTTTTCAGCTTTGATGATGTTGGCATCGACCCAGACATTATCTGTCTGGCCAAGGGCATTGGTGGTATGGGCACACCGATGGCGATGAACCTGGTCAAACCGGAGCACGACAAACATTGGTCACCGGGTGAGCATACCGGCACCTTCCGGGGCCAGAACCTGTCCTTTGTGGCGGGTGTCGAGGCGCTGAACTACTTCCGCGACAGTGAACTGATGGATCAGGTGGCGAACTACACCGAGGTGATGAACACCGCTCTGGCACCGTTGGCGCGCAAATATTCACAGGTTGCCATTCGTGGCAAGGGCATGATCATTGGCCTCGATGTGGCGGATACCGAACACGCCAAAGCTATCGTGGCCGAGTGCTTTGACAACGGTCTGCTGATCGCCAGTTGCGGCACCGGTGGTCGGGTGCTGAAGCTGATTCCACCGTTAACCATTCCTGAAAGTGACCTCAGGGCCGGACTGGCCATTCTGGTTCGTGCCACCGACAACGCACTGGAGGCAGCCCGATGAGACAGCGTGATGATATGACTTTCCCGCACGAAGAATACGTACGCCGGATGGACGCCCTGCGAGAGCGTATTGCCTACCGCCGGCTCGACGCCGTGGTGATTTCCGACCCGGAAAACATCATGTACCTGACCGATTACCAGACCACCGGCTACAGTTTCTTTCAGGCGCTGGTAGTACCGCTGGAAGCCGAACCATTCATGATCACGCGGGCGATGGAAGAATCCAATGTGATTCATCGCACCTGGGTGGAAGTGACCCGTCCTTACCCGGATACCGGCGATGCCATCCAGATGCTGGTGGATGCGCTGACTGAATTTGGCTTGGCCAACAAACGTATTGGTTACGAACGTAACTCCTACTTTTTCCCGGCCTACCACCAGGACTTTATCCACACCCGGATGCGTAATGCCAAGCTGCTGGACTGCTTTGGCATTGTTGAGCAAGGGAGGATTTGTAAATCCGTACACGAAATCGGGATTATGCAACGGGCCGCTACTGCCACCGAAGCGGGTATGGCCGCAGGTATTGAGGCTTGCATGGCGGGTGCCAGTGAGAACGAAATTGGTGCCGCCATCAGCTCCGGCATGTTCCGCGCTGGTGGCGAAACCCCGGCGGTGATGCCCTATGTCACCTCCGGCCCTCGCTCAATGATTGGTCATGCGACCTGGGAAGGACGGGTGGTGCAGCCGAACGAACATATCTTCCTGGAAGTCGGCGGTTGTTATCGGCGTTACCACACCGCCATGATGCGCACCGTGGTACTTGGCGAGCTGAGTGATTCCATGTACAAAGCGCAGGAAAAGATGAAGCAGGCGTTAGATGCCGTGCACGAGTTTGTGCAGCCGGGCATGACCGTCTCGGATGTGGATAACATGATCCGTAATATCATTTCCGACAACGATGTGGGTGCCCGGCTGGCGACCCGCTCCGGGTACTCGATCGGCATCGCCTTTCCACCGAGCTGGGATGAAGGCTACATTGTCAGCCTCAATCAGGGCGATTCGGCAATTCTGGAAGAGGGTATGACCTTCCATATTATTCCCTGGATGTGGGGCGTCGACGGCGACAAGACCTGCGGCATCTCCGATACCATTTACATCACTGACCAGGGCTGCAAGTCCTTCTTCAGTATGGAGCGGGATTTTGTGGTGAAGCCGGAGCCGAGCAGCAATCTGGTGGATCTGGGTGCCGTTGCCCGCAAGCCAGAATCTGCCCCCGCCGAGCTGGCACTGGCAGACAAGCCCGCAGCCAAAAAGAAAACCGCCGATGCCTGATGCGATAAGCCATCGATAGACTCGATGGCTGACCAGACCCTTGAATTAACCGAGCTGCCCTGTTGGATATCCGCAGCGGCAGCCGCAGGAGATAGTATGCTGACGGTAACAAACCCGACCACCGGGATGGTGCTGGAAACTTACCCCACACTGTCTGTGGATGACATAAATCAGCGCATAACACAGGCCACCAACGCCTATCAAGACTGGGGCAGTGCCCGATTGAGCTTGCGTTGCAAAGTAATGCTGGGGGTTGCGGCCAAGCTGCGTGAACGCAAGCAGGCGCTGGCCGAGATGATGGCACTGGAAATGGGCAAGCCAATCCGGGAAGGATTGGCAGAAGTGGAAAAAGCCGCCTGGTGCACCGAACATTACGCTGAACAGGCAGCGGTGTATCTCGACAGTGAATCGATTGAATCGGACGCTGTGCAAAGCTATGTCACCTATCAACCATTAGGTGCGGTGTTGGGTATTTTGCCCTGGAATGCGCCGCTGTGGCTGGCATTCCGGTTTCTCGCTCCGGCGCTGATGGCCGGTAACACCTGCGTGATGAAACACGATCCGAATGTGCAGGGCTGTGCACAGCTGATTGAGACGGTCTTTGATGACGTATGTGCGGTCAACAAAGTACCAGCCCACATTATGGTCAATCTGACCGTGGCGACGGAACAGATCGAAGCGGCTATTCGGCATCCGGCAATTCAGGCGGTGTCATTTACCGGCTCCAGTGCCGCTGGTGCCAAAGTTGCCAGCATTGCTGCTGCCGAAATCAAACATGCTGTACTGGAGCTGGGTGGCTCAGACCCCTGCATCGTGATGGCCGATGCCGACCTCGACAAGGCTGCAGACATCGTCGTGTTGTCGCGCATGATCAATGCCGGTCAATCCTGTATTGCCGCCAAACGGATACTGGTCGAAGCACCAGTGTACGACGACTTTGTCGACAAGCTGGCCAGCCGGATGGAACAATTGGTGATTGGCGACCCGTTGCTGGACGACACCCAGATAGGCCCGATCGCCCGTCAGGATTTAATGAACAACCTGCATCGCCAGGTCGCCGACACCATTAACGCCGGTGCTCGCTGCCTGTTGGGTGGTGAACCACTACATCGTCCGGGATTTTATTACCCGCCGACCTTGCTGGTAGACGTCGAACCGGGCATGGCCGCCTTTGAAGAAGAAACCTTCGGGCCTGTGATGGCGGTGATGAAAGTCGACGATTTTGAGCACGCTATCACGGTCGCCAACGCCACAGAATACGGCCTTGGTGCCAGCATCTGGACCAATACCCCACGGCAGAAACGTCAGGCCATCCTGCGCCTGCAAGCCGGACAAGTGGCGGTGAACGGCATCGTCAAAACCGATCCACGGCTGCCATCCGGTGGTATCAAAAAATCCGGCTACGGTCGCGAACTGGGGCCGCAAGGAATTCGGGAGTTCACCAACGCCAAACAGGTGTGGATAGGCTAAACGAGGCACCCATGCTGCTGTCTGCATGGGTGTTTTACCCCAGCGAGATAATCAATTAAGTATCATTGATGCGATGATTGGCAAACAATAATCTAACCCGGTGACGCTACTGCCATTGCCTTAAAGCCCTCCCAAGACCACCCGAACGTCCACTCTGGAGTCACGGCTAATAAACTCGGCTAAGACGAAGACGGACGGGTGATTAACCCGCCCTTGCTGCGTTTGGCTCAGCCTTGCATATGCGCCCGATATTCCAGCTGACGTTCCAGCATCCAGCCCGGATATTCGTCTGGCAAACGGCTGACTTCATCCAACATTGCTCGCTCCTCAAGCGTCAGTTGCACCTGGGTTGCCGCGATATTGTCCTGCAGTTGATCGATGCGTTTGGCACCGATAATCACGCTGGTGACGGCTTGCTGGTGAAGCAGCCAGGCCAGTGCAATCCGCGCTACGCTGGTTTGTTTTTTGGCGGCAATGCCTCGCATCACGTCAATGACCTGACTGCCGCGCTCGCGGTTGACCGGTGGGAAGTCGAACTTGGCGCGACGGTTTTCTTCCGATGCTTCCGGGCCTTCGTATTTACCCGACAGGTAGCCACCGGCCAGAGGACTCCAGACCATCAAGCCGATGTTTTCCGCTTCGAGCATGGGGATGACTTCCCGTTCGAGATCGCGGCCGACAAGGGTGTAATAGGCCTGCAGCGAGATAATCGGGCACAGTCGACGGGCTTCGGCGATGCCGACCGCTTTGATCACTTGCCAGGCAGCCCAGTTCGATAGCCCGATGTAGTTCACCAACCCGTGTTGTACCAGAGTGTTGAGGGCTTCGAGGGTTTCTGCGATTGGCGTTGCCTTGTCGAAACCGTGAATCTGGTAAAGATCAATGTAGTCGAGTTGCAGGCGCTGCAAGCTGGCCTTGCACTGGCTCATAATGTGGCCACGTGATGCCCCCCGAGTATTGGGGCTGGCACCCATGGGGCCGAGCACCTTGGTCGCAATCACGACCTCGCTGCGGTTAACGCACAGGTTCTTTAATGACTGGCCCAGCAAGCGTTCGCTGGCGCCACCACCGTAGACGTTGGCGGTATCGATAAAATTGATGCCTGCCGCCAGTGCGGTCGTCACCAGTTCATCGACTTGTTGCTGTTGTAGCTGGCCGATCATGCCCCAGATGCCATCACTGCCACCAAAAGTCATGGTGCCAAGGCACAGTTCAGACACAAACAAGCCGGAATTGCCCAGCTGACGCATACGCATCCCGCCTGAATTGGTGGCCGGGGGAGTAATATTGGGTGTGGTTGGCATAACAAGTCACCTTGGTTGGTTTGTGATTGCCTGTGCGACTGTGGCAAAGGCATGGGGTTATGCTATCGCCAGAAGCTGTCAGAACCGCTGGCAGAAACTCGCAGACTCTTGCCTGATCCTGTCAAACTGTTTGCCGGGGCCTTCTTTTTGACGGACGTCAGAGTAAGGTGGTTCCAGGTGATAGTCGGTGCTGGTGAGAGACGGTTAGAGACTGGTGGCCGCTGTAGCAGAACGAACGGGAGAGCATCAATATGAGTACACAATCCGGGGTGATACCATTCAAACGGCCAGAACCGACAGGTGCTGCTGTTGATGACCGACAGGATACGGCGCTCGACCAACTGCGAGTGTTGGCAGAACGGCAGTGGCATACCCATGGCCATAACAATGCCATTGATGGCTTGCGGCTGACCCTCGCCACCGAGCCCAGCGGCACTATTCGGGCGATTTACCCGACCTCATTTTGTGTGGTGCTGCAAGGCAGCAAGATCAGTGAACTGAGCGACTCCCGGTTTCACTATCAGCGTGGCCAATGCCTGTTTGCGTCGGTGAATGTGCCGGTGAACTCCCGTATTGTCGACGCCAGCAGCCAGCAGCCCTACGTGGCGTTCAGTTTGGCCATCGACCCGGCGATGGTGTCGGAATTGCTGCTGCAACACCCGGACATTCAGACTGCTGTAACGCCGGTCACTGCGCTTGCCAGCGCTATGTCTGGTACCACCAGACAACCGGCGTTATCGACGGGTGAGATCCCCGCCGACCTGTACGATCCGCTGATGCGCCTGCTGTACTTGCTGGATCAACCGCAACACCTCGATATTCTTGAACCGCTGATCCGACGGGAAATTTGTTGGCGATTATTACGTTCACCGATGGGCGCTGCGCTGCTGCAAACAGGCCTGGAAGACAGCGATACTGCCCGTATTGGTCGGGTCACGGCCTGGATACGTACCCATTTTCAGCAAGCCTTCAAAGTGGCCGATCTGGCCGCGATGGCCAGCATGAGTGCCGCCTCGTTTCACCGCCATTTCAAGGCGATTACCCAGCTCACGCCGGTACAGTTCCAAAAACAGATACGCTTGCAAGAAGCCCGGCGATTACTGCTTACCGAGCACGAAGTGGCCAGCGTTGGCTATCAGGTCGGTTACGAAAGCCCATCGCAATTCAGCCGTGACTACCGCAAATTATTCGGCGCCCCACCGGGGAAAGACAAGGCAGTAATGCGCTCGGAAATAGCGATTGAGAGCCGGGTGTGATTTGATCGGAGTTTCTTGCTTCGGAATCCCGTTATGACTGCTGCTACCCCTGAAAAGGTCGCCATTTTTGTCGACGTACAAAATGTCTATTACACCACTCGCAGTGCCTTTAAACGCAACTTCGACTACAACCGCTTCTGGGCACAAGCCACAGAAGGGCGTGACCTTGTCAAAGCCGTTGCCTATGCCACCGACCGTGGTGATCAGAAACAGCGGGAATTCCAGAATATCCTGCGGGCGATTGGTTTCGATGTGCGGTTAAAACCTTTTATTCAGCGTGCCGATGGCTCCGCCAAGGGCGACTGGGATGTGGGTATTACCATTGATGCGCTGGAATTTGGTCAGCAGGCAGACGTGGTGGTGCTGGTCTCTGGTGATGGCGATTTTGATTTACTGGCCAATAAACTGAGGGTCGGTGAGGGTAAGCGGGTGGAAGTGTATGGCGTAGCCAAACTGACGGCGGCTGCGTTGATTAACGCTGCCAGCGAGTATTTCCCGATTGATGGGGACTTGTTGTTGGGTTAACCGGTTCGGTTTTAAACGGTACGGAGCGGCGAGTTTCCATGCTGGCCAGCTATACCGGCAGCCTGTGGGTCAATCCGGATGTCAGCCGGGTGCTGATTGAGTCCGAACAACACGCCAGTAGCCTGTTCGCTCGCAAACGGGCAAACCATACAGGCTCATGCTCAGATGATTTCACGGGATGGGAAGGCTGGTAGCGCATTCATCAGGCCGATCAGGCCGATTTCACCTGTGCTCTCCAGTCTACCCGCGCAAAAATAACGCCTTCCACCGCCAGCACATTGCCGTTGCTACTGTAAACGCCGCAGCCTTTCTCTGTGACATGGTGCATCTGGCCATTGGTATGAAACAGCCGATAGTTGAGTTCGAAGCTGCGATGCTGCGCCAGTGCCTCCTGTACTTGTTGCCATACATAGTCGGCGTCGGCCGGGTGTATCAGTTTGCCGTAACTTTTGTGGGTCATTCTGACCAGGTCGTCGGCGCTATAGCCGGTCAGTGCCAGGCAGCCTTCGCTGACGTATTCCATCGTCCAGTCGCGGTCGTTGCGGGAGCGATAAATCATGGCCGGTAGCCGCGACATCAGGGCATTCAGACCACGTTGGGTGGCCTTGTTTTGCTGGTCGGTCTGAACCTGACGGGTGATATCGCAGAGGGTGGCGGAGAGATATTGCTTATCCAGCGTTTGCAGGCGCAGCTCACACCAGACCAGGGGATGCTCATGACTGGCCAATCGCAGTTGGAGTGGCTCAGGGGATTGGCCGTCGGTGACGTTGCCATTGAGTTGCTGAAGCCAGCCGGAGCGATCCTGCGGGTGCAGAAAGTCTGCCAATGGTCGGCCGATACTGGCGTCGAGAGTATGGCCGGTCAGACGATGCCAGGCCTGGTTGGCATAGGTCAGTCGTCCCTGGCGATCAAGCTGTAAGACCGCATCACTCAGGCTGTCGAGCAGGTGTTGCAGGTCAGCCGCTGCTAGCTGGGTTGAAGGCTGCCGGGGCTTGCGGCGTAACCAACTCAAAGACTCAGGCTCACGGCATCGGGGTGCTGGTGTACCCAGGCGGCCAGTTCCAGCCGTGAATGCAAATTCAGTTTGCGCAGCAGGCTTTTGACGTAGACCTTGACCGTACCATCACTGATGCCCAGTTCGCGGGCAATCAGTTTGTTGTTCAAGCCTTGGGCAATCAGAGTCAGGGTCTGGCGTTCGCGAGCGGTCAGGTCGATGCCGCCGGGCAAGCTGGGCTCCGATTCGGCTAGCGGGTGGCTGGCGCTATGATCACTCAGGCCGGGTTGCCGGAACGCCTGGGCCAACAGGGTCACGCTGTGATTGTTGAGGGCCACCTCACCAGACAATACACCATCCAGCTGGGCCAGCATGTCGTCGGGCGCGGTGTCTTTCATCAGGTAGCCATTAGCGCCGCTGCTGAGAGCTTCAAACAGGTCGCTGTCGTGCTCGGAAGCGGTAATCACCACCACTTTGATGTCCAGTTCCTGCTGACGAATCTGGCGCAGCAGATCAAGGCCGCTGATTTCCGGCATATTCAGGTCGAGTAACACCAGATGCGGCTGATGCTGCTCCAGTGTCGCTAACAAATCACCACCATGTTCGAGGTCGGCGGCGACGCTGAAGTGTTCGCTATCGTTCAGCAGCTGCACCACTCCCCGGCGAAACAGCGGGTGATCATCGACCACCACGACGCGGGCCGGTGTTGCTGGTATGGATGGATGGCCGTGTGTGCTGTTGGGCGTTATGTTGGATGACAAGGTCATGGTTTTCCCCCCGGATGAGTGGCTGCCGGGCTGTCGTGCCGGACGGTTGCGGGTGAAGAGACTAACGGCAACTGCAGTCGGACGCGGGTGCCGCTGGGCTGGCGTGGGCCAATGGTCAGTCTGGCGCCAATACGTTGTGCCCGTTCTTGCATGATTTGCAGCCCGAAGCTGCCGCTGTTGGCGGTTGCCTGTATACCTCGGCCGTTATCTTCAATGTCGCAGACCAGCTGATCGTCGGCCTCGCGGCAGAGACGAATACGGGCGTGGCTGGCATGGGCATGACGCACCAGATTACACACCGATTCCCGCACAATGTAGAGCAACTGGGTAGCCTGATGATCGTCGATTGGCAGGTTTTCGCAGCGATTGTCCAGCTCAAACACCAGTGCCGAGCGTTCTTCAAATTCCTCAACCAGCTGATTGAGTCCGCTGCCCAGTTCACTGGCCAGAGTCGACAGGCGTGAGGTGGCAATCAGTTCGCGGGTTTGACGGTAGGCAAACAGGCACTGTTCGGAGAGATCAAGGACATCTGGTAACAGCGGCGCCAATTCTGCGTTGTTATCACAGCGCTTGGCCAGCCGGGCACTGCTCATACGCAGATACCCGAGTACCTGGGCCACCGAATCGTGTAACTCGGCGGCGTGCCATTGGCGCTCTTCCTGCAATGCTTGTTGCAGTCGTTGCTGCTGTTGATACCAGCCGTTGAGGCCACGTCGCAGTACGGCAGTGAATAGTGTCAGGCACTGTTCGAGCTGTTCTTGATCGTGGGCCTTGAGTGGTTGTCCGTTTACCAGTAACCAGCCACAACCCTGACTCAGTGCCAGTGGTTGCATCCAGCTGCCAGCGGGCAGTGGTTGATGGGCCGGATCGTTACCCGTACCCGTACCCGTTTCCGTGAGGCTGGATAGAGCGATACAGCGATAGCCTGCGCCTTTGATGTCGGGCAGCCATAAGGTTTTCAGGACGCCGTCATGCGCGCTGGCACGGGTCGATTTGAACTGTTGTTGTAGCCAGGACTGTACTGGAGCCAACAGCGGTACCAGATCGGTTGCCGGGTGTTGGCAGCTGGCGATATCACAGGCCAGATCCGGCAATAATCGCTGCATGACGACCTGAGCATTATCTGCGACCGCCCGGGATCGGCTGTATCGGTTTGGTGGCGTCGATATTAGCCATTCCAGCAGGCGCTGCAGTCGGCCAGCGACTGGCCGGGTTATGCCATTCGATTGCATTACTGTCATCGAATTTCCCTCCGTTTATGGCCCTGGAAGCGAGGGTGGTCGCCGACCAGTTAAGACCTTTGGGCATGACAGGTAGCAGATGCTGTGCCAGTTCCTCTTTTTTGTTGTTTTTTTGGCCAATTCCCTTGCCTTTGAGAGGAATATTCTCAAGTGAGTATCCCTTCCTGAGTATTGAGGAGAACAATCCCTTGAGTAAATATTTTTAACCGAAGGGAAACAGCCACAAGTCATCTGTTTCCACCATTTGTTAACCAGGCTTTGCGTTTGTCGGTCGGCGAATATGCACCAGAGTGACTCCCGTCTCGGAGAATTGCACTGGGGTGACGCACAGAACAGCGCGAGCCAGCAGGAGTTGTTATGGCGTTTGCTTTGCAACCACAGTCTGAATCCCGGATTCCAGTCCATTGTCGGCGTTACCGGCTATGTGGCCAGGAGGTTTTGCGGTTGCTGTTACGGCCAGGTGATCACTTGACGCTGACGGGCAGTGACGCCCTGCAGGGCGTCGAGATTATCCGCTGCGATGCCGTGCTAGCCCCTGCGCTGGAGCTTGAGAATAATGCCCTGTCGCTGATCCCCGGTGTGGCCAGCGGCACGCTGAATTTGCTGGAACAGAGTGACCGTCGTTCGCGTTTGTCATGCCAGCAGTTACAGCACTGGCAGGTTGCCGGACATCTGACGGAGGCATTGGCGATTCCGGCTGCGGCGATCATGGCGGAGTGCACGCTGATTGCCCGACAAGAGCAGACGCTGGTGATTGTGGCTCCCGCCGAGGCGATGGCCGTGGATAGCCAGATAGCGCCGGGGGAGGTGGACATTGGCCACCGCAGTGCGCGTTTCGCCGATAACCTGCCCGAACCGCTGGCACCGCCTGTACTGGATTTGCATATCCCCCATAGCAGCGCCCGCGCCTATACCGTCAAGGCCGGACAATGGATTCAGGTGATGGATGTCGAGGGCAAGCAGTGCTCCGACTTTATCGCCTTTGACCTGAACGCCGTAGAAGCGTCCAGACGTGGTGATATATCCCCCCAAGAGATAGCCACTCTGGACGCAGCGGCGACCCGCACCATGATGGGCCATAGCCTGCCAACGCCGGGTCTGCATTCGCGTTTTTATGATCAGAATATGGCAGCGATGCTGGAAGTGGTGCAAGACACCGTCGGCCGTCACGACAGTTTTCTGATGGCCTGTACGCCCCGTTTTTATGAAGACGCTGGCTACTTTGGTCATATCAGCTGTACCGCTAATTTCAACAACCAGCTGTGCGACTGGAATATTCCACCTCGCGCTGGCTGGCCAGCGATCAATTTCTTTTTTAACACCGCCATCAGCGACTGTGGGGCAGTGACCGGAGACGAACCCTGGTCGCGTCCGGGTGATTACGTCTTGATGCGTGCCCAGCGCGATCTGTTGTGTCTCAGTTCCGCCTGTCCTGACGATATTGATTCAGCCAACGGCTGGTGCCCGACCGCGATACACGTCCGGGTTTACGATGCCGAGCAGTCTTTTCCACGATCCGTCGCCTGGCGGGATATTCCCGAGGAGCTTCCACGCATGACCCAGCAAACCGGTTTCCATAGCCGTACCTCCGCCCTGACCAGTCACTTCAGTGAGTACAAGGGTTTCTGGCTGGCAGATGAATTTTCAGGCTGGGGTGCCACGGCCGAATACCTTGCCTGTCGCGAGCGGGTAGCGATGATCGACCTGACGCCATTACGCAAGTTTGAAGTGGTTGGCCCGGATGCCGAACGACTGTTACAGCTGGCGCTGACCCGTAATGTCCGTCGCCTGGCCGTCGGCGAAATCACCTATACCGCGCTGTGTCATGTTACCGGTGGCATGATCGACGATGGCACCCTGTTTCGCATGGGGCCGCAGTCTTTCCGCCTGATTACCGGTGATTCCTTTGTCTGCACCTGGCTGAAACAGCTGGCCAGTGAGCATCAGTTTGAAGTGCGGGTACAGGAATCCACTCGCCAAATACACAACGTCGCCGTACAAGGGCCTAACAGCCGTGAGCTGCTTGGCCAGCTGATCTGGACACCCGAGCACCAGCCGGACGTGGCAGAACTGGCCTGGTTCCACTTCACCATCGGTCGTTTGGGTGGCCCCAGCGGACAACCGGTGATGGTATCGCGTACCGGTTATACCGGCGAGCTGGGCTTTGAAGTCTGGACTCACCCGGACGATGCCCCGGCCATCTGGGATGCCATCTGGGATGCTGGACAAGCGTTTGATATTGCCCCGATGGGATTGCTGGCACTGGATATGTTGCGCATTGAAGCCGGGCTTATCTTTGCCGGTTACGAGTTCTGTCCGCAAACCAGCCCCTACGAAGCCGGGATCGGTTTTACCGTACCGATGAAAACCAAGGACGACGACTTTATTGGTCGCGCCGCACTGGCCCGCCAAGCCCCGGAAAGCCGCCAGAAACTGGTCGGACTTATCATCAACAGCACTCAAACCGTCAGCCATGGCGATGAGGTGTTTTTTCCGCTGGCCGGAGGAGGTCGCTTCCCGGTTGGCGTCGTCACCAGCGCGACCTTCTCGCCCTTGCTGAAACAACAGATTGCGCTGTGCCGGGTGGCCCCAGACGCCGCAAGCCCAGGCACGGCACTGGAAGTTGGCCAGCTCGACGGGGTGCAAAAGCGCCTTCCGGCGACCGTCACGACCACACCGTTTTATGACCCGGAACGCACCCGAGTGCGCTCCTGAGCTGCCCATACTTGCAGCACAGAACAACCAATAACCTGAGGATATACCCATGCCAATGACCCATTTTTCGCAAGCCATCAAAGAACCACAACCCAGCATGAATCGTCCAGGCAGCAATGCTTGGCTGGGTGACGTCACGGTTTCCAAAGATGAAGATAAAACCATCGTCGGCGGCTTCTTCCGCATGGAAAAATCCGATGCCCCACTGGTGTACGAATACACCTATCACGAAATGAAAATCATCGTCGAAGGCGAAATGGTTATCACCGATGAAACTGGCTACAGCGTTGAAGCGAAGGTTGGCGACGTGTTCTATTTCGAGAAAGGCAGTGTCATCACCTTTAATTCGCCCAGTTACGGCATTGGTTTCTTCTGTGGCCAGCGCCGCGAAGGTGAAGGCTGATCAAGGACTGACACGATCGCCTTCGCCAGTGACCCCGCAACCGGTTAACGCCGGTTGACGGGAGCATGTGAACGAACCCTGGAGCCAGCGATGACCCTGACTGAATCGATTGAAATTGACGAGCGCATCAAAAGTCGCCCGGAATATCGGCCGCTGACCTTGCTCAGTGGCAAGCAGTGGCAGATTTTTATTGCCCAGAACGAAGACCAGACCGGCCTGAAACAGATGCACGAAGAGTGTGTGGCCATTGCCCGACCGGGGCATATCGTACTCTGGGTAATGGTGGGCGACGATCTGGCCGACAGCCTCAAGTTGCTGGCTGACGCCCCGGTTGCCGCAGCGGTGTACGTTGCGGGTGACGAACCCTTTCTTTGGGATATTCGCAACGCCCTGCTGGGGATGGATTTTGCACCCGACCAGATTCAGTTAATGGCACCTGCCAGTCATCGGCGGCGGCTGTTTTGCACTCATTGTTACACGCTGACCGAGGACGTGACCCATTCACCGCACCGGTGCTCCGGTTGTGGCGAATTGCTACTGGTACGAGATCACTTCTCCCGCTTGCACGGAGCCTATGTCGGCGTGTCCATTAATGCCGAAGATCGTAGCCAGACCTTCCAGCCTGAAGAGGTGCAATAATGACCGTCAGTCACTCCGTTAACACGCTCAAGGTCAAGGTCGCTGCCGTCTCCGCCGTGGCACCGACCATCAAGGAATTTACCCTTGAATCTGTCGGCGCTGCCTTGCCGCCATTTTCACCCGGTTCCCACATCGTCGTGACGATGTCGGGTAGCGATGCCAACGGCAAAGCCAAAAAATGGAAAAATGCCTACTCGTTGTTGAGCGATCCGCGCAACACCGACGCCTACAAAATTGCCGTGCGGTTGCAAGAGGTGTCCCGTGGTGGCTCCGAGTTTATGCACAGTCAGGTACAAGTCGGCGATGTGCTGGAGATTACTCCGCCAGCCAACCTGTTTGCGCCGCTCTGGCGGGCCAAAAAACACCTGCTGATTGCCGGTGGCGTGGGGATTACCCCGTTTATGTCCTACCTGCCGGAGATGCAGCGCCAGGGTGCAGATTTTGAACTGCATTACTGCTTTCGTGGCAAACAGACCGGAGCTTATGCCGAAGAACTGCAACAGACACTGGGTGACGCCTGTGTGCCTTACGACGCCGATGCAGGGACACGCTGTGATCTCGCGGCCTTGTTGAAGCAGCAACCCCGAGGCACCCATGTCTACGTCTGTGGGCCAGAACTGCTGATCGAAGGGGTACGGCAAAACGCCGCCCAAATGGGCTATCCCGCCAGCCTGATTCATTTTGAAGAATTTGCCGCCCCGAAACCGGGTGCGCCGTTCCGCGTTACCCTGAAACACAGTGGCCAGACCATCGACGTGGGTGCCGAAGAAAGCCTGCTCGAAGCGCTCGAAGCCGCCGCAATCGATGTTCCCAATATGTGTCGCGGCGGGGTGTGTGGGCAATGCCAGACCAAAGTGATCGAAGGCGAGGTTGAGCACCGGGACAACTACCTGGGTGCCGCTGAGCGAGCCGATTGCATCATGCCGTGTGTCTCACGGGCGAAAAGCAAAACCCTGATGCTGGAACTCTAAGTGTATCAGCCAAGTACGAGGGCTGTGATAGAGCCACAGGGTGCGTATGGCGCACCCTGGCAAACCAGAACAGGCGCGTTTGTCCAGTAGGGTAAATGCTAACCAAGAGGGATATGTAATGCGTATTGCACCGACCAAAATCGAAACCTTCCGGGACGACTTCAGCTATGCCAACAGTGAGTTCGCCATCCAGCGTTTTCCGTTCCCCTTCCCGGAGGATCAGTACAGCTACTCGGTGAATATCGAGCCGCATACCCTGCCGGGTAAGCCAGGCAGCATTAACGAACACCTGTTTGATATCGACGAGCATTACCTTTCGGAAATGCACGAACGAGGTCTGGTGCTGGCCGAAAACCCGCAGCGTTGCCTTGCCATGCCGCATATGGATCTGGCCTGCTGGGATCTGATTGACCGCGCCATGACCACCCTGTCCGAGGATTACCCGGACTGGTTCAGCCTCAGTAAAGACGGTGATCAATGGCACTGGCACAACCAGCTGTTAAATATTGAAGATACCTTCACTTTTGGTGACAGCAGCACATTACCCCTGCCGCCGCTGGAATATATTGGCCGTCAGGTACAGGGTGATATTGCCTTGCTGGATCAGCGTGATGGCGACCTGTTTATGGACGCCGGTATCATCACCTGCCCGGCCGACTGGTCACTGGCGTTTGATGCCGGTATGAGTTTCAGTGAGTGGCACGGCCCGGTGCCCATGGCGCACGAAATGGGCATTTTTGAACGGGCGCTGAAATACCTGACGGCAATTCAGGTGAATCGTCCGGTTCGTCGCCTCAACTGGACATTAACCATCAATGCCCGTATGGACACTTCCCCTGAGACATACCCCCGTTGGGGTAACGACAGAGCGTCGATAACCCCCGACAATATCGGTGAAAAGGTACATCTTCGGGTCGAACTTCAGGTGATGGATCGTATGCCACGCTCCAATGCGCTGATGTTCAGTATACGTACCTACCTGGCCAGTTTTGATGATCTTTGCGCCAACCCGGAATGGGCACGACGTCTGCATCGTGTAATGAAAGACCTGCCCGCTCCATTGATCGAATACAAGGGTCTCACGCGCTTTCATCCAATGCTGGTGGAGTGGTTGGCGCAGTATGAGTCAACGAATTGAGCGGTAGGGATGTTTTGAAGGCTCATCATGGCCTGATCACAAGATGACCTGAGTCAAGAATCGTGCTGAAAACCCGCTGCCTGCTGGCGGCGTAAAAAACCGAATTATCAGCCTGTGTTTCAAGCCCGCAAGTTTTGCCCGCCGTTTTGGCGGGTTTTTTTTTGTCTCCGATTGAGCGCCTTGCTACCAAGGTACTGTCTTTGGCTTGCCCTGCAGCCACCAAAGAACAGCAGGTATCTGCTTTTATACAGGCTAGATTGAATGTTTTTTCGACCTGTCTGAATGGTGCGGATACCCCGTCAGTTCTGCGTAAGCAAGGCTGAACCATCCAGATTTGCAATAGCAATGGCCCATAATATCCACTGCAGACTGACATAAAGCCGTGATAGCGTTGGACTAAAGTCGTACGAAGTCTGGTTGGTGCTGCGCCAGATAGCGCGACCGATTTTTTCTCAAGGGAGAGTTTTTTATGCGTAGACCAATACGGATTGCCGTAACAGGTGCCGCTGGCAGTATTGCCAGTCATTTATTGTTCAAGATTGCCGCCGGTGAAATGTTCGGCAAGGATCAGCCAGTGATCCTGCAACTGATCGAAATTCCCCAGGCAATGGAAGTCTTGCTGGGCCTGGCGATGGAGCTGGAAGACTGCGCTTTCCCGTTGTTACACACCATTACCCTGCACGACAACGTCGAAGAAGGTTTCAACAACGTTCACTACGCCCTGTTGATTGGTGCTACACCGCGCCGTCCGGGGATGGAACGCAGTGACCTGCTGGAGAAAAATGCTGCCATTTTTGCCAAGCAAGGCAAGGCGCTGAATGACTTCGCCAACCGCGATGTCAAGGCGCTGATTGTCGGCAACCCGGCCAATACCAACGCGCTGGTGGCCGCCCGTAACGCCCCCAAACTGAGCCCGTCACAGTTCACAACCCTGACGCGTCTGGATCAGAACCGCGCTGTTGGCTTGCTGGCCAACCACACCGGGGTGAACCCGAAAGACATCGACGGCGTGATTATCTGGGGTAACCACAGCACCACCCAGTTCCCGGATCTGTATCAGTCAACCCTGTACGGTCGCCCGGCCATGCCGGTGATTCCGATGGATTGGTATACCGAAACCTATATGCCCGCCGTGCAACGACGCGGCGCGGCGATTCTCGACAAGCGTGGCGTTTCCAGTGCGCCGTCTGCGGCCCAGGCCATTGTTGACCATATGCACGACTGGGCACTGGGTACCAAGCCGGGCCAGATCGTCAGCATGGGGATCGCCAGCGATGGCAGTTATGGCATCGCCAAGGGTATCTATTACTCCTTCCCGGTACGTTGTGACTACGGTCGCTACCAGATAGTACAAGGCATCGACCTGAACGAATTCCAGCAAAGCATGCTGGTCGCCACCGAAGCAGAGCTGCTGGAAGAACGAGCCGGGGTTGATCACCTGTTGCCGAAGGACACCGAGGCCACGCATACCAACCTGAGCATTTGCCTCAAGTCCGGTGTGACGCTTTATGCCGACGAAACCGGCCCTGGCGAGAGCTTCAAGTTCTTGCGTATGAACCGGGTAATGTAACGGCTGTCCGCAGGGATTGGGCCGGATACCAACCGTGCATGCCACTGGTGTGCACGAGCGGTTGGTTGTTAACAGGTTGGTTGTTAACGATTGGTGGTTGAACAACGTCTTGCAGGCCAGTGCCCCGCACTCCTGACGGACTCTTTAATCCGATTCGAGACTCCGCCGTCATACCGCTGATCTTTCAGTTATCGATCTGATCAAATACTTGAATATTCAATTGAATAATTTTTATTTGGCGTTGTACCATAGCTCAACCAACCTGATTAAACGCCAGAGGTGGAGCATTGATGAACGAGACCGATTCCCTGAATTCAGCCGGTTTGGCGGCAACATTACGCCGCATAGAAGCAGGGGAATGCAGCGCCATCGACGTGATCAATGCCTGCTTCGATCGTATCGAAACCCGCGAACCCGACGTGGGAGCCTGGCAAGTTCGTTTGTCCCGAACGGGCTACCTGCACAATTATCAAGCGCGACAGGACTTTTATCAGCAGAGCCTGCTCAAGGGGCTGCCAGTCGGCATCAAAGACATCATTGATACCGCCGATATGCCAACCGCCATGGGTTCGCCCATTCATCAGGGCAGGCAACCCATTGAAGACGCCACCTGTGTTGCCCTGATTCGTGCGGCGGGTGGCATCGTACTGGGCAAAACAGTGACGACGGAATTTGCCTACTTTCGGCCCGGAAAAACCCGCAATCCACACGACCTGGCCCGCACCCCCGGTGGCTCATCGAGTGGTTCCGCCGCCGCCGTGGCCGATGCCATGGTACCAGTTGCCCTGGGATCCCAGACCGCTGCCTCAGTGATCCGGCCAGCAGCCTACTGTGGCTCGGTCGGGTATGTTGGCAGTCGGGGAGAGTTCTCGTTGCGTGGCGGCCAGCCGCTGGCACAATCGCTGGATTCATTGGGACTGTTTGCCCGCCAGGTGGAAGATATCCAGTTACTGCGAGCCGTATTGCTACGGCAGTCGGCACTGGCTCCACAGCCTGCACTCAAGCCTCGTCGTATGCTGTTGTGTGCCGGGGAAAACGTGGGGGACACCGCTATCGATATGAATACGGCACTGCAACAGGTTGCTGAGCGTCTGCAACAGGCCGGTGTTGACGTCATCTGGCTCGATGCCGGTACGCGCCTGCAACAGATGGTGACTCATCATGGCCGTATCATGGCGTGGGAAGTATGCCGTAACCTTGTTATCGAATCGCAACAACCGGAGTTGCTCAGCGAGCCATTACAGGCGTTGATGAACGATGGTTTAACAATGCCGCGTGCAGATTACCTGACCTCACTGAGTGCGGCGGACTCCACCCGCGACTGGCTTTGGTCGCAACATGATCAGGTTGATGCCATCCTGGCTCCAGCGGCTCCCGGCGTTGCACCACAAGGTCTGGAAAAAACCGGTGCACCGCATATGAGCCGTCCCTGGCAGGCCATGGGCTTGCCGGTCATTACCCTGCCAGGCGAAGTCGATCGTGATGGATTGCCACTGGGTTTGCAGTTGATCGGGCGAGCCAGGGAAGATGATGCGTTGTTGCGACTGGCGGCCTGGTTTGAACAGCATATTATTCGATAACCAGCAGTACACCGGGTTTCCGGGTTGTGATACCACTCGCTGACGTCCGCCTATCGAGTGATAGCGACAGCGCGTCTCCGACGGTTATGATGGCGGTATTCCGTCGGAGATACCCCATGACCGCAAAACAGCT
This sequence comes from Oceanobacter antarcticus, assembly GCF_044962685.1. Taxonomy (NCBI): domain Bacteria; kingdom Pseudomonadati; phylum Pseudomonadota; class Gammaproteobacteria; order Oceanospirillales; family Oceanospirillaceae; genus Oceanobacter; species Oceanobacter antarcticus. The sequence continues at coordinate 66,781 of NZ_JBBKTX010000011.1, forward strand.
GCGTGCCTTTCTGGCTGTCGCCCGTACCCTCAGCTTTGCCGAAGCCAGCACCCAGGTGCACCTGTCCCAACCGGCACTCAGTCTGGCGATCAAAAATTTGGAAGATACACTTGGCGGACGCTTGCTCAGCCGTACCACCCGATCGGTGGCATTAACCCCGGAAGGGCAGGCGCTACTCCCCATCGCCCGCCGTCTGATGGCCGATTGGGACAATGCCGAGGAACAACTGCAAAAACGTTTTGCCCTCAAGCTGGGCCAGGTGGCGATTGCGGCAATGCCCTCTTTTGCCGCCAGCCTGTTGCCCCAGGCACTCAAGGTTTATCGTCAGCGTTTCCCTGATGTCCGGGTCGAAGTGCATGACGTGGTGGCCGAACAGGTCGTCAGTATGGTGCGTTCCGGCCGTATCGAAGTGGGCGTCTCGCTCAGTCCGGACGGCGCCTCGGATCTGGGTTTTATGCCCCTGTTCAACGACGAATTTGTCGCCGTACTGCCGCCGAATTCCACCCTCTCGGCTACCATGCCCGCACAGCTGCCCTGGGCACGGCTGCTAATGGAAGACTTTATCGCCCTGCAACGGCCATCAATTGTGCGGCTGATGCTGGAAAATCGTCTGGCGGAACATAATATGGCGTTAAACGTCGCCTACGATGCCCATCAACTGGCGACGGTCGGACGTATGGTGGCCGCCGGACTGGGGGTCAGTGCAGTACCGTCCCTATGCCGTCAGCAAATGGAAGAGATGGGCGCTGTGTGCGTGCCACTGCAAGACCCGACGATCGGTCGGGAAGTCGGCATTCTGGTGAAAAAAGGACACGAACTGTCGGTGGCCGCCCAGGCATTGGTGGATGTACTGGGCGAGTCGCTAGGGCAGAGAGGTTGATTACCGGATTGCCTGGTATATGGGGACTTTGAGTGTGGTGCGACTTTGGTATTTTGAAGGACTGTACGTGGCGGTGGAGCCATGGATGCTACCCAGCATCAGCAAGCCAGCAAAGGGCTGGGTACACTGTTTGCAGAGTCTCATTGTGAGGTCGACTATCACCGCGAAGACGTGTTCAAGCTGCAAAAGTCTGGCTACTGTAGATTGATATATCGCGTGGGAATTTCTTTTCTTTATCTGTGCCCTTGCTCATTCTCTTTATTGAGCGCATTACTTTTACTGAATGGCTCCGAGTTCGCGTGCTTTGGTGGCTGCCTGGGTTCGATTGCTTGTTTCAAGCTTCTGGTTAATCCGTTTGAGATGGGTTTCTACCGTGTTTTCCGAGATAGTCATCAATCTGGCAATTTCTTTGTTGGCGCAGCCTTCACTGACGAGTTTTATCAAGTCGGTTTCTCTCGGTGTTAGAGGATTCGGGAGAATCAACGGAGTTGCTTGGTAAGAGTCATCCAAGGCATTTTTACTGATGGCTGTGGAAAGCTTGTCGATATAAGGCTTCCAGGCCGTGCAGAGACTGGTTTCAAAAGCATTCAGCATATTGTTGATATACCAGGGTTCATCAGCCAGCAATCGTAGCAGACCATGTTGCTCGCAAAATTTGATCGTAATTTTGAAATGATGTAGTGCATGAGCGTGGTCGCCATAACGATAGAAAGCCTGAGCCAGAAGATTTTGCAAATGTGCGCGTCGGTATAGTCGGTTGTTTTGGGATGCCAATTCGATCAGCTCAGGCAATCTGTCGATAGCCACTGCCGGGTTACCGGTAATAATTTCCATGCGCAGCTCGGCCAGTTCGCACTCTTCAATTTCATTGGCGAACAAGTGAAATCCGTTGTGTACCGACCAAATACTTTTATTACAGCCAAGCTCCAGGTAACGTTTGGCGGATTCTGTATCACCCTTGAGTAAGCTGAACCGACACTTCTCTAGCCAAGCTGACGCTTTGGCTCGGTTGACACCCCGTCGATCTCCGATATTGCCTAGCTCAGACAGCAGGGCATCGACTTGTTGATGTTCTCCGAGTAGATGGGCACAACGGGCAGCTGTTCGATAGGACATGATAATCGTATCGAGGTCGCCTGTATCTTTCAGGGTGGGAATGTGTTTCTGGATCAGTTCACAGGACTGGGTCAGATTGTCGCCCTCATACTGAGAGCGGGATATAAAACTGGCCGCGATACTTTTGGCAGCACCCTGGGCTTCTTTACTACCGAATTCAAAAATCGCTGTGGCAGACTCCAGATTACCGTGCAGAAATTCGATTAAACCTTCGAAACAATAGGAATACACCTTGGGCCAGGCTTGTAGATCCGGGCCTGAGGTTTCGTAAATCTGTTTCGCTGTTTCCAGCGAAATAATTGCACTCTCAAACTCGCTGTTTGATATATGGTGGTAAGCGGAGATGTTGCAGGCAATGCTGCTGAGCAGAGGGTCATCTCCTGGTGTTTTCTTGAAATTTTTGATGTCTTCCGCAGTGCGGTCATGACGGTCGCTGAACTCATGTAGCAGGGCCAGCTGTACACACACCTCCTGAGAAACGTCCCCCCCCTCTGCTTCCTCTAGTATCTGGTATCTTGCTAGGGCCGCTTCCGCCTCATGGTATTTATGCAATGAGATCATGGCGTAGGCTTTGGCGCGTTGGATGTTGATCTGGTTTTCTGCCAGCTTGGTCGGGATTCTGTTCACCCAAGTGGCTGCGGTATCCATTTGTGCTACGCCAATCAGACCCATAATGCACTTGTTCATCATGGTCGCGGCCAGTGTCATGTCATCGGATTGCAGGGCATGCTCAACTGCGGGTCGTAAGCGATTGCGGCTGAAATACCAGTTGGCGACCTTGTGGTTCAATGTGGGAATGTTCTCTGGTTGTCGGGCTTTTAGTTCATTGAACAGGAAGTCCCGGAACAAGGCATGGTATTTATAGGAGATAACTCCTGGTTCTAGTGGTTGGCTGATTCTGGAAATAAAAAGGTTGTTCTGTTCAAAATAGGTTAAAAGCTCCTGGCTGTCTGTCTGATCCAGCAAGAAGTTACAAAGATTACTGTTCAACTGTTCGAGGATGCTGGTGGAAATCAGGAAGTTTCTAGCGTTATCAGAGAGTTGGGACAGAACATTTTCAGCCAGATACCTTGCAATGTGATCGCTGCTGCCAGAGAGGTTCTCCAGCCAGTTAGTTGGTTTATCCTGGTCTTTCATGGAAAGCAGTACCAGTCTGATACCTGCGGCCCAGCCCTGTGTTCTGGCTATCACGATTTCTATATCGGATTCTGTGAGTTGAGGCTTTTGCTGTCTGTTGAATAGTGCCAATGCCTCTGGCTGATCAAAGCGCAGGTCTGATTCATCCAGACTGAGTAATTGACCGCTTATTTCCAATGATGATAAATGTAGAATCTTGGTATTTCGGCTACCTATTATTATTTTTTTATCAATAGGAAGGTAATTAATCAGCTCCTGGATTATTTTAATAACTTCCGGGTTCTTGATATGTTCAAACTCATCAATAAAAATATAAAAAGGGTTTTTTGTGGTTGTCAGTTTATTAACCAATAAGGCTATATGGTTTTTGATGCTGAAATACTGTGTAGGGCTGGAGTTTCCGATGTCTGGTGATGGTAAAATATCAAAAGGAAGAAGCCTTGAGGCCACTTGGTTTAAATAAACTAAAAAACGGCCGAGATCATTATCTCGTTCGTCAAGGGTGAGCCAGCCAGTGGGAGTACCTTCCTTTTCGACGGATTGATGCAGCTGTGCAAGCAGGATGGATTTTCCAAAGCCTGCCGGTGCAGTAACGATGGTGATGCGTCTATCTGATTGTTTGATCCGATTGATCAATCGCGATCTGACGATGGCATCCGGGGTTTGTGATGGTGCTCCGAGCTTTCCCATGATGAGACGTGGAACTGCTCCAAACTTGAATAAACCTGGAAAGGATACTGGCTGCTTGTCGGAAATTTTCATGCGTCTATTGCCTTTTCTCGACCGTTCTCCATGTCTTTTCAAGACGCAGATCAGTCTTTGATTATTTTTATTATTGAGAGCTGCTCTTTGGCAGTTTTTGAATACTAGCAGATTGCCTCTTTAATTGAATATCACGGTTTTCCGTGATTGTTCAATGATGATCAGGCGTTTAAAAATGATTACAACGCTGGTCATTGCATCGATTGCGGTTTGGCCCTGTGCCGGGTTCGACGATCTGATCCCGTGGCTATTGATGAAAATAAAATAAAAGCCTTTTGGAATTCTATGATTATGAAATCAGCATCTACTGACTCTGTTGATAGCGGTCGCCCAGATCATCCGCCATTCAATTGGTCTGAAAAACCACATGTCAAACTCGCTCCAACGGGTGCAGACCGGCAGTTGAGTGAACTAGAAAGCACAATGCAGGACATGGTTCACTCATTCGCTGAAAAAGTGATGCGTCCTATTGGTATCGCCCTCGATAAAATGACGCCAGATGAGGTGATTGCTCCTGGCTCGCCGTACTGGACCTATCTGGAAGAGCTCAAGAAACTGGAAATAACCCCAAAAACTTTCATGGATTTGTCGCCGGAAGAACGTGGCCGTCTGTTCCCGATTGTTATGGAAGAAATGGGCTGGGGAGATGGCGGCCTTTCTATTATCTATGGTGCCTGTTCGTTGCCACCCTTGATGGCATTGGTATTTAACCGGACTTTCCTTATTGAACGTTTTCCCGACACTTTACGTGGTTGTTGGGCTATTACCGAACCGGATCACGGTAGTGATTCTCTGGATATCAGTCGCCAGGCATTTCATGCCCAGGGAAATTATGGACGCCCCAACTGTGTGGCGACCATTCGCGGTGACAAGGTTGTTGTTAATGGTCAGAAAGCGGCTTGGGTATCCAACGCACCAACGGCCGAAGTGTGTGTTTTGTTCTGTTCTGCCGATACCGGCGATGGTGCTGATACCCAGCATGGTGTCTGTATTCTGGTGCCGATGGATGCGCCTGGTGTTACCCGCGGCAAGCCGCTGGACAAAATTGGGCAGCGTGCACTGCCTCAGGGTGAGGTGTATTTCGATAACGTTGAATTGACTACCGATTATCTCGTCGCGGGTCCTGAAGATTATCAGCGGGCGGTGTATCTCATTCACGCCGAAGCAAACAGTCAAATGGCGTGTGTCTGGACGGGTGCTGCCCGTGCTGCTTACGAATTGGCTTTTGAGTATGCGCATCAACGCAAGCAGGGTGGCGTTCCGATTATTCGTCATCAGGCTGTTGCTGCCCGGCTGTTCCATATGTATCGCAAGGTTGAGGCCTCACGGGCGTTGGCACAGCGTGTCGCTTTGCATAATCACACAGCAGAAATCCCCTCCCTCCAGTCTGCCATGGCGGCCAAGATTACGGCCACTCAGACCGCTTTCGAAGTGGCCAGCGAGGCTTTGCAGGTGTTCGGAGGCAATGGTCTTACCAAAGAGTACCAGATCGAAAAGATCCTCCGTGATGCTCGCGCCTCCATGATTGAAGATGGTTGTAACGACATTCTTGCTCTGAAAGCAGGTTTTAACATGATCGATCCTGATTTGTTCTAAGCCTCGTCGATTAAAAACTATTCTGGAGTTCAAATGAAAACGAATGCAATTGTGGCGGGCGTAGGTATGACGACGTTCGGTCGTCATATGAATCGCAATCTCAAATCTTTGGCTGGTGAGGCGATTAGTCAGGCCATGGAAGATGCCGGTATCTCTCCGCAAGATCTGCAAGCCGCTTATATGGGCAATGCGGCAGCGGCAGTGATTACTGGCCAAATGTGTGTGCCGGGGGAAATCGTTTTACGCGAAGTTGGCATTGGAGGCATTCCGGTTGTCAATGTCGAAAATGCCTGTGCCACTGGATCTACTGCATTTAACCAGGCTGTTGCCATGGTGACGGCAGGGGCCTACGACGTGGTACTGGCATGCGGTTATGAAAAGCTGGTTCACGAAGACAAGGCGAAAAGCTTTTCGGTTTTTGCCGGTGCGGCGGATGTAGAGCTGCAAGCCGAACTTGAAGCGACCGTCAATGCTCGTATGAAAGCCGCTGGTATGACCGTGACGGAAGGAGGTCAGCGCTCTGTATTTATGGATATCTACGCCATGATGACCGCTGATCACATGAAGAAATATGGTACTACCCGAGAGCAAATTGCAGCTGTGTCGGCGAAAAACTCATATCACGGCAGCATGAACCCGCGCGCCCAATTCCGTGATGTCGTCACGGTTGAACAAGTACTTGCGGCTCGAGAAATTGCTTATCCACTGACCTTGCCTATGTGCTCACCTATTGGTGATGGTGCTGCCGCTGTTGTGGTTGTCAGTGAGCGAAAAGCCCGTGAGCTGGGTTTGAGCAAACCGGTGCGTGTGCTGTCGTCCGCATTTAAAACCGGCTGGGACTTCGCTGAGGGTGAGAGTGAAGCAAGTGTGTTTGAAGCCACAATTGCCCAGGCTTACGAAGAAGCTGGAGTTGGTCCGTCTGATCTGAGTCTGGTGGAACTTCACGACGCCTCTGCACCTTCTGAAATTATTCATACCGAATATTTGGGTTTGTGCCCTAAAGGTGAGGGTGGGCTGCTGGTTGAGTCTGGTGCTACCCGTTTGGGGGGACGTATTCCAGTGAGTACTTCTGGTGGTTTGCTGCGTAAAGGCCACCCAATTGGTGCTACCGGTATTGCCCAGATTGTAGAACTGACCGAGCAGCTACAGGGCCGCTCTGGTGCCCGACAGGTCGAAAGTGCTCGCATCGGTTTGGCCGAAAACGGTGGTGGATTCGTAAAAGACAGTGTTGCGGCACTGATCGTGACGATTCTGGCGGTATAGGGATATTACTTATGAAGAATATGAGCATTATCGCGAATATCGTCGCTGAAGGTGTGGCGCGAGAGCCGGATCTGGATGTTCTGACCTTTGTGGATGGTGAACGCGAAGAGGTTCGTACCTACCAGCAGCTTTGGGATAACAGCCAGCGTATAGCCCTTTCTTTGAAAGAGAGCGGTATTCATACCGGAGATCGTATCGGCCTGCTGATGCAAAATCATCCCGAGTTTGTAGAAACCATGATTGCTGCCGCCATTCTGGGGGCGGTACTGGTGCCGATTGACCCGCGTACCCGTGGTGAAAAACTGACATTCATGCTGAATGACGCCAGTTGTCTGGGGGTGATCTGCGCCGATTACACCTTGCAGGCTTTGCTTGAGTGTGTGGATGCAGTCCCCAGTCTGGTGTTCGCCTATGTGGTTGGTGAGAACTGGCTGGCTGGGAATAGCTCGTCAATCACCCCCGTATCCATGGCAGATGCCCTGGCAACTGCACTTCCTGAAATAGAGCTTGAGGTGATGGCCAAGGATGACGCTGCGCCGATGCAGATCATGTACACCTCTGGAACGACGGGAGACCCTAAAGGTGTGATTGTTCGGCACGGCCGTTTTGGCTTTGTGGCAAATCAGGGTCAAGCGGTTTTTGGGTATACCCAACAGGATCGCCCTTATACCGGTTTGTCCCTGACGCATGGCAATGCCCAGTTTCTGACCCTTGCTCCGTCATTGAAAATGGGATTGCGAGCGGTGATCAGCCGTCGTTTCACCAAGTCCCGCCTGTGGGACATTGTCCGGCACTATGGATGCACCACGTTTTCACTGCTTGGTGGCATGGTGACTGCCATCTACAGCGAACCGCAGCGAGCTAACGATGCTGATAACCCGGTACGTCTGGTTATCAGTGCTGGTATGCCTGCTGTTCTGTGGAGCGATTTTGCCCGGCGCTTTGGTGTTGATATTTTTGAATTCTATGGCGCTATGGAAGGTGGCATGACCATTAATCCGCCAGGTGTCGGCCCGATTGGCAGTTGTGGACGCGCACCGTCGGTGCTGAAAGCGATTGTGGTGGATGAACAGGGCAATGAAGTACCTCCTGGAGTACCCGGTGAAATCTGGTTCCGGCCTGCCGATGGTTCGCCTGCTGTCGTGGATTACTTCAATAATGCGCAAGCGTCGGCTGCCAAAGTCGAAGGCGGCTGGTTGCGCACCGGCGACGTGGTGACGATGGATGCTGATGGCTGGGTGTTCTACCAGCATCGCAAGGGTGGTGGTATTCGTCATAACGGAGACTTTATCAACCCCGGTTTTGTGGAAAAGGTGGTGGCTGAGCATCCTGATGTCAGTGATGTGGCGGCTTACGGTATTCCAGCTGCATCAGGCGCGCCGGGTGAAAGCGATATCGTCATCGCTGTGGTTCCGGGAAAAGCGGATGGTTTTGACCCGCAGTCGGTATTCGCCTGGTGTCGGGGCCGCCTCGAAAACAACATGATCCCCGAATTTATTCATGTAATGGAAGAACTCCCGAAAACTGCCACAGAAAAAGTGCAGCCACGGTTTCTGGTCGAGAAATTCAAGGCAGGTCTGGACCCGATCTATCGGGACCGTATTGGCTGATCCTGTTGAGTGCCTTGTGCGTTAAATCCCTCAAAAAATAAAAAAGGAAAAACTATGAACTCTCCGAAAGTCGTTGTTTATGGTGCCAGTGGATACACCGGCAAGCATCTTGCCTGGAAACTGGCCGAGCGCAAAATCCCGTTTATTGCTGCCGGACGCAATAAAGAGCGATTGGAAAAGCAACTCGGTGCTATGGAAGAACTGCAAGGTGCTGAATATGAGGTGGTCGCGGTTGAACACACCAAAGAAGCACTGACCAAACTCTTTACCGGGAAAAACGTCGTTCATAACCTCGTTGGCCCTTATATGCAGTTGGGCAAGCCGGTTGTGGAAGCGGCACTGGAAGCCGGTTGCCACTATCTGGACTGTACCGGTGAGCAAGACTGGATGTTCTTGCTGAAGGCTGAATATTCTCAGCGCTTTGCGGATAAAGGGCTGGCGTTATTGCCTGCTACCTCTGCGATGTGGAACCTGGGACTGATGGTGGCCGAAAAGGTACTGGAAACTGATGGCATCGATTCTCTGGATATTACCTACACACTCTCTGGTGTGCCTTCTGTGTCCTCAACCCTGTCATTCATGCGGATGTGCTGTCAGCCGCAATATCGGCTGCAGAACAACCAGCGAGAAGCCTGGCCGATCGAAGGTGTCAATATGGTGGTGCCGGGAATTCATGAAGTGCTGATGGCCTTGCCATGGAGCGGTGGTGGTGAGTCTGTCTGGCTTGAGGACGACAAACGTGTCATCAACTGCTCAACTCTGGTGACCTTCCGCAATCAGGCTCTGATGAATCTGGTTATCTCGCGCATGAAAGAGTTTACCAGTGACTATCAGCACCGCTCAGCGCAAGAGCAGGAAGAAGCTACCAATCGCTGGGCGATGGAAATAGCGCCGCAAGGTGAGCCTCCACGGGAGGATTTTGATATTCATCGGGGTTTGATTACCTGTCATGGTCGTGGCCGTACCACCATGCGTTCGGTGTCTCTACCGGGAGTTGCATTCGGATATGTGGGTACTGCCTCTATGGGAGCTCAGGTGATTGACACCCTGCTGCGGGGACAGCAGCGCGCGGTAGGGATGGTGCCTGCCGCTTACGTGGTGGGTGTACGTGAGCTTCATGCCGAGCTTGTGAGTCAAAAGGTTGCTGGCGATATGGTCGACATTATTCGCTGATCCATGCAATTCGGCGGGGCGTGGCTATCGGGCCGGATCGCCCCTTCAGAACAAATTCAGGAGACAGTATGAAAAATCTCAGTAACTCAAGGTACGAGGGGCTGACCGTCCTGGTGACCGGTGGTGGTGCCGGTTTGGGTGAAGCCATTTGTGAGCGTCTCGCTGCCGAAGGTGCTGCTGTCGCCGTGCTGGATTATTCCATTGAAGCGGCGCAACGAGTTGCTAGCAAACTGCGGGAGCAAGGTGCCAAAGCACTGGCTCTGTGCGCAGACGTGACCAGACCTGAACAGCTGAAGCAGGCGATTGCCACCTTGCTTGAAGAGTTTGGCCAGTTGGATATGGCGGTGAATAACGCCGGAATAGGCATTCCGTTTGCCCCTCTGGCAGATCAGGAGGATGAGACTTGGGCACGAGTGATTGATGTCAACCTGACTGGCGTCTTCAATAGCATGAAAGCCGAACTGCCGCATATGCAGGAGCGTGGAGGTGCAATTATTAATATTGCATCGGTTACTGCGCTGATGGGTATTGCCGGTGTCAGCCCGTACGTGGCAGCCAAACATGGTGTGCTTGGTCTCACCCGTTCCGCCGCTATCGAGTATGGAAAGTATGGCGTGCGAGTCAATGCGGTTTGCCCAACATTTGTGCGAACTGCACTGACTATGGCTGAATTAACGGATGAAGAGCAATGGCAAGCGCTGGATGATATGCATCCGATGGGGCGTTGTGCCACCCCTGAAGAAGTCGCCGCCATGGTGGCCTTCTTGGGCAGTGCCGAAGCGGCCATAGTCACCGGTTCAGCCAATACAGTTGATGGTGGTTTTACCACCGGTCGGTAAGTTACCAACCAAGGAGTGTATCGATGGATATTCGCAACAGGGTTGTCATTGTCACTGGCGCTACTGGCAGCATAGGTCGGGGTGTGTGTCTGCTACTCGCTGCTTGCGGTATGCAGGTAGTGGTCGCTGACCTTGATCAACAGGTCTGCGATCGATTTGTAGATGAATTGGTAGGGCGGGGGTACAAAGCCATCGCAGTGGCGGTGGATGTGACTAGCCGTAAGGCGACCGTAAAAATGGCGGCTACGGTACTGGAGCGGCTTGGCACCATTGATGTTCTTGTCAATAATGCCGGCATTATCGGTCTGGCACCTCTGCAGGAATTGGAGGAAGCCGTTTGGGATCGAGTGATTGATGTTAATTTGAAGGGCAGTTTTCTATGTGCCCAAGCCGTCGTAACCACAATGATTAAACAAAAGCGTGGACGAATTATCAATGTGGCTTCCGTCGCCGCTGCTCGGCCTGCACCCTTTCAGTCTGCTTATGCTGCTACAAAAAGTGGCGTATTGGGGTTGACCCGGGTTTGGTGCCAAGAATTGGCTGCCTACGATATTACGGTAAATACGGTTTGTCCCGGGTTTGTGGATTCACCGATGTGGTCTGAACATTTGGGCCCGGCGTATGCTGCTGTATCGGGTGTTGAATCGGCAGCTGTTCTGGATGCCTTGTCACGGGCTAATATACCGCTGGCTCGTCCACAGCAGCCAAAGGACCTGGGGGAGGCTGTAGCCTATATTGCTGGAGCCGACAATGTCACCGGGCATACCTTATATGTCGATGGCGGATTTACTCAAGCGTAGTTGTATCAATAAAATTTGATAGATTAATGCTTTTGAATTCCTCAATTTAATCCGGCAGCCCCCGAAGGGCGCGGGTTGCTGCCAGAGTCGAGCGCTGTGCAGGATTAAATAGATGGTTATTTGGGGATGGCTTTGGTTTTATGTCAGGAGTTTTTGTTGTTTATAACGGGTATCCGGTATTGGTCATTGATGGTTTTTAACTTACATTAACAAAGTTAGCAGAGGGGATGATGTTTTCCTCTTAGTCTTTCATTGTCACCGCCTTTTTATCTGTCTCAGTCGGTGCTAGCAGGCACCTTTTTACGGCTCCTTTAGGGGCCGTTTTTTTCTTTCAATAACCCATTTACCAAAGCCATTAAATTAATCGGCAGACGACGATTTGCATGTAAGAGAAGGCTTGTGTCCGATAAATGATCATAGATTGTCGCTTCAAACGCGGGTAAATCCGCCCCTGCATAAAGAAAAATAATCCGGATTAAGTTATAGGTCACGGGTTTCCGTGATTGTGGACGTGGAGTGTCTGGCTGAGAATAAAATTTCCCTAATAATAAATAGAAATGAGATGGCGCTTCTAGGGATTGCCATCCGAGTTGAAGGGTTTAATATGACTAAATCTGTTCCAGATCCACATGGTGTACAAGGTACTCCACAGCGAAAGTGTGTTCTCTCACTTGCCATTGTGGCTATGCTAGGAGGTGGTGTTCCAGAAGCACTTTCTCAATCGATCAATACGGGCAATCCCGACTTGAAAGTCCGTTGGGATAATACATTTAAATACACGGCAGCATGGCGTGTTAATAAGCCTGATAATTATGTAGCCTCTGGTGAGTCCGGTGAGCAGCCGAATACGGATTATGGAGATCTTGCGCATGACCGAGGTCTGATCAATAATCGCCTTGATCTACTTTCTGAGTTTGACCTCCTTTATAAAAACTACGGATTCCGTATATCGGGTGCTGCTTGGTACGATGATCATTATATGAATGAATATAATGACTATCCGGATGGTAATCCTCCAAATACCCAGGCAACACTGGCGGGTGAAAAAAACAATCGTAATTCGTCTGATGTTCAGGACGTCATGGGGCGCCGGGTCGAAATTCTGGATGCCTTCTTGTACGGCCGTTTTATGACGGGTGAAGAATCCGGTATTACTGTGCGTGTGGGTAAGCATACCCAGCTCTACGGTGAAACCCTGTTCCTGGGTGCCAACGGTATTGCTGCGGCACAGGGGCCGGTCGATCTGATCAAAGCATATTCTTTGCCAAATGCCCAATTCAAAGAAATTGCCATGCCCGTAGGGCAGGTGTCTACCGACTTCCAGCTTTCCCCTGATGTATCTGTTGGTGCCTACTATCAGTACGAATGGAAGCCGATACGATTGCCGGCAGCGGGAAGCTATTTTGGTGCCGCTGACTTCGTCGGTGATGGCAGTGATCTGTTACTGATTCCTTTTGGATCTGGTGTAGCACCTCGTGTATCCGATCTTGAGGGTGACGACAGCGGCAACTTCGGTGCCCGTATTAAAATCCGCATCAGTGATACCGATTATGGTGTATATGCCGCTCGTTATAGCGAAAAAGCCCCTATTCCAGTAGTCGATGTGGCTACTGAAACTTATCGCTTGATGTATGCGCGAGACATTGACACTTTTGGTGCCAGTATTTCTACCGTGTTTGGTGAAAGCAATGTTGCTGGTGAAATATCCATACGACACAATACACCACTGGCCCCCTTGGGAGATCTGATAATTAGCACCATGGCCGATGCCGATAATAAAGATAATACGCCTTATGCACGCGGTAACACTTTTCATATGAATTGGTCTGCCATTTCAGTGTTTACAGCGTCGTCTCTTTGGGATGGTGCCAGCTTTGTTGGTGAAATCGCCTATAATCGGTTGATGAGTGTTACCCATGACCCGGTTAGTGCGACGGGGCTGGCGGCTAAAAACACTACTAGTACACGTGGCCATTCTGCCGTTCGATTTGTATTTCAACCCGAATATTTTCAAGTTCTTCCTGGGATTGATATGCAGGTTCCAATTGGTGTGGGTTATGGGATTAGTGGTCGTTCAGCAATATTTCAGATGGTTCCTGAGCATGGTGGAGATATTTCCGTTGGTATTAACGCCGATATTCAGAGGATTTGGAAACTCAGCTTCAACTACAAACATTTCTTCGGCGATGACGGCCCGGCTCCGGTATTGGCATCGGAAGATGCGGCAGCATCCAGCTATGCCAGTTATGACCAGTACTACGGCGATCGCGATTTTGTTGCATTGACTGTTCAGCGTTCGTTCTAACGAAATATAAGGATCTGGAAATGAAATTTTTTAATAAGGCTGCGCTGGCATTCGCGGTAGCATCGATATGTTATATCCCGGCAATATCTCAGGCCGGTGTGTCTGCTGAAGAAGCCGCCAAACTCAAGACCACTTTGACCCCGCTGGGTGCGGAAAAGGCGGGCAACGCTGATGGTAGCATCCCTGCCTGGGATGGCAAAAGTGCTCCTCAGGTTGCCAAACTGAATACCGGCCACTCTGCTGATCCGTATGCCGCCGAAAAGCCGTTGTTTTTTATTGACGCGAACAATTCTGGCCAATACGTCGACAAACTCAGCCAGGGCACGATCGAGTTGATGAAGAAATACCCAAGCTTCCGGGTTGATGTTTATCCAACGCATCGTACCGCTGCAGCACCACGCTATGTGTACGAAAACACTTACACTAATGCGACCAGGGCCTCTTTAGGTGAAGACGGTGAAGTGAAGAACGCCTTTGGTGGCGTGCCGTTCCCGATTCCCAAGTCTGGTGAAGAAGTCATCTGGAACCACATTTTGCATCCTCGAATCAGCTCTTCAGAGTTCGGTTTGAAGAACGTCGTTGGATCGTCCAATGGCCGCTGGACTATCGCTACCCGTGCAGAAAACAACAACCAGTCGCCGTACTATGCCCGTAGCGGCAATGCCGAAAAATGGAGTGGTGATTATCTGCTAGCGCGGTTCGTAAACACTGATCCACCGTTCAAGGCTGGTGAAGCGCTGGTGATTCGGGATAACGTGAGTTTGGTTAACAGCCGACAGGCGTGGCAGTACCTGGTGGGTCAACGTCGGGTTCGACGTGCCCCAACGGTGGCATATGATACACCTGACTTCGTGGCATCTGGCGCGAATTACTTCGACGAAGTGATTGGCTTCTATGGATCACCAGATCGCTACAGTTGGAAGCTGCTTGGCAAGAAGGAAATGTATATCCCTTACAACACTAACGGTTTCCAGGCGACGCCGATGGATGATGCGCTGGTGCCTTTTCACTTTAATCCAGACAAGGTGCGCTGGGAGCTGCACCGGGTTTGGGTTGTAGAAGCAACGGTTGCAGCTGGCAAGCGTCACGTTCTGCCGAAACGCACCTTCTATTTTGACGAAGATACCTGGGCGGTATCTATGATTGATGGATATGACGCCGAAGGTAAATTGTGGCGTTCCTCTTATGTTATGCCAACAGTTGAACCGGATTACCCGATCGTCATTGCGGACACAACATTTGTATATGATCTGCAGGCTAAAACCTTCAGTTGTGTGCAGTGCTTTAACGAAGAATATTTTCGAGTTGTGGATGATAAGCCAAATAGCTTCTTTACCGGGGCTTCAATGGGGGCCAGTGGTCTTCGTTAAAACTTCTTAAAGGTCAGTCCCGGTTTTCGTTCGGAAGGCCGGGTTGACTCATTCACGTTTCGGAAATCAGGTAATTTTATGACCAAATATCTACGGAATATCTCACTGATTCTTGGTTTGGCTTTTATCTCAGTGAATGTTTTTTCAGAAGATATGGTTCGTTTGGATCCTCTGAATATGGAGAGCACGAAATCATCACGTGCCCATCATGTATTAATCACCAGTGTGGTGCGGGCAGCCGATCGCTTGGTGGCGTGCGGCGAGCGTGGTGTCGTTATGCTTTCTGATGATTCAGGCCAAAGCTGGCATCAGGCCGACTTTGTCCCTGTGAGTGTCACGCTCACCAAACTGTATTTTGTTGATGCTGACACCGGTTGGGCGATCGGTCATAGCGGTGTGGTGTTGAAGACTGTGGATGGTGGTAAGCACTGGAAAAAGCAGCTAGACGGTTTTCAGGCTGCGCAGATTGAACTTAAGGCAGCTGAAAAGGATAGTGCTAATGACAGTCGCATGCAGGCAGCCCGCTATCTGGTGCAGGATGGTGCCGACAAGCCATTTCTTGGAATACATTTTACCGATGCGTTGCACGGCATCATCGTTGGTGCCTATGGTATCGCGTTTGCAACCCGTGATGGTGGCAAGCATTGGGAAAGTTTGATTGGACGTATCGCAGACCCCGCAGGTCGCCATTTGTATGCTGTTGTCCAACAGGAAAATTTCATATACCTCGCCGGTGAGCAGGGAGCCCTGTTTCGTTCCGATGATAACAGCCAGTCATTCTCTTCACTGAATGTGGGCTGGGATGGATCTCTGTTCGGAATTCTGCCGCTAGGTAACAAGAGCCTGATTGCCTATGGCTTGCGTGGTAAAACATTCGCGAGCACGGATCAAGGAGAATCCTGGAAAGCACTCAATCTGCCAGAAACCTCTATAGTCGCTGGTCATATTTTGTCAGATGGAGCGATTGTGCTGGCAGACGAAACCGGTCAGCTGCATTTGAGCAAGGATGCAACATTCTTCAATTCTGTGGGCTTGTCTGCCAATGGACCGATTTCGGCATTTATTGAATCGGCAGACAAACAGCTAATCTTTTCTGGTGCGAACAATCTTTCGCGCCGGTCACTGAAATAAAAATGGAGTATCGTCGTGCATCATGCCCAATCTGAGCACCCGGTTATTCAGGATCTGGTCGAATTTAATCATAATTCGGGATCTCGGGTTGAACGTCTGCTGTTTAATCATCGACGTATTGTTATCGGAATATGTTTGATCTTGACATTATTACTGGCTGCGCAGGCAACCAACCTGCGATTGGCTGCTTCGTTTGAAAAAATGATTCCGGCTAGTCATCCATATATTGTCAATTATTTTGCAAATCGATCCGAGCTATCTGGCCTTGGTAATGCTGTCAGAATATCTGTCGAAAATACCGGCGGCTCGATCTATGATCGTGAATATCTGGATGTGTTACGTAAAATAAATGATGAGGTATTCCTGACCGAAGGTGTCGAACGCCCTTATATGAAGTCCCTTTGGACTCCATCTACTCGCTGGGTTGCGGTGACCGAGTATGGTCTGGATGGAGGGCCTGTTATTCCTGACGATTATGATGGTTCCCAAAATTCGCTGGAGCAGGTGCGTATCAACATTGAGCGTTCCGGGGAAATCGGCCAGCTGGTGGCTACCAATCTGAGATCAAGTATTGTTTTTGTGCCGCTGCTGGAGCGTGATGATCTTGGCAATAGACTGGATTATCATACGTTGGCAACCCATCTAGAAGAGCTTCGTAGCAAGTATGAGTCGGAAAAAATCCGTATTCATATCACCGGTTTCGCCAAAGTTGTTGGCGATTTGATTGACGGTCTTGTGCAGGTACTCGGATTTTTTGCACTGGCGATCACCATTTGTATTGGTGTGCTGTTTTGGTACACACGTTGCGTCCGCAGTACTCTGCTAGTGGTGCTTTGTTCTCTGATTGCTGTCGTATGGCTATTGGGCCTGTTGCCAGTACTCGGCTATGAACTCGATCCTTATTCCATTCTGGTACCGTTTATGGTTTTTGCTATCGGCATGAGCCACGGCGCCCAGAAAATGAATGGGATCATGCAAGATATTGGTCGTGGTACTCATCGACTGGTTGCGGCTCGATATACCTTTCGGCGTCTGTTCCTGGCGGGGTTGACCGCTCTCGGGGCCGATGCGGTGGGGTTTGCCGTAATGATGGTGATTGATATCCAGATTATTCAGGATTTGGCCATCACCGCCAGTATTGGTGTGGCAACCCTGATTCTCACTAACTTGGTATTACTCCCCATTTTACTGTCATATTCGGGGGTTGATCCGAAAGCGGCCCAGCGTAGCTTGCGTTCTGAGCAGTCTGATTTGCAGGATGCTATGCATAAAAAACACCGCTTCTGGGATTTTCTGGATCTCTTTACCCGCCGTAAATACGCGTCTATTGCCTTGTTGGTAAGTATCGGGCTGGGGTGCTTTGGGCTGGTGGTCAGCCAGCAGTTGAAAATTGGGGATCTGGATGCTGGTGCGCCAGAGTTACGCCCGGATTCACGCTACAACCTGGATAACGCCTTCTTGGCGGCCAACTACTCAACCAGCAGTGATATCTTCGTTGTGATGGTGCGTACTCCCCAATACGAGTGCGCCAATTATGGCACTCTGATCAAAGTAGATGCGCTGGAATGGCAGCTGCAGCAACTGACGGGTGTGGAGTCGACCCGGTCTCTGGCCAGCCAAGCCAAGGCCGCTGCGGTAGGGATGAACGAAGGGAGTCTGCTGTGGTATGAAATTCCACGTTCTCAGTCGCTAATCAACTCGATTGTTACCCGTGCTTCTCGAGAACTGTTTAACCAGAACTGTGACCTGCTGACGATCTACGCATATCTGAAAGACCATCGCGCCGATACTCTGGAAGAGGTGGTACAGGTGGTAGAAGCCTTTGCCGCAGCCAACAACACCGCTGATGTAACCTTTATGCAGGCCGCTGGCAGTGCCGGGATTGAAGCGGCAACCAATATTGTGGTGCGTAAGGCAAATTCTGAAATGCTGCTGCTGGTATATGCAGCGGTCACCCTGCTGGCTTACATCACCTTTAGATCCTGGCGGGCGGTTATATGTGCAATTATACCGCTGGCATTGACGTCTGTGTTATGCGAAGCATTGATGGTTTTTCTGGGTATTGGCGTCAAAGTGGCAACCTTACCTGTTATTGCCTTGGGGGTTGGTATTGGTGTGGATTATGCCTTGTATATCCTTTCGGTTACGCTGGCTAATTTGCGGGCGGGTATGACTCTGTCCGAAGCGTATTATCGTTCGTTACTATTTACTGGGAAAGTGGTTGTATTAACCGGAATTACATTGGGGATTGCCGTTTGTACTTGGGTTCTTTCACCTATAAAATTTCAAGCTGATATGGGTATCCTGCTGGCCTTCATGTTTGTCTGGAATATGATTGGTGCTCTGATTCTTATTCCATCTCTCGGTCATTTCCTGTTGCGCTCTGAATATAAAGAGATAGCTGATGAAAATAATATGAATATACGGAGTAAAAATACATGTACCAGCACCTGCTAGTACCTTTGGATCAGTCGCCCCTGGCTATGAGATTGGCGGAATATTCGATCAAATTTGCCAGTGAGATCGGAGCGACGATGACATTTATTACGGTCTGTCAGGACTTTGAAGGCACTGCTGAAGGGGCTCTGCAAAGAACTCTGTCTCCTGATCGTTTTATAGACATAGCACTCCATGAAGCCAAACAGACTCTCCAGGCGGCATTGGATCTCGCTGCCTTGCATGGTGTCAGAGCGGTTACCCAGCTGCGTATAGGTGATGCGCCGTTTGAGGAAATTATTAACGAAGTCCACAGCAGCGCTTGTGACCTGGTGGTGATGGCTTCTCATGGCCATCATGGATTGGAGCGATTATTGGTTGGCTCACAAACACAAAAGGTGCTCGATTCCGCATCGGTGCCGGTGCTGGTTATGCCGTTGAGATCAAACGGAGAATAAACGTAATGCCTTCTAACGTAATGCTTTCTAAAGGGTGCATCTAAAAATATAGCAAGCGATGAAAGAACAAGGAAAAAAATCGACGAAAAGCGCAGTTTATGAGTAATAAATGAGCATTTCTAGTCGATTTTAAACGCCTTCATTTCGAGCGCAATAATTTATAGATGTACCCTAAAGCTGTTTTTTTAAAGATGGGATAAACAAGATGATAAAAATAAATGTTATGTACCCGGTCACTGAAGGTGCCGGATTCGACCTGGATTATTATTGCAACAAACATATTCCCATGGTGGCCGGACTGCTGGGATCTGCCTGTAAGGGGATTCATGTAGAAAGTGGTCTTTGTGGGGGGGAGCCGGGTCGTCCGGCACGATTTGAAGTGATGACCGGAATTCTGTTTGAGCGTCTAGCAGACTACGAAAGCAGTTTTGCGGCGGCGGGTGTATTGATGGCCGATATTCCCAACTTTACGACTATTCAGCCCTGGGTCGAAGTGACCGATGTGTGTATTGATCAGAGGGAGAGTGAATGAAAATTCTGGTATGCATAAAGCGGGTTGTGGATCACAACGTTAAAGTTCGGGTCAAGGCTGATAGTAGTGGCGTGGATTTGACCAATGTCAAAATGGCCATTAATCCCTTTTGTGAAATTGCCGTCGAAGAGGCTGTCCGCTTGAAAGAAGCAGGTATCGCCTCTGAAGTTGTGGTTGTCTCTGTTGGGCCTGATGTGGTGCAAGAACAGTTGCGCCTGGCGCTGGCGCTGGGCGCTGATCGTGGCATTCAGGTGAACACTGATGCCGTTGCCGAGCCTCTTAATATTGCCAAGCTGTTGGCCGCTCTGATGAAGAGCGAAGAGCCGGGGCTGGTCATTCTGGGTAAGCAGTCGATTGATGCAGATAACAATCAGACAGGTCAGATGTTGGCGGCTTTGACTGGACGTCCTCAGGGAACTTTTGCGTCCGTTGTTAAGGTAAATGGCAGCAAAGTTCAGGTAACTCGGGAAATCGATGGTGGCCTGCGCACAGTTGAGTTGGCATTGCCCGCCGTTGTAACTACCGATTTACGCCTGAATGAACCGCGTTATGCAAAATTGCCTGATGTTATGAGGGCTAAGAAAAAATCGATGGCGGTGGTGACTCCGGAAGAGTTAGGCGTTGAGCTGAAGCAGCATGCACGGGTCTTGAGCGTGGATTCACCCGAAGCGCGTCAGGCGGGTATCAAGGTGGCCAGTGTGGATGAACTCGTGGATAAACTGAAAAATGAAGCCAAGGTGATTTGAGGGTACGGTAATGACAATTCTTTTAATCGCAGAACACGATAACAAAACCCTTAATACAAGTACTCTGAATGTCGTCACCGCAGCACGTCGTATCGGTAATGGTATCACCCTGCTGATAGCAGGTAATGATTGTGCAGCGGTGGCGGAGCAGGCTGCCAGTATTCCATGTATTGATCGGGTTTTACTGGTCAACGACGCCGCTTATGACAAATTATTACCGGAAAAACTATCGGCCTTGATTATCGAATTGGCAGAAGGGCATGAACACATTCTGGCGGCCGCCAGCAGCATGGGTAAAGACGTAATGCCTCGAGTGGCAGCCTTGCTCGATGTTGGCCAAATATCTGAAATTATTGCGGTGGATGCCGAGGATACTTTTCAGCGCCCGATTTATGCGGGTAATGCCATTGCGATGGTGCAGTCTCTTGATCCGATTAAAGTGATCACGGTGCGTACTTCTGCTTTTGATAAGGCAGCATCAACAGGTGGTTGTGCCGTCATTGAGAGTATCGACACACACTGTGATGACCAGACTAGCGTCTTCATTGATGAGGTTCTGGTTCAATCTGAACGCCCAGAGCTGGCGGCTGCCAGCGTGATCGTCTCGGGTGGCAGGGGTATGGGGAATGGTCGTAATTTCGAATTACTGGAAGCCGTGGCAGATCGTCTTAATGGAGCGATTGGCGCATCGCGTGCAGCAGTTGATGCCGGTTTTGTCAGTAATGATTTGCAGGTTGGCCAAACTGGGAAAATTGTGGCCCCTGATCTGTATGTTGCGGTGGGGATTTCCGGTGCGATTCAGCACTTGGCAGGTATGAAGGACTCCAAAGTGATTGTCGCCATCAATAAAGATCCAGATGCACCGATCTTTCAGGTCGCGGATTATGGCTTGGTAATGGACTTGTTTGATGCATTACCTGAATTGGCACGCAAGCTTTGAGAAAGCGTAGAGGAGTGGGAAATACCGATGCGTGAAGTGATGGAGCTTGACGTTGTCATTGTCGGTGGCCGCCCAGGCACTGGTGGATGTACTGGGCGAGTTGCTAGGGCAGTGAGGGACTAACGACCGATAGTGTAGCCTTTGGAAAGTCTGGCTTTTGAAAACCCGGCACCGGGTTACACTCAAAAAATGTAAACGGCTGTCATTATTAACCACTCAAACCGTCAATAAACCTTCATGTCCAGTGCCGATACTGCCGCTTCTAGAATTATTATTAGATATATCAGAGAGGTAGTATGACGCGTTTTCAGGGCATGACCCGTTCGATTCTGTCGGTGGCCATTGCCACCATAACAGCCAGCGGGCTTGTTGCTTGTGACTCCAATAATGATGATTCATCCTCGGCTGAATCAAGTTACCAACCCTATAAAATCGGCCTGTTACCCGATACCCAGGGTGGCACCGACAGCGAAGGCCAGTCTCACGTTGCCTTGCACCCCATGCGCGCAGTGTTGTCCCACCAGGCCGAAGCCGGTGTGGACATGGTCATTGCGCTGGGCGATTTGACTGACGGTGGCACCACCGTTGAATGGAACGAATGGACATCCGTGGCCGAATCTTATAAAGACCAAGGCATTGAATTCCTGCCGGTCATGGGCAACCACGAAACCAGCTATGCCTACACTGTCGAATGGATCAAAACCATGCGGGATTACATCCCGGAAGACGCCGTGCATATGCCGGGTGCCGAATGGATCAACTACTATGTGATCCGTGAAAACGTACTGATTATTGGCCTAGCCTACTATAACTTGCCGACCGCGTTCTCATGGATCCAGGAAGTGGTCGAAGCCAACCAAGATAACGTCGACCACATTGTTGTGGCGAGCCACGATGGATTGGTAGGCGCAAAATATGGCCAGACCCGTGAACAAATTGTTGAAGGCACCAAGGATGACGACTGGGTCTACAGTGTGCAGGAAGACATTCGTGAATACTTCTCGGAACACGATGTTATCTACGTGCAAGGCCATGAGCATCAGTATCAACGTTCACTGATTACCTCTAAAACCGCCTTGACGACTACGCCGTCAGGCTCAACCCCGGAAGGCGGCAACTACCGCATGGGTGCTTACACCCAAATCATGGCGGGCAACGCGTCTTACAAGGGCTACGAGTACCGCTACGGCGAGCGTGAACTGATCCAGATGGTGGTGGCGCAGAAAAACGACACCCTGAGCAGTGGCTCAACGGCGTACAACGTCAACTCCGGCTGGTTGGCGTTTGATAATGACCGCGTGGATTACACCACCTACTTTGCAGAACATACCGCCTCCAGCAACGACGACGACCAGGCCTTCAGCGCCGACTGGAAAATGCTGGATACCTTCACCCGCACCAGCAACCGCTGCGAAACCGTGGTGTACCCGACCTCCGTACCAGAAGACACGCGCGCGGTATTGGTGTTCCAGACCGAATATCTGACCGACCTCTGTATTGCGGGCGACGGCACTCTGGCGCAACTGGTGGGTGGTTCCAACGCCACCTTTAACCGCACCGACACCCGCACCCGCGATATGGAATACACCCCGGGCTTCAGCCGCGCCGAAACCCTGACCGATCTGGCCCGTCTGGCCTATCAGTGGATGTACGTGTACCACGAAAGCTGGACGCCCAACCTGAACAGTGCGGCCCGAGCGATTCCAGACGCAGACGAAGACGTCCTGCTGATTCCTGAAACTACCATCGATCTGAAAGAACACGTGATCCTAAGCTGGAGCGATGCAACAGCGGATACCCGTTCCGATATCCTGATTATCAGTGGAACACAAAACCAGAACGGCCTGTACCAGAGCGCGTACGGTGCCGCGCAAGACATTGAAGTAGATACCGGACTCGACCTGTCGTCTCCTTCTGGCAGCGCCAAAAGTGCCGTCACGTTGCCAGCCACTGCCAGCAAAAGCTGGGATATGAGCGTTGCCGTTGCCGACAGTTATGGCGTCGCCCTGACCGCCGTTGATACATTGTCTGGAGACGCTGTCTTGCTGGCCCGTAAAACTGACGCTGGCTGGGAAGCACTGACATCCGCAGACTGCATTTACCAGGGCCTGTGGCTGGAAAGCTACACCGTAACAGCACCGTCTCGTGATGCTGCCTGCTCCGGCGAACCGCTGGTCGGTTATGACGCCGATGGCAACAGTTGGTGGACTGTACTGAATAGCGATGCCGAATTGGCCTTGGTGTCTCGTTAAGGCAAGCTGACTCAGCAGGTAACGCCCAAGGATTACCCACCATGGTGTGCGGTAATCCACAAGCGCCCTCAGGATAGTGTCCACTTATATTTTAGTGGACACTTTGCGGACACGGACGGAGCCGGTTTGTACGGACGCCCTCCGTGGCTGTCGAAAAGCCAGTCCGCCGACCGTTATTCTTCCACGTAGTTAATAATCGACAACAATTGCAACGGCACTTCGACCAGTTTCTCCGGGCCGTGTGGCGTTTCGGCATCAAAGGTCAGGCTGTCGCCCGGGCCCATTTCATACAGGTGGTTGCCGTGGCGGTAAATCAGGCTGCCTTTCAGCATGTAGATAAATTCTTCGCCGGGGTGCGAAAAGGTCGGAAAAACTTCCGACAGATCGTCCATGGTGATCAGGAAGGGTTCAAAATTGCGTTTGCCGCCGCGTTGGTAAGTCAGTAGTTGGTAGGTATGGCCCTTGTCGGTGCCTCTGCGGACGACTTCCAGTCCTGCTCCCGACGGGGTGAAGTGGGCTCCGCCATCCGGGCGGTCGTAGTCGCTGAACAGTTTCGAAATAGGCAGGCCAATGGCGGTACAAAGGCGACTGAGGGTTTCGAGACTGGTGGAGACCTGGGCGTTCTCTATTTTGCTGACCATGCCCTGGCTGATGCCGGAAATTCGCGCCACATCGGTGATTTTTAATCCTTCTTCCAATCTGGCCTTTTTGACCTTCATGGCAATGTACTGATCCAGATTAAAACGGGTGTCGTTTCCTTCCATATCTGAAAGCTCCATTAATACCTGGTTTGCCCTTCTGTAGTGCGATTTTGTGATTGGTTGCATTTTAATGGTGCTAAAAAACAGCCATTCAACCATTACAGCAGGTGCAAGAGGGTTTCTTTGCGGGAAAATTTATTGACTCACTATAGGTAAATCGGGGCTTTCGGTTCAATATGAAAAAAATATTCCCTCAAGGAAAGTGATGGCACAGGGGTTGCATTCACTTAAAGAAATTAATTTTCCTAAAGAGAAATAAAGGTTCGGCGAAAAGCTGACCCAGGAATCAGGAGCAAGTGTATGTCGTCCACGACCCCATCCGCCGCCGAAATCGAAGCTTTTATGTCGGAAAATGATATTCGGTATGTGCTGGCGCAGTTTGTTGATATTCACGGTGTGGCCAAGACCAAGTCAGTGCCAGCCAATTGTCTTATGGATGTTGTTGAAAAGGGTGCCGGGTTTGCCGGGTTTGCGGTCTGGGGTATGGGGATGGAGCCACACGGCCCGGATTTCCTCGCCCGTGGTGATCTGGCCAGTCTGACGACGGTGCCTTGGCAGCCAGGTTATGCCCGCATTGCCTGTGACGGTTACGTCAATAATCAGCCACATCCTTACGACAGTCGCGTGGTGTTAAAAAACCAGCTCAAGCGCTTGGACGACAAGGGTTGGACATTAAACACCGGTCTTGAACCTGAGTTCTCGCTGTTCAAGCGTAACGCCGATGGCACATTGGGGCCGGTTGATGATACCGACAACCTGGACAAGCCTTGCTACGACTACAAGGGGCTGTCGCGCTCGCGTGAGTTTCTCGAAACACTGGTGGAAAGCCTGCAACAAGTCGGCATGGACGTGTATCAGATCGACCATGAAGACGCCAACGGCCAGTTCGAAATCAACTACACCTACAGCGATGCCCTGACCTCTGCCGACCGTTTCACCCTGGTGCGTATGGCCGCAGGTGAAATTGCCAACGACCTTGGCATGGTGTGCTCCTTTATGCCCAAGCCCGCGTCGGATCGTACCGGTAACGGTATGCACTTCCATCTGTCGATTTGCGATGAGAGTGGCAAGAACCTGTTTGGCGATGACAGTGACAAGCAGGGTATGGGGTTGTCGAAAATGGCTTACCACTTCACCGCCGGTCTGCTGTTGCATGCCAAGGCGTTGTGTGCCATCGCCGCGCCAACGGTGAACTCCTACAAGCGACTGGTGGTGGGTGGATCAGCCTCTGGCGCGACCTGGGCACCGGCCTATATCTGCTACGGCGACAACAACCGTTCTGCCATGGTGCGCGTACCTTACGGACGACTGGAATTCCGCCTGCCAGACTCAGGTTGTAACCCTTATCTGGTGCACGCGGCACTGATTGCTGCTGGTATGGATGGCATTGAGCGTGAGCTGGAAGCTGGTGATCCGATGAATATCAATCTGTACGCACTGAGCCAGCAAGAACGCGAAGAGCAAGGCATTGAAATTCTGCCGCAAACCCTGGGTGAAGCCATTGCTGAGCTGGAAAAAGACACCGTGCTGACCGACGCCATTGGCAAGGAAGTGATGGGTGAATTTATCAAGCTCAAAAAAGACGAGTGGATTGATTACTGCCGTCATGTGAGTGATTGGGAAGTGAAACGCTACGGCGAATTTTTCTGAGCAGTGCCAAGTAACCTGTAACTGGCTGCCACGCTCCGGCGTGGTCGCCCTGCGGTTTGCATTCCCAGGCGCGAGCATGGGAATGAGAAACAAACATTTAAATACTGAATTCACTGCTTTTGCCCCGGCAAAAGCGGAACGGTTTCGCTCGGTCTGAAGCAGGCATAGCGAAGTGTGTAATGAATATACGACTGTGAAAAAACGAGGATAACGCGATGTGTGGAATCGTAGGTCTGTACCTGAAAAATCCGGCGCTGGAGAGCCAGCTCGGTGCCCTGTTTGAACCCATGCTGATCGCGATGACCGATCGCGGCCCGGACAGCGCCGGGTTTGCCATTTACGGTGATGAAGTTGCCGATGGCACCAAGCTGACCCTGCGTCACGAGCATCTGAATTACGACTGGGAAGCGCTGGCAGAAGCGGCTCGTGCCGAGTTGAATGCCGAGGTCAGCTGGTTTCAGAATGCCACCGTTGCCGTGTTTAAAATGCACACCGATGCCGCCACCGCCACGGCGTATGTCCAGGAAAAAGCACCTGAAGTGCTGATTCTCAGCGCCGGTCACTCGATCGAGATTCTGAAAGAAGTGGGTCTGCCGGAAGTGATTTCCGAAAACTTCAATCTCAAGGGTATGAAGGGCACACACATCATTGGCCACACCCGTATGGCCACCGAGTCTGCCGTGACCATGGCCGGTTCGCACCCGTTCTCGACTGGCGAAGATTTGTGTCTGGTGCACAACGGCTCGCTGTCGAATCACAACCGTTTGCGGCTGGAACTGAAACGCCAGGGCATCCGCTTCGAGACCGAAAACGATTCGGAAGTGGCGGCCGGTTACCTGGCTCGTCGTCTGCAGCTGGGCGATACCCTCAATCAGGCGCTGGAAAATGCGATGAAGGACCTCGACGGTTTTTTTACCTTCACCATTGGCACCCGGAACGGTTTTGCCGTGGTACGCGACCCCATCGCCTGCAAGCCGGCGGTACTGGCTGAGACCGACGACTACGTCGCCATGGCTTCCGAATATCAGGCGCTGACCACCTTGCCCGGTATCGAGAATGCCAACGTGTGGGAGCCGGAAGCGGCCAAAATCTATGTCTGGGAACGTGCCTGAGCACGCGAGCTGCCAAGGGCTAATACGAGGAACATCACATGAAAACATTTGATCTGGCCACCACCTCGCTGCGCGATATTAATCAGATGCTGCACGATCAGGCGGCGGAATGCACCGAACGCGAATGGAAAATAACTGGCGCCAAGGGCGACCACAACCTGGTGTGTGGTCTCGACCAGGCGCTGAGTGTCGATATTGAAGGTCATGCCGGTTACTACTGTGCCGGTATGAACAAGAAAGCCCACGTCGTGGTACACGGTAATGTCGGGCAGGGCGTGGCTGAAAACATGATGTCCGGCTCCGTCCGCGTCAAGGGCGAAGCCTCACAATCGGCCGGAGCCACCGCGCACGGCGGCCTGCTGGTGATCGAAGGTAACGCCGGTGCCCGTTGTGGTATTTCCATGAAAGGGGTGGAAATTGTGGTCAAGGGCAATGTTGGCCATATGAGCTGTTTTATGGGTCAGGCGGGTGCTTTGGTGGTGTGTGGTGATGCCGGTGAAGCGCTGGGTGATTCGCTCTACGAAACCCGGATTTTTGTCAAGGGTACGGTTGCCTCGCTGGGTGCTGACTGCATCGAAAAAGAAATGCGTCAGGAACATCTCGACTACCTGACCGAGCTGCTGAACCGCGCCGGGGTTGATGAAGACCCGGCCAGCTTCAAGCGCTACGGCTCTGCCCGTCAGCTGTATAACTTCAAAGTAGACAACATTTCAGCCTACTAGGCCCGCAGCCAGGAGATAGTGATATGAGCGAAAAAGATCTGAATGTGAACCCTGGCCTGCGTGAGTCCGCGACCTTTGACGCGTTGACTATGCAGGAAATCCGCCGCGCCGCCGAAACCGGTATCTACGATATCCGTGGTTTTGGTGCCAAGCGTAAATTGCCGCACTTCGACGACCTGCTGTTCCTTGGGGCCAGTATGTCCCGCTACCCGCTGGAAGGTTACCGCGAGAAGTGCAACACCCAGGTCACGCTGGGCACCCGTTACGCCAAAAAACCGATCGTCATCGAGACGCCGGTCACGATTGCCGGTATGAGCTTTGGTGCTTTGTCTGCCAATGCCAAAGAAGCGCTGGGACGGGGTGCCTCTGAAGTCGGCACCACGACGACAACCGGTGACGGCGGTATGACACCGGAAGAGCGAGGCCAATCCACCAAACTGGTGTATCAGTACCTGCCTTCCCGTTACGGCATGAACCCGGACGACCTGCGCAAGGCCGATGCCATCGAAGTGGTACTGGGTCAGGGTGCCAAGCCGGGCGGCGGCGGCATGTTGCTGGGTCAGAAGATTACTGATCGGGTGGCGAAAATGCGCACCTTGCCGATGGGCGTCGATCAACGTTCTGCCTGTCGTCACCCGGACTGGACTGGCCCGGACGATCTCGCCATCAAGATTCTGGAACTGCGAGAGATTACTGACTGGCAGGTGCCGATCTACATTAAAGTGGGTGCGACCCGTACCTACTATGACGTCAAACTGGCGGTTAAAGCCGGTGCCGATGTGATCGTCGTCGACGGTATGCAAGGCGGTACCGCTGCGACTCAGGAAGTGTTTATCGAACACGTGGGTATACCAACCATGGCCGCGATTCCACAAGCCGTACAGGCGTTGCAGGAAATGGGCATGCACCGCAAGGTACAGCTGATCGTCTCGGGTGGTATCCGCAACGGTGCCGACGTCGCCAAGTGCATGGCACTGGGTGCCGACGCGGTAGCGATTGGTACTGCTGCTCTGATTGCGCTGGGTTGTAACCATCCAAAGTGGGATGCCGAGTTCAAGAAAATCGGTTCCGCTGCCGGATATTACGACGATTACCACGAAGGCAAGGATCCGGCGGGTATCTCGACTCAAGACCCAGAACTGAGCAAACGCCTCGACCCCGTTAGCGCTGGTCACCGCCTGGCCAACTACCTGCGGGTACTGACCATGGAAGCCCAGACGCTGGCACGCGCCTGTGGCAAGAGTGATCTGCGTAACCTGGAACCGGAAGATCTGGTCGCCCTGACGGTGGAATCTGCCGCCATGGCCCGAGTGCCGCTGGCAGGTACCAGCTGGATTCCGGGTCAGGGTGGCTATTGACGGCCGTGTCTGGCGGCGGAAATCTGACGTCGGGCGCGACGACCAGACTGGCTCCCACGCTCTTGCGTGGTAGCCGGGTGCCCTTTGTCTTCCAGGAACAGGGGAACGAGGTGAAGCTTGCGGCTAGCCAGCCGGGTTAACCACACGAGCGAGCTTGCCGTGCCGAGACACCGCCGAACCCTGCATGCCAGCGGGTGAGTGTGAACACAACAACTGAATTGATCAGCGAAGCGACTGACTTCGCAGGCTTTGTGCGGCTTGAAACTCCATATAAGCCAACTGATACAAGCCAACAGGGGAACAGAACCATGCCTCATGACAACGAAAAAATTGAATACGTATTAAAAACCACCTGCCCGGCGGGCAGTGGCATTGTGGCGGCGGTCGCCAGCTTCTTGTCGGAGAAAGGCTGCTACATCAGCGAGCAGTCCCAGTTTGATGACCAGGACAGCGGCAACTTCTTTATGCGTACCCGCTTTCATTTTGAAGCCGGAGACCAGTACGCGGCAGTCACCACAGGTTTCACCGACGTGGCCGAACGTTTCGGTATGAGCTGGAGCCTCAACAACGCCTGCGCGCCGATCAAGACCCTGATCATGGTATCAAAGGCGGATCACTGCCTCAGTGACCTGCTGTATCGCAAGAACAAGGGTGAACTGAACATGGAAATCACTGCCGTGGTCTCCAACCATCAGGATCTGCGGCCCATGGCCGAACGCGAAGGCATCCGCTTTATCCACCTGCCGGTCAATAAAGAGAACAAGCCCCAGCAAGAGCAAGCGCTGATCGACATCGTCAAGGAAACCGGCACCGAGCTGGTGGTACTTGCCCGTTATATGCAGATTTTGTCGAACACCCTGTGTGCCGAGCTGGCGGGCAAGGCGATCAATATTCACCACTCGTTCCTGCCAGGTTTCAAAGGTGCCCGGCCGTATTACCAGGCCTATGACCGTGGCGTGAAGCTGATTGGTGCCACCGCCCACTATGTGACCTCGGATCTGGACGAAGGCCCGATCATCGAGCAATCGGTGCAGCCAGTGGATCACACCATGGGGCCAGAAAAACTCACCGCTGCCGGTCGCGATACCGAAACCGTGGCACTGGCGCGGGCTGTCAAACTGCACACCGAACATCGTGTGTTTGTTGATGGCAACAAAACCGTCGTTTTCAAATAGGTGCACACCATGGCTATTCGAATCGACGGAAAAGTTATCTCAGCCCAAGTACTGGACGGGGTCGCTAGCGATGCGGCCGCCTTTCTTGATAGCTATGGTATCAAGCCCGGATTGGCAGTGGTGCTGGTGGGTGAAGACCCGGCCAGCCAGGTGTACGTGCGCAACAAGATTGCCCGCGCTACGGAGTCCGGCCTCAACTCCATTGAGCATCGTCTGCCGATGGATACGACCCAGGATACCCTCAACCAGCTGGTGGCCGACCTCAATGCCGACCCAGCGGTGCACGGCATTCTGGTGCAATTACCATTGCCAGCACATCTGGACGAAGAGCAGATTATTGCAGCGATCAGCCCGGAAAAGGACGTTGACGGTTTTCATCCGGTCAATGTCGGCGCGCTCAGCGTCGGCAAGGAATCGTTGGTTCCCTGCACCCCGCAAGGGTGCATGATCATGCTGGAACAGGTGTTAGGTGATTTATCCGGTAAACACGCCGTGGTGGTGGGGCGTTCCAATATTGTCGGCAAGCCCATGGCTGCGCTGTTGTTGCAGGCTAACTGCAGCGTGACGATCGTTCATTCCCGTACCCCGAATCCGCAGGCACTGGCACAGCAGGGCGATATTCTGGTCGCCGCCGTTGGCCGCCCGGAAATGATCGGCGCGGACTGGATCAAGCCCGGCGCGACGGTGATCGATGTCGGTATCAACGTCATTGAACGCGTTGGCCCCTCTGGTGGTACGCAGCGCAAGCTGGTCGGGGATGTTGATTACGCAGCCGTGGAGCCAGTGGCCTACGCCATTACGCCGGTTCCTGGTGGTGTTGGCCCGATGACCATTGCCTGTCTGATGAAAAACACACTGGTTGCTGCAAGACGCTTGCAGCAGATGTCCGGCGTCTGACGATCAACAAGGAGCAAGGCCATGCCTTTTGCACTTCTGAAATACGGGCTGAAAAACGATTATCCGTTTGAACAAGACGCCGATCTGCCAGCACCGACCGCTCTCAAACGTCGCTACGACGTGGTGATTATCGGTGCTGGCGGGCATGGTGTGGCCACTGCGTACTACCTGGCCAAGTACCACGGCATCACCAATGTCGCGGTACTGGAAAAAGGCTACCTTGGCGGCGGTAATACCGCTCGTAACACCGCCGTGATTCGCTCCAACTACCTCACCTCGGAAGGGGTGAAGTTCTACAGCGAGTCGGTGAAGTTATTTCAGCGACTGTCGAACGAATTCGACTTCAACATCATGTATTCCAAACGTGGTCAGCTAACCCTGGCCCATACGGATGCCGCCATTCGTGGCTTTCGTCAGCGCACCGAAGTAAACAAGCACTTCGGTGGCAAAACCGAATTGATCGACCCGCAGCAAATCCGTGAGCTGGTGCCGACCTTGAACATGAATCCGGGTCACCAGCCGGTACTGGCGGGTTTGTGGCATATGGATGGCGCGACGGCGCGTCACGATGCCGTGGCCTGGGGATATGCCAAAGGCGCGACCCAGCGTGGTGTGGAATTACATCAGCTGACTGAAGTGACCGGCGTGGTGGTGGAAGACGGCAAAGTGACCGCTGTCAAAGCCAAACAAGGCAGCGCAGAACACACCATTGAATGCGGCTGTGCGGTACAGGCGGTGTCTGGCCACAGCTCGCTGCTGGCGGAAAAAGCCGGTTTCAAGCTGCCGATTGTGTCTTATCCGCTGCAAGCGATGGTGACTCAACCAGTGAAGCCGTTCCTTGACCCTCTGGTGAGTTCCCCTGCGTTCCACTGTTACGTACAACAAACTGGCCGTGGCGAACTGGTGTTTGGTGGCGGCTCCGACCCGTACCCGCTCTATAACACCCGTTCCAGCCTGGAGTTAAAAGAACAATTGCTGGCACACGCAGTCGAGCTGTTCCCCTTTATGGCCAACCTCAAATTGATGCGCCAGTGGACCGGTCTCACCGACATGACCTCCGACTACAGCCCGATTATGGGATTGAGTCCGGTAAAGAACTATTACCTCGATGCCGGTTGGGGAACCTGGGGCTTTAAGTCTACCCCGATTTGCGGTCAGGCCATGGCCGAACTGGTTGCCAGCGGCGGCAAGGTGCCAGAGCTGATCAAACCTTTCGGCGTGGAGCGATTCAGCGAATTCCGTCAGGTGAATGAAATGGGTGCCACTGCGGCATCCCATTGATGGGCAACGTCGGCCACAACACAGTATTAATCGGCGTCAGACGTCTGATCTCAGACGTTCGGCAACCGTTCGCCAACATAGGTGAGATATGAAAATCATGCCCTGCCCGTTAAACGGGCCACGCAATATCAGCGAATTTGTATATGGCGGTGACGTTTCTCCACTGCCAAGCGTTGAATCTGCCCCCGACAAAGCCTGGGCAGAACACACCTTTTACGCCTACAACGGCACGGGTGTGGCCCGCGAATGGTGGTATCACACACCATCGGGTTACTGGTTTGTCGCCGAGCGCCATCGTGTGAGCGATGACATTTTACGTACTTACGATCCATCCGAATTGCCATCGGATGAGTCAACGCCTGACGGGGAGACTTGCTGATGAATTCCGTTGCATCTACACCATCGACTACCCTCTCACAGCGGCTGGCAGCGCCGATGGGCCTGCTGCTGGATCGCAGCCAGACTGTGCAGTTCCGTTTTGAAGGCCAGAGTGTGACCGGCTACAAGGGCGATACCATTGGCAGTGCCTTGCTGGCTAATAACTATTGGTTGTGGTCGCGGTCGTTCAAATACCACCGTGCCCGAGGCCCGCTGACGATGTCGGCGCACGATGCCAACAGCCTGGTGCAGATCCAGGGTGAACCCAATGTGCTGGCAGACAAAATGGTCGCCATCGATGGTCTGGAGGTAACTGGCCAGAACGTCAACGGCACGCTGGCGAAAGACAAGGACGCTATTCTTGGGCATTTTGGCCGCTTTATGCCGGTGGGCTTTTACTATCGGGCGTTCTACAAGCCGAAAGGCATCTGGGACTGGTGGGAAAAACAGATTCGTGAAAAAGCCGGTCTGGGCATCGCCGATCTGGATTTCAAACCGGAATACTACGACAAGGCCTATCGCTTCCATGATCTGGTGGTGGTAGGTTCCGGCCCGGCTGGCCTGACAGCGGCACTGACTGCTGCTGCCGCCGGGGTGGACGTGTTGCTACTGGAAGAACAACCGCTGCTGGGCGGTTCGTTGAGTTATGCCGACTTCAGTGATCTGGACGATCCCGAAGCCCTGCGTCAGCAGCTGGTTCACCAGGTAGAACAGCACCCCAATATCACCGTGATGACTGACTCGATCTGCAACGCCTGGTTTGTCGATAACTGGTTACCGGTTCTGCATGGCAAGCGGCTGTTCAAGATTCGGGCACAAGAATGCATCATGGCCACCGGCAGTTACGAGCAACACGTGGTGTTCCGTGGTAACGACCTGCCCGGTGTGGTGATGTGCAGCGCCGCCATGCGCATGATGAAACTCTACGCCATCAAACCTGGCCAGAGTGCCGTGGTAGTCACCGGCAACGACGATGGTTACCTGACCGCCCTGGCGCTGGCCGCACAAGGGGTGGAGGTAAAAGCGCTGGTGGATATGCGTGGTGGCGTCGATGACCCGACCGGCACGGATTCGGTCGAAACCAAAAACCTGATTTTCCGCGCCCAGCAGGCCGGTATCGCGTTGCGTTTTGGCCAGACCCTGTATGAAGCCTTTGGTAAAGATCACGTTGAAGCGGTAGAAATCCGGGTGATTCGTGGTCGTGGACGAGTCGCGCCAGAAGGCGACTTGTTGCGCTGTGATCTGGTCTGTATGTCGTCTGGCTATATGCCAGCCTACCAGCTGTTATGCCAGGCTGGTGGCCAGCTCAGTTACGATGAAGCGCGAGCCGAATTTTCACTTCGACAGCTGCCACAACACCTGCATATTGCCGGTTCGGTGAATGGCAAACACAGCATCAATGCCGTGATCAAGGATGCCGAATACGCTGCGGCAGCGGCGTTAACCCTGCTGGGCCATCCGCCCGCCAGCCAGCCCGAGGTGGTCGAGTGCTCACGCAAGGTCAACTACGACTGGCCGATTTTCCCGCACCCCAAAGGTAAAGACTTTGTGGATTACGACGAAGACCTGCAAAGCAAGGACATCGTTAACGCCACTCGTCTCGGTTACCGCGACATACAGTTGGTCAAACGCTTTTCCACCGTGGGCATGGGGCCATCCCAGGGCCGCCACTCGGCACTGCCAACGGCACGACTGGTGGCTCAGTCGACCGGCCGGACAGTGACCGAAACCGGTGTCACTACTGCCCGTCCGCCGCTGACACCAGAAAAACTGGCCTTCCTGGCCGGACGTGGTTTCGACCCGTATCGGCATACCGCGATGCACCATCGTCACCTGGCGCTGGGTGCCAAAATGATCCCGGCGGGTATCTGGGCGCGGCCAGCGTTTTATCCACCACAAGGCAGTTTGTTAAGCGGCAGTGACGCCAGCCCGCTGATTCCCGGCAGCCGCGCGCTTCGTAATGCCACGATTGAAGCCGAAGCCCTGCATGTACGCAGTCGCGTCGGCCTGATCGACGTTTCCACCCTCGGTGGCATTGAACTGCGTGGGCCGGATGCCGCCGAGCTGATGAACCGTATTTACACCTTTGGTTTTCTCAAGCAACCGGTGGGCAAAACCCGCTATGCGGTACTTACCAGTGATCAGGGAGTGGTGGTGGACGATGGCGTCGCCTGTCGCTTTGCCGATGACTGCTTCTACGTTACCGCGACCACCACCGGAGTCGATGCGGTCTACCGTTTGATGACCTTCTGGAATACGCAGTGGCGTCTGGATGTGGATATCACCAACGTCACCTCGGCCTTTGCCGCCGTTAACCTGGCCGGGCCAGACAGCCGCAAGGTACTGCAACAGCTGACCGACCTGGATCTGAGCAAGGAAGGCTTCCCGTACCTGGCCTGCCGCGAAGGCAGCATCAACGTGCCTGGCGCAGTGTCAGCAGATGGCCAACAACAGACCATACCAGCGCGCTTGCTGCGAGTTGGCTTTGTCGGCGAGTTGGGTTACGAGATTCACGTACCGGCACGTTATGGCGAGGCCCTGTGGGACATCCTGATGGCCGCAGGTGCCGCCTTCGACATTAAACCCTTTGGGGTTGAAACCCAGCGTCTGTTACGACTGGAAAAAGGCCACATTATTATTAGCCAGGACACCGACGGCATGAGCCATCCTGGTGAGCTGGGGCTGGAATGGGCGGTCAGTAAAAACAAGCCATACTTCAATGGCTGCCGGGCGGTCGATATCGTGATGAAACGGCTGCAAACCCGCAAGCTGGTGGGCTTCAAATTGCCAGCCAGCCTGATGGCAAGCGGTAAAAAACCAGAAGAAGGGCACCTGGTACTGGCAACGACAGAGCGCATGGCCGATATCACCGGCAACGTCACCTCCTGTGAATATTCACCCACGGTGGGTGCCATTATTGGCATGGCCTTCGCTGCCGTGAACCAGAGTGAACCCGGCACCCAGTTGCCGATTCGTGTAGATGGCGAAATGATCATGGCCGAAGTGGTGGCCCTGCCGTTTTACGATACCGAGCAAGCCCGTCAAGCTATGTAAATCTGGCACTCCCTAATCCCCTGTCGGCGGCAAGCCACTTCCCGCGAAGACAGGTTTTGCAGGAAGCCAGGTTTTGTACGAGGCCAAATGGGCAGGAGAGGGCTTGCCCCGAAAACGCCAGCGACATATGCGACAGGGTTTGATTCAAACAGATTAATAACATGGGCGTTTGCGCCCAGCAGGAGACAACACAATGTCTGAACTGTACAACACCGCATCGCCCGCTCACGTTGACTGGGCCGATGCTGACATTGCCCGCAGCGGTAACTATCGTCGTCTGGCGGCTATTGCAACCGCCGACACCAGCAGCGTCAAGACCGCTGCCGCTGCCTGCGTGGTCTCCCGGATCGCCAGGAACGATGCTGATATCGCCCGCAAAGCCGGTCTGCTGGAATTGTCGATGCTGCCACGTACCGGCTATCGCGGCGTGAGCACAACCGACTTGCTGGCCCAAAACAGCATGCCGATTCCCGCGCGTCCCAACACCGCAGCCAGCAGTGCCAACGGTGACTGCATACTGCGCCTGAGCCAGAAAGAATACTGGCTGCTGGGCAGCCCGACCGATCTCGGTGCTGCCATCATGGCATTGCCGACCCAGCAGTCGGACACACCGGATCGCTGCTACCCGCTGTTTTGCATGGACTCCCATGCCTGGCTGATGCTGACCGGTGAACACATGGCTGCCGTGATGGCCAAGCTCTGTGGTGTCGATATGCGTGAAGCCGTCTTTCCGGAAGGCACTATTGCCCAGACCTCGATCGCCCGTATCAATGCCATTATGGTGCGCCAGAGCTACCAGGGTTTACCGGCAATATCGATTCTGTGTGACGTCGCCTCCAGCGACTACCTCTGGACTGCTCTGATGGACGCGGTGCAGGAATTTGGTGGCGGAGCCGTGGGCCTGGATGTATTAGGGTAAAGGATGTATTAGGGGAAATTAACGGTTCCCGAGAGGCCGTTAGTTAGATGTTAGATGACGCCCTGATACTCAGGCGGTCAGCGGCCACAATCAATAATCAAGATTAACAAAGCAGGAGTGACCCCTTGGGTTGGATCTATTTACTGATAGCGGGCGGTCTTGAATGCTTGTGGGCCATCGGACTGAAACAAAGCGATGGATTTTCGAAATTATGGCCATCGGTGATCACCGTTCTGCTGATTATCGCCAGCCTTTCGATGTTATCACTGGCCATGCGCACCATCCCGATGGGTACCGCCTATGCCGTTTGGGCCGGTATCGGCACCGCCTCCATTGCGCTGGTCGGCATCCTGTTTATGCAAGAACCGGGTGGCCTGATGCGACTGGCCTGCATCGGCCTGATTATGGTCGGAGTGGTGGGGTTGAAGCTGGTGGATGGCGGTCACGTGTGAAGACATCCGTGTGGCGTGGGTATTGGAGTAAAACAGGTGCTGGTTCATAGCTAGTGCTTCGGCCTATCGCGTTGCCATGCTCCGCGTGGTAACGACCGGTATGTATTTAGCCGGTCATCGACAATAACGCCGCCGGCTACCACGCAGGAGCGTGGCAGCCATAATCCCCCGAATACTTGCACAGCCTCAGGAGCGCGGGGGCCAGAAAACATGTCACCCGAAAACATTCAATAGTGACGCTCGCCGCCCGTTCACACCACCCCGCATCCTTTCAGAATAATATGCGTCAGCGTTTCTGCTGCGGCATCAAAATCCGTCTGTGCCAATTCGGGTTTGTTCAACGCCGAAGTAATCTGGAAGTTAAAGTCGGCGTAGTGCTGGGTGCTCGACCACAGCAGGAAAATCAGATGCGCCGGGTTGATCGTGGCGTCCATCTTGCCGCGTCGCTGCCACTCCCGAAACACTTCCACCCGTGATTCAAACCACTCCACATAGCCGTCGCTGAAGTAGCCGTCGAGATTGGGGCCGCCACTGATGATTTCGGTGGCGAAAATTCTGGATGCCAATGGGTGCTGGCAGGAAAACTCGATTTTCTTGCGAATGTAGTGAAGCAGGGATTCAGCGGGGTTGTCGTCTGCGGTCATCTTGCTGAAAGTGCCGTCCCAGAGGTCGATAATGTCGCTTAATACTGCCAGGTACAGGCCCAATTTGTTTTTGAAATAATAGTGAATATTGGCTTTGGGCAGATCTGCACGTTTGGCAATTTCGCGCATGCTGGCACCCTTGAAGCCGAAGGCGGCAAATTCTTGCTCTGCGGCAGCCAGGATCACTTTCTCGTTACGTTGACGGATATCGCCAGCGGGTTTTTCATGGCTGTGAGAGGTGATGTTTAAAGGCATGAGATCATCTGGTTATGTCGAAAGTGTCGGCATTGTAGCCTGAAATGTAGCCTGAAATGCGGCAGAGCTGAAAAAGCCGCCCGAAGGCGGCCTGAATAATGATGGTTATTAACACTCGTATTGGCGAATCAGGAGGTGGCGCTGTCGGTTGTCATGTTCAGATTTTCTTCCGGCTCTCCTTCTTCGGCGACTTTTCCTTCGGGCAGCACCAGGCTCAGAATAATGGCCGCCAGGCCGCCAGTGGTGATGGCGGAACCAAAGATGCTCTGCACCAGCTTGGGCATTTCGGCCAGCAGGTTCGGCACCATGATCACGCCCAGACCCATACCAAACGACACCGCCATAATCAGCATTTTGCGACGATCCAGTGCTTCGGTGGCGAGAATTTTTACCCCGGCTGCTGCCACCGTACCAAACATCACCAGCGTTGCACCGCCGAGTACCGGCTTGGGAATGTTTTGCAGAATGCCGCCAATCACCGGGAACAGCCCCAGCAAAAACAGCATAGCGCCAATGTAGAAACCGATATAACGGCTGGCCACGCCGGTCAGTTGAATCACGCCGTTGTTCTGGCTGAAGGTGGTATTGGGCATGCTGTTGAACAGGGCGGCCAGCATGGAGTTGAGACCGTCGGCCAATACGCCACCTTTCACCCGGCTGATGTAGCTATCGCCCTTGATGGGCTGGCGCGACACAATGCAGTTGGCAGTAATGTCGCCGGTGGATTCAATGGCCGTGATCAGGTAAATCAGGGCGATCGGTGCAAATGCCGTCCAGTCGAACGAGAAGCCGTATTTAAAAGGCACTGGAATACTGAAGGCAGGCAGGCTTGCCAGGTTGGTGAAACTGATCTTGCCCATAAAGGCGGCGACCACAAAACCAATGGCTAACCCCAGCACAATGGAAGACAGACGAATCCAGCTGTTGGAAGAACGGTTCAGGGCAATAATACTGACCAGCACCAGACCACCGAGCGCCAGGTTGGCCGGACTGCCAAAGTCGGGTGCTTTAAAGCCGCCCGCCAGATCGGTCATACCGACCTTGATCAGGCTGATACCAATGATGGTAATTACAATGCCGGTGACCAGTGGTGTAATCACGGACTTCAGCTTGTGCAAAAACTGGCTGAGGAAAATTTCGACAAAAGCTCCGAGAAAACAGACACCAAAAATCAGCGCCAGTATCTCTTCCGGGCCTCCACCTTTCCCTTTGGCAATAAAACCCGCTGCCAGCACGGAACTCAGAAAGGCAAAACTGGTGCCTTGCACGCAGATCATGCCAGCACCGATGCCGAACGGGCGGCGCGCCTGAATAATGGTTGCCACCCCGGACACCATCAGCGACATGCTGATCAGGTAAGGAATATGTTCACCCAGTCCCAGCACGCCGCCGACAATCAACGTGGGCGTGATAATACCGACAAAACTGGCCAACACGTGCTGGATGGCAGC
This sequence comes from Oceanobacter antarcticus, assembly GCF_044962685.1. Classification (NCBI taxonomy): domain Bacteria; kingdom Pseudomonadati; phylum Pseudomonadota; class Gammaproteobacteria; order Oceanospirillales; family Oceanospirillaceae; genus Oceanobacter; species Oceanobacter antarcticus. The sequence continues at coordinate 106,236 of NZ_JBBKTX010000011.1, forward strand.
GAAGCTGGACTCCAGCACGCCGGGTCTGGCATCCAGCGAATACAGCAGGTCATTAGGTTGATGGTCGGACATGGTTATCTCCCTGAGGATGGTAGTCGTCAGTCAGGCAGTCACTGGAAGGAACAGGGCTGCGTGCAAGGCTTGCGGGTATGGCGGGTCGCCATTGCCGTAGTTGTTGATGTTCTTTTCTGACCGTATGGTCAAGTTGCTGAGTAAAAGCAAAAAACTGGCCAACCGGTCAGAAAACTTTGGGAAAAGCATTTATTGCCGTAAAAACAACCCGTTATGAACAAAACGCTGGCCTCCCGCTGGTCTGCAAGCCACAAGAGGTGACCGCTCATGCCCTGAGAGGAGACACGTAGCGCTAAAGCGCACAGAAAGTGGGCTTGGGGCCGAGCCAAAGACATTGCCTGCAAATTGGTATTTGGTGGGCTTGCTCATAAGCTGTGCGGCAGTGGTACTCTAACAAACACGATTATTGCCTGTTCAGGATCAGATTATGGCCAACACCACCGAGCTCCGCAGCGACTACCCTGCGATCGAACCTTACGACTCCGGCATGCTCGATGTCGGCGATGGCCATCAGATTTACTGGGAACGGGTTGGCACACCCGGCGCGAAGCCAGCGGTATTTTTGCACGGCGGGCCGGGTGGGGGCTGTAGTCACAACCATCGTCAGGTGTTTGATCCAGGCAAATACGATGTACTGCTGTTCGACCAGCGCGGCTGCGGACGCTCCACTCCTCACGCCTGTCTGGATGCCAACACTACCTGGCATCTGGTTGCCGACATCGAACGGCTGCGAGCATTGTGTGGTGTGGATAAATGGCTGGTGTTTGGCGGCAGCTGGGGTTCGACACTGGCACTGGCGTATGCCGAAACCCACCCGCAGCACGTCAGCGAGCTGGTATTACGCGGCATCTACACCCTCACCCAGGCGGAACTCGACTGGTATTACCAGTACGGCGTGTCGGAAATGCATCCGGAAAAATTTGAACGCTTTGTTGCTCCGATCCCTGCAGATGAACGCAACAACATGATGCTGGCCTATCACCAGCGCCTGACAGGTAACAACGAGGCTGAAAAAATTGCCTGCGCCAAAGCCTGGAGCCAATGGGAAGGCGGCACCGTTACCCTGCTGCCAGACCCGTCCCTGGTTGATGACTTTGGCGGTGACCAATTCGCGCTGGCTTTCGCTCGCATTGAAAACCACTTTTTTATCAACAAAGGCTGGATGGACGAAGGTCAACTGCTGCGCGACGTCAGCAGGCTGCACGGTATACCTGCTGTTATCGTCCATGGCCGCTTCGATATGCCATGTCCGCTAAAATATGCCTGGCAGCTGGCTAACGCCTGGCCGGATGCGGAATTACACATTGTTGAAGCTGCCGGACACGCCATGACCGAACCGGGCATTCTGGATCAATTGATTCGGGCGACGGATCGATTTGCGGAATAACCGGCGCCAGCCGGGGCGGCTGAGGCTCACGAAGAGGCGGCGAGCCTCCATGCTCGCCAGCACCGCCCGGTTTTGCTGCTGTTACATATGTACTTTGATCAAGGCGCTGACAGTGTTCTCGTCAAACTCGGTGCCGTACTTGTTGTGCCACGCGCTGTATTCGATACCCAACTTGATCTTGTTGTCGTAACCCAGCATCGGGCCAACGTTGTACGTCAGCTGAGGATTGAAGTTGAAGCTGGCTTTATGGTCTTCCGCACCAGTGGAATAGTCGATATAACCGCCCAGATCAACCTGCCCCCAGGACGCGCCATAAGTCAGAGTGATCTGATGATCACTTTCGGTGTCATTGTCATTTTTGCAGTAATAGTAGGTCGCGCTGGCGAAGTTCATACCTGGAATCGCCAGGTCGGCACCAATACCGTACAGATAGTTATCCTGGCTGAATCCTGATGAGGTGGAACCGGATTCAAGGGTGAAGGCCAGATTGATATTTTTAACGATGCTATCGTCAAAGGTGGTCAGAAAAAACTTGGGTGAAAATTCGCTGTAGCTGGCGCGGAATTGGTCGTCGCCCTGATCTCGATCCATAAAGAAGAACAGGCCACCCCAGCTGTAGCCAGATACGTGCTCGACGGTGTAAGTCGTCAGGCCGTAGTCCTTGTCGGTTTGTGGCCAGTCGGCAGAATCGATCTTGAAGTCTCCCCCCATCAATACCGAAATGCTGTTGTCAGCGAAGTAACGCTCGGCGTGTGCTGCAGGAATGGTTGTAGCGGCGACAACGGCCAAGGCTAGAAGTTGTTTTTTCATCACACTCTCTCTTTCAGATTAATAGTTCAGGAATCGTCTGGCTGACTTCAGGGCTTGTTGGGCCTTCTGTTGCAGCATGTTGTCACCGGCCTTATAAGTTGACCGTTTGGACAGTAATTCCTGAAAAAGCAAAATCCTGACCAACTGGGCAGAAAATTTAATTTTTATTATAAAGTCCATGTTTGCAGGCTATCGGGGCGACAACGCTGTGCTACCTGCAACGGCGCACACAATGAAATGCCTGCCGATAGTGCGCAGGGCAAATAGACAAGCACCTAAATGTTGCAATCTGGGTCGCTACGGGTGTTGGGGAAGGTTAGAGGGCGCTTCGCATTACAGTCCACGCCAGATGGGCAGTGCAGCAGCTGGGAGATTAGCCGTTGCCGTTCGTTTTATTGACGTTCCGCCAGCGGCGTCGAAAAGGTGTACTCCATATCCCAAGGAAAACGAATCCAGGTGTCCTGGCTGACTTCAGTAATAAAAGTATCCACCAAAGGCACGCCCGCAGGCTTGGCATAAATGGTCGCGAAATGCGCCTTCGGCAACATCTCACGGACACAGCGGGCGGTTTTGCCGGTATCCACCAGATCATCGATCAACAGCATTCCTTCGCCGTCACCCTCGACACGCTTCAGAATTTGCAACTCGCCTTGCAGCGATTGAGTCGCCGAATCATCAGCACTCTTGTAGCTGGTGACACACACCGTATCGATCAAACGAATATCCATCTCCCGCGCCAGAATCGCCGCAGGCACCAACCCACCACGGGTAATTACAATCAGCCCTTTCCAGGGGCCTTTATCCAGCAAACGTAACGATAACGTGCGGGCATTACGATGCAGCTCTTCCCAGCTGACAGGGTAATCCATGGAATAGGTTTGATCGGACATGAGCGAGCACCTGTGATTAATATCAAAAACTGACCGGGTGGTCACTTTATTCGGAGGCGTGGGTTGGTTCAAGGGTAAGGGATGGATTGAATAAATCACTCCGGGTTTTGAGGAGGTTCCAACGTTGGGATAATGGATTTATGGAACATCCAACAAGTACTCCTCTGAAGTCCGTCAACTCGCTGTCCGCATGGTTTACGAACACCTTGCTGCCACTCGCCAACAGCCTGGCGTTGTTATCAATGCCGTTGGCGGGCACAGCGGCCCGGCCCTCCCAATGCAAATTAACTCAATGCCGTTGGCGGACTTCGATTCCGGGAGCGCGAGCTGCCACGCTCGCCAACAGCCTGGCGTTGTTATCAATGCCGTTGGCGGGCACAGCGGCCCGGCCCTCCCAATGCAAATTAACTCAATGCCGTTGGCGGACTTCGACTCCGGGAGCGCGAGCTGCCATGCTCGCCAGCAACCTGGCGTTGTTATCAATGCCATTGGCGGGCACAGCGGCCCGGCCCTCCCAATGCAAATTAACTCAATGCCGTTGGCGGACTTCGATTCCGGGAGCGCGAGCTGCCACGCTCGCCAATAGATTGGCGTTGTTATCAGCGCCACTTGGCGGGCACAGCGGCCCGGCCCTCCCAGGAGGAAATATAGCGTTGTTATCAATGCCATTGGCGGGCACAGCGGCCCCCCAGGCGCAGTGTTGTAAGTTATCCGTGTTGTTGCCATTCCTTCAGGTCTTGCAGTTGGGTTGACCAACGGCGGCCGCTGTCTTGTTGCAGGTACGCGGATACGTCTGCCATCAGCAGGCAGGGGTCGTTTCCGGCACGGGCGATGTCGGTGCCATCGGGGGCGATAAGGGCACTTTGTCCGGTGTAGTGCAGGTCTCCTTCCTGGCCGCAGAGGTTGGCGTATACCACGGTCAGGCCGTTTTCCAGTGCTCTGGCTCGTGCCAGGGTGTTGGGTACCTGGTAGTAGGGCGTCATGTTGGCGGTGGGGTTGAACAGCAGTTTGGCACCTTGTTGGGCAAGGGTGCGGGTGCTTTCCGGAAATTCGATGTCGTAACAAATCGACAGGCCACAGGTGTGTCCGCAGAGTTCAAAGGTCTGGAAGCGGGTGCCTGCGGTAAACAGTTGTTTTTCCTGGTTGCCAAACAGGAATACTTTGCGGTGATGCCCGGCCAGTTGGCCTTGCTTATCGATGACGATGGCGCTGTTGTAGAGTTTGCCTGCGTCGGTTTCGGGTAAACCAATAATGATCGACAGCTGATAGCGGCGGGCCATGTCGGCCAGTTGGTGAAAGCTGTCGCCTTGCAGCGGCTCCGCCAGGTCGTGGAGTTGTGCCCCGAGGTTGTAGCCGGTGGTAAACAGTTCTGGAAATACCACGGCATCGGCACCCAGCAGGCTGGCGCTGTGGCTGATTCGTTGCACTTGCGCCAGGTTGGCTGCCTTGTTGGCTGCGACGGCGCTTCCCTGATAGATGAGGATGTTCAAGACGGTGTCCTTAGTGAGGCAACGCACCAAAGTCCGTTGCCGTATCGAGATTATTTCAGCAGGTTGGTCCAGATTCGGTCGTACAGGCGTACAACGTCCGGGCTGCATGGGGGAACAAAGGTCGCTGGGGCTGCACCGGCGGGTGGGTTGAGTTCCAAGGCCCCTTTCAGCTGGCTGTCGAGATAGGGTTCGGTGCCGGTCACACCGGCGGTATAGCCTGCAAAGTTGGTCAGCGCGGCGGCATTTTCCGGCTGCAGCAGGAAGTTCATGAACAGCTTGGCATTGTCCAGGTTGGGGGCACCCTTGAGTACGACCAGGTTATCGGCCCAGGCGGTCAGGCCTTGTTTCGGGTAGGCGTATTGCAGGGTCGGTTTTTCCATCCGGGCGCGCAGACCCATGCCATTCCAGATCATGGAGACTGCGGCGTCGCCGGAGACCAGCATTTCGCGAGCGCCATCGGACATGATGCTGAGCCAGTTCTGGCGCGAGGCCAATAACAGGTCGTTAACGTCGTTCAGTTGTTGGCGGTTGCTGTTGCAGGTCGCGTAGCCCTTGTAGCGCAGCGCGGCATTGATGACGTCGTTGACGTCGCGGAACATGTTGATTTTGCCTTTGAGCGCCGCTGGCGGATTAAACAGGATGTCGAGTGTGTTGATGTCGCCATCGTATACGGCGGTATCGACCATAAAGGCGGTGGTGCCAAACTGGTAGGGAATGGAGTAGTCGCGACCTGGATCGAAATAGACATCGATCAGATCCGGTTTGATGTAATGGAAATTCTCCAGCTGGTTGGCGTGTATGTTTTCCAGCAATCCTTCCTTGATCATAATGGCGACCATGTAGTCACCCGGTACTGCAAGGTCATATCCAGCCACACCTGACTTGAGTTTGGCCAGCAGGGTTTCGTTACTGTCATAGGTATCCTGAGTCACTTTGACGTCGTAACGGGCGGCAAACTTGTCCAGCATGGCTTGCGGCATGTAGTCGGACCAGTTGTAGAGGTGCAGTTCTCCGGCAGCATGGACGCTGCCGGAAAGTGCCAGGCCGGCCGTCAGTACCAGTAGCTGGTGCTTCAGGGTGTGGAACAGGGACGTGCGTTTTGGGGTTTGCATGGCGATCTCCGCTTTCGGAAGTAGGCATTTAGGCTATCGGGCGTTAGGGTTTGGCAATCAGGACTTGGTGTTGTGGTCTGCCCGGTTCAGTAACCAGGAGCTGCCGACGCAGAGCATCGACAACAGCAGTAGCAGGGTGGATACGGCATTGATTTCCGGGGTAAAGCCAATGCGCACCAGGCTGTAAATGGTCATTGGCAGGGTGGTGGCACCGGGGCCGGCAACCATGTTGGCAACGATGAAATCGTCCATCGAGACAATAAATGCCAGCATCAGGCCCGAGATCACGCCGGGCATCAGCATGGGCAGGGTGACATAGCGGAAGCTGGCCCAGCGGCTGGCGTACAGATCGCGGGCAGCGTCATCGTATTGCTGGCTGATGCTGTTCAGGCGCGCAGAAATGGGCAGGTAGGCAAAGGGAATACAGAACACGGTGTGGGCGATCAGGATGGAACCCAGGCCGAGGGTCATATCTATGGCAATAAAAAACACCAGGCTGGCCACGGCGGTGACTATTTCGGGAATCATCAGCGGCAGATTCAGCACGCCAAACAGTGCCGTCTGCCCGCGAAAGGGGCCGCCCCGTAACAAGGCCATGGCGGCACAGGTTGCAATGGCCGTGGCAATACAGGACGCCGTCAGGGCAATGCTGAGGGAATTGACAGTCGCGCTCTGGATGCTGGGGTTGTTGAATGCCTTGATGTACCAGTCGAATGTAAAACCACCCCAGGTGGTGATGGAGCGTAACGAGTTAAAGGAATAGATACTGATCACCACCAATGGGGCGTACAGCACAAACAGACAGCCCAGGGTGATGGCTCGGGCGCCCGGATAATGTTGGATATTCATGTTCATCTTTACAGTCATGGTGGCACCTTCAGAAACGACGGTTCAGGAGCGACGGTTGCGCTGGGCAAATATCAGTAACAGGGTCAGGACGATGGTGAGCAAAATCACCGCTGCGGCAGCCCCGAACGGCCAGTTGCGGGAACCCTGAAACTGCAAGGCAATGAGGTTGCCGATCATCAGTTGCTTGCCGCCCCCGAGAACGTCCGGTGCAATAAAGGCCCCGAGTGAGGGTATAAACACCAGTAAACAGCCAGCGATGATGCCGCCCCGAACACCGGGAATCAGGACATGGCGCAGCGCTGCCCAACGGCTGGCATACAGATCATGGGCGGCGTTCAGCAGTGAGAAATCGAAACGCTCGATGGCGGCGTAAACCGGCAGCACCATAAAGGGCAAATAGGAGTAGAACAGCCCGAGCGCCACGGCAAACGGGGTGTAGGCCAGCTGCAGAGGTTCGCTAATCCAGCCCAGTGCCAGTAATAATTCATTTAATGGCCCCTGATCACGGATGATAAACAGCATCGATACCGTGCGAATCAACAGGTTGACCCAGTAGGGGATCGTGATAGCAAACAGCCAGAGTCCACGGCTGGATGGCGGTCGGGTGGCGATAAAATAGGCGGTTGGCAAACCGACCAACAGGCAGCTCAGGGTGGCAATACAGGCTTGTAGCAGCGAGGTGGAAAAAATCTCCAGATAGGCACTGGTAAACACCAGTTCACCACTGAGAAAATCTTCTTCAAACAGGAACTGTTGGTAGGCATCAAGAGAAAACTGCCAGATCACACCGCCATAGGTGCCGGGCTGTAAAAACGAAAAGACCAGTATCATCAGCAGTGGCAGGATCAGAAAAAAACCGATCATCAGCATGGCCGGGGAAAGCAGCAGGCTGCGGCGGAAGCCGGTATGTTGCAGCAGTGGTGAAGGAAAAAAGCGCATGGATCAGGCCACCAACAGGCGCACGGCCTGTTCATCCAGCGAGACCTGTACCCGTTGTCCTGACTGCAGCGGCTGAGTCTGTGACGCCATATTCTGGATCCGGGCCGACAGCTCATGGCCAATGTCCAGCTGGACGACATATTGGGTATCGGTGCCCATGTAGATCACCTGGCTGATGGTGCCTGCCAGTCCGTCGCTGTGCGGAGACTCCGCCATTAGCGACAGCCGTTCCGGGCGGATGGAGAGCCAGGCAGGCTGACCAGGCGAGAGGGCATCAATGGTGGGGCAGTCGATGTAAAAAGGGCTGGCAGGGGCGCAGGCTGTCGCCTTGTTGGCCGCTAATAAATGCACACGGGCGACCTGGCGTTGTGTATCCACAGCGTCTGTTTGTACCTGCAGCAGATTGGTTTCACCGATAAAATTGGCGACAAAACGATTGGCTGGTTCTTCGTAAATGGTGCGCGGGCTGCCGACTTGCTGTAATTCTCCGGCTGACATCACCGCAATGCGGTCAGACATGGTCAGTGCCTCTTCCTGATCGTGGGTAACAAAGACGAAGGTGATGCCGGTTTCTTGCTGAATCCGCTTCAGTTCGATGCGCATGGACTGGCGCAACTTGAGATCCAGAGCCGACAACGGCTCATCCAGTAACAGTACTTTTGGTTTTGGAGCCAGTGCCCGCGCCAGAGCGACGCGTTGCTGCTGGCCACCGGACAACTCCGTGGGCTTGCGCTGGGCAAAACGGCCCAGTTGCACCAGTTCCAGCATCTCGGTGGCGCGCTGTTCGCGGATCTTTTTCTTGATGCCCTGCATTTTCATGCCGAACTGCACGTTCTCGTGAATGCTCATGTGAGGAAACAGGGCATATTGCTGAAATACGGTGTTGATCGGGCGCTGATTGGCAGGCAGTTGCTCGATTTCCTGATCAAACAGAAAAATCCGCCCGGCGCTGGTTTGTTCAAAGCCACCCAGCAATTTCAGCAGCGTGGTTTTGCCACAGCCGGATGGCCCCAGCAGCGTGAAAAACTCACCTTCCTGAATCTCAAGTGACACAGTTTTGAGTGCCTGGAAGTCACCAAAATGCTTGGCAACCTGTTGGATTGAAATCGCTGCGTTTGGCACCGCCAGATCTCCAGTGGTTAGAACGTTGGCTGAACGGCGGGTAGAGGACAGCGCATAAATACGTTGATTGATACCCCTCGTAATATGGATTAGAGTCTATTTGGCTTGATTGGAGGGGTATATAACCCTGGTGTGGTATGTGTTTTTTGAAATAACCTGATCGGCTGCATCCGTGGCAAGATCTGTGAAAACTTCCGTGAGTGACAGCAACACGAGTAGCCTATGGACAAGCAGAGCAATGTAGACCGAGCCTTGGCGCACGCTATCCGGGCGGTGGGGCAGCCAGAATTTGCCGAAGCGTTCAGCCATTGCGTCCGGCAGCTGATGCCGTTCGATAATCTGATTATTCTGGCGTATCACAAGCACCATAATCCGGTGGATTTTTACCGCGAATGTCGCAATCCGGTGGTGTATCTGACGATGGATTCCCATTACCTGAAAGCGGCCTACCTGCTCGATCCTTACTACCAGGCGCATCTCAATGGCTTGCAAGCGGGCGTACACCGGTTATTTGAGCTGGCACCAGACCAGTTTCGGCAAACCAGTTATTTTCGCGAGTACTACCAGAGCACCACGCTGGTGGATGAAATCGCCGTGTTTGCCCGCCTTGGCAGCGATACCACCCTTACTGCCTGCTTTGGTCGCGATGGCAGCAGCAACCAGCTGTATTCGCAGCAGGATTTTGCCGCCATCAAACAATATGAACATGTGCTGACGACCTTGTGCGAACTGCATTGGCAGGGTTATGTCCCCAGTGAATTTTCCACTGAGCACCAGCTACCGGTGACCGAACGATTACGAGAAGCACTGAAGCAACAGCATGATATTCGGCTGAGTGGCCGTCAGGCCGAAGTGGCCATGTATATCTTGCAAGGCCACTCATCGTTATCCATTTCGTTGCATTTGGGTATCAGCCGAGAGACGGTCAAGGTTTTCCGCCGTCAGCTGTACAGCAAATGCAATATCAGCTCGCAGGCAGAATTGTTTGCGTTGATGATGCCGTTGTTTAGTGGACTTAACGGCGCTTGAGAGCGCAAGTACGTTCTGGTGTAAGCGTCAACGCCATTGGCGGGCTTCGATTCCAGGAGCGCGAGCTGGCGTTGTTATCAGCGCCATTGGCGGGCCCGGCGGCCCGGCCCTCCCAATGCAAATTAACTCAACGCCGTTGGCGGACATCGATTCCGGGGGCGCGAGCTGCCACGCTCGCCAGCAACCTGGCGTTGTTATCAATGCCGTTGGCGGGCACGGCGGCCCGGCCCTCCCAATGCGAATTAACTCAATGCCGTTGGCGGACATCGATTCCGGGGGCGCGAGCTGCCACGCTCGCCAATAGATTGGCGTTGTTATCAGCGCCACTTGGCGGGCACGGCGGCCCTCCCAATGCAAATTAACTCAATGCCGTTGGCGGACTTCGATTCCGGGAGCGCGAGCTGCCACGCTCGCCAGCAACCTGGCGTTGTTATCAACGCTATTGGCGGGCACGGCGGCCCGGCCCTCCCAGGAGGAAATATAGCGTTGTTCTCAATGCCACTTGGCGGGCCCGGCGGCCCGGCCCTCCCAATGCAAATTAACTCAATGCCGTTGGCGGACTTCGATTCCGGGAGCGCGAGCTGCCACGCTCGCCAGCAACCTAGCGTTGTTATCAGCGCCATTGGCGGGCACGGCGGCCCGGCCCTCCCAGGTGGAAAGATAGCGTTGTTATCAACGCCACTTGGCGGGCACAGCGGCCCTCTCTGGCGGCAGCATGGTGTTTCCCCGCTTACGGTTTGGCGCTGACAACTTGCTCTATCAGCCACTGCAGGGCCGGGTCTTGTACGTGTAGCGGGTGTTGTATCAGTGTCATTTCCCAGTTGGGCATATCGTCTGGTCCTTCCACTGTGCGCACCGGTAACCAATGACAAAACAGTTCGGCCATGCGACGCGGCAGGGTTAATAAAGCCCGGCGTTCGGCAACCAAACGGGCGGCGGCGAGGTAGTTGATCATTTGTGCCATGCGCTGGCGTTGTCGCTGTTGGCCCGCCAGCCAGCGATCGATGCCATTGGTGCTGGTATCAGTCTGGTCCAGCATCACCACGTGGGGAAAATCCAGGTACTGATCGAGGGTGAGCTGTGCGGGGATGTCGTCGAAACGGGTGCCCACCAGGCAGACCAGTTGTTCGGTCAGCCAGGGCTGCCGCAGCAGGTGGGCGGGCACGGTGAGGTTTTCATCCAGGCCGATCACCAGGTCGACTGTGCCATTTTCCAGTCGTTCCAGTGAGGCGTGCGGGCCGATCATTTCCAGATCAAAGATGACTCCGGGTGCTTGCTGTTGCAGCATCGGCATCATGTCTGGCAGTACCACTGCTTCAAAGTAGTCGGTGGCAGCAATGGTGAATACCCGCTGGCTGTGGGCCGGTTCAAATTGTTTGGGTGGGGCCAGGGTCAGTTCCAACTGTTTCAGGATGGCTTTGACGTCTGGCAGCATTGCCAGCGCACGGGGCGTGGGGACGACCCAGCCGCTCAGCCAGACGAACCTCACGGAGCCGAAACACCCCCACGGGCGTGGGGACGACCACACTGAAAAAATTATATCTAAAGCCCTGGCAGAAACACCCCCACGGGCGTGGGGACGACAGTCGGGTGCCACCGTTGGCGCTGCCGAACGCAGAAACACCCCCACGGGCGTGGGGACGACAGTCGGGTGCCACCGTTGGCGCTGCCGAACGCAGAAACACCCCCACGGGCGTGGGGACGACGACTTCACCCATGAATACAGACACATGAACGGCGAAACACCCCCACGGGCGTGGGGACGACAACTGGCTCCCCTGTCGACGGTAATTTCTATGGGAAACACCCCCACGGGCGTGGGGACGACGACAAAGCGGCGCTGGCGGAACAGGTTGAAAAAGAAACACCCCCACGGGCGTGGGGACGACCATCGGCAACGTCAGTACCAGGACTTGGCAGTAGAAACACCCCCACGGGCGTGGGGACGACTCGACATTCGCTGCCAGTTCCTCAATCGTGCCGGAAACACCCCCACGGGCGTGGGGACGACTCCGTACTGGATGGAGCCGAACATGTTGCTCAAGAAACACCCCCACGGGCGTGGGGACGACAACAGGGTGAAATAGGGAGTGTTGGTCATGGGGGAAACACCCCCACGGGCGTGGGGACGACCGATGACTCAGGGTCAGCGGCAGGGTCAGGCTGGAAACACCCCCACGGGCGTGGGGACGACCGACGCTGATGTCTACCGCGGCGGTGTATGGCGGAAACACCCCCACGGGCGTGGGGACGACGCTTCGGCGCTGAGTTTCAGTTTGGCTTGTGGGGAAACACCCCCACGGGCGTGGGGACGACACGAACAGAGGACATGGAGCCAAATAACATCAGGAAACACCCCCACGGGCGTGGGGACGACCAGTGGAGTAGTTTACCTTGCCAAGCCATGGCAGAAACACCCCCACGGGCGTGGGGACGACTCGACCATGGGCGCGCCTTCGGCCAGCATATCGGAAACACCCCCACGGGCGTGGGGACGACCGAATGACAATGTGGTGCGTAGTAAACACGGGGGAAACACCCCCACGGGCGTGGGGACGACCTGGTTCAGTTTGCCGCAATACAGGTGATAGCCGAAACACCCCCACGGGCGTGGGGACGACCGTCACAAAACACGTGAAAAATCTACAGATATAGAAACACCCCCACGGGCGTGGGGACGACCAATCACCATTTGAACATTCTTGAAGGAACTCAGAAACACCCCCACGGGCGTGGGGACGACTGATGGCTTCAAACACAGCAACCGAGCAAGACAGAAACACCCCCACGGGCGTGGGGACGACCAACCCGCCCTTACTGGCTGTCCAGCCATTAAAGAAACACCCCCACGGGCGTGGGGACGACTCAGTCTGGCCCCAGTCGTCGATAATTACGCCAGAAACACCCCCACGGGCGTGGGGACGACGGCAGCCTTACACTGTTCTGAAGGAGTCATACAGAAACACCCCCACGGGCGTGGGGACGACCCGTACTCAACCCAGGGGTAGAGGTCAGCAAAAGAAACACCCCCACGGGCGTGGGGACGACGGATCAACCACTGCATACCTGTCACGCTATACAGAAACACCCCCACGGGCGTGGGGACGACCATTAAACCCAGGTGGCAGCCAGTCTGCATATAGAAACACCCCCACGGGCGTGGGGACGACCAGCCGTGGTGAGAGTATCCGGCGTTTGTCCAAGAAACACCCCCACGGGCGTGGGGACGACTGGGCCGCTCTGGCGTCAATGTCACCGATGACGGAAACACCCCCACGGGCGTGGGGACGACCGCTTATACAAAAAATCAGGGTGACCATCGAGAGAAACACCCCCACGGGCGTGGGGACGACGATGCTAAATACCGGGCATCGCCACGGTAAATAGAAACACCCCCACGGGCGTGGGGACGACCAAGTTGAGCGCGGACGCATTGAGAGTCCGCGAGAAACACCCCCACGGGCGTGGGGACGACGGGTTGAGGCTGAAGACCCAACAGCGTCAGAAAGAAACACCCCCACGGGCGTGGGGACGACCAGGATCAAAAACAGTATCAAAACGCTGACCTAGAAACACCCCCACGGGCGTGGGGACGACCAGGATCAAAAACAGTATCAAAACGCTGACCTAGAAACACCCCCACGGGCGTGGGGACGACGAATTTCAGGATGAGTCAGCCCAGTTTGACGCAGAAACACCCCCACGGGCGTGGGGACGACGCATCGGTTTGGAGTCTGTCGAGTGGCTCGAGGGAAACACCCCCACGGGCGTGGGGACGACATAACCAATGTGTTCACTGGCCGTCAGCATACAGAAACACCCCCACGGGCGTGGGGACGACCGACATATTTAAAACTGAACGGTTGCAATACGAGAAACACCCCCACGGGCGTGGGGACGACATCCTCTTGCGAATTTCCTGCCAGCCGCCACAGGAAACACCCCCACGGGCGTGGGGACGACTTGATTCCTGAGTCGGTCAGATCCGATGAACTGGAAACACCCCCACGGGCGTGGGGACGACGGAGGCGCCTGAACTCACAACCAAGGCGTCTGAGAAACACCCCCACGGGCGTGGGGACGACTAGCTGGTAACGTCAGTAGTGCAGTAATTCATCGGAAACACCCCCACGGGCGTGGGGACGACAGGCGGAGGCGGAGCGCATCCACAGAGAGCAAAGAAACACCCCCACGGGCGTGGGGACGACTCCTCTTTTTCAGTCCACGGGCTGCCGGGAATCGAAACACCCCCACGGGCGTGGGGACGACCTTTGTTGGTGGCGGTGGTGGTGTTGTCTGTGAGAAACACCCCCACGGGCGTGGGGACGACACAGCCGAGACTGGTTTTTACTGGCCGATAAAAGAAACACCCCCACGGGCGTGGGGACGACGATACGAGGCACGCAATCCGAGAGAGCGGGCTAGAAACACCCCCACGGGCGTGGGGACGACGACACGATTGCGATACCGGTGCTGGCCTCAGTAGAAACACCCCCACGGGCGTGGGGACGACCCTGAACATTTAAACAGTATTTTATTGAGTATTCATCTGCTTATTAAAGAACGTCGTGTTACAAATTAAGGCTTTCAATAATTAACTGTAATCCCGATATTTCAATCACGGGTTTTCGAGGTTTACCTTTGTATCGAATTTCATAGCCCGGCGGTTCGGGAATACTGCGAAACAGCATCAAACCAGATTCTATTGGGCAGTGTTGTACTAGGTAGTCGACCACGGTTTGCGCTACCGAATCCTTCACGCCAGACACAAAGACATTGGGGCGTGGTTCCACAAACCAGAGTTTCATTCGCCCGCGTACGGCGGGTGGCAGGTCATTGGCGAGCACGACGAGCACGGCTGACCCCCATCAATTCGTTAATATCGTTGCTGGCCTGATCCAGCAGTTTCATGTTGATAACTCGTTTGCGGAATTCGTCCGATACTTTGTGTTTGTCATACCGTCCGGCCATTTCGCGACTTAAAAAGAACGCCAGGTCAATGCACAGTGGCTCTTTGTAGAGGTCGGCCAGGTCGTACACAAAGGGCAGGGGGCTGCCAGAATGTATAAAACCGATATGAGGTGAGTAGCCCATGGCATGTACGGTTGAGCAGAGAATGCCGTACAGCGCGGCATTGGTTGCTGTCAGTATCTGGTTGGTGAGGTCGCTGAATTCAAATTTGCCGGGTGTGAACTGTCGTCCTTTCCAGCCGACTCCGTAGTGTTCGGCTTTTTGTTGGTACAGTGCTCTGACCCGGTTGCCTTCCATGCCCATCATGGCTGGCAAGGTCATGCCCTTTAAATCTGCGTCCGGGAAGCGTCGGGTATACATGGCCCGAGCAACTTCCAGTGCTTTGTCGTCATCAGAGGCTAACGCCATTTGCCGTTTCAGGTTACGGGTGTCAGACGTTGGCAAAAAACCTGCTGCATAAAACAACAGGCTGTCTTCTCCTACCCAGCTCACCGAACAGTTGGCGGCGGTGGCGACCTTGATGGCTTCGTGGGTTACGGAGGTACCCGGTCCCAATAGCAGACAGTTAATGGTCGCAACTGGAATAGGGACAACATTGGCGTCGGCATCAATCCATTTGACACTGCTGTCATCGATCTCGAGTCGTCCCCGTTCCAGGTACAAAAACGGGTATTTGTCTTTGACTCTGGGAAGTGATTCCCGCGTCACTTTGACAAACAGACGTTCGCCTTTCGTCATTATGTCAGCTCCAACAAGGTGACCCGGCGGTCTCGGTAACGCTTGTTGGGCCCGAACTGTACGGGGACATCGTTAAGGGTGATTACTTCACCATCACTTTCATCATCACCCTCAATCACTTCATAAGTGGCCAATCGTTGTTTGCTCTGTGCTATAGCAGCGGCCTGTTGCCAGGCCGCTGCTGCATTATCAAACAGGCCTTGATAGATCAGCTCCGCTGGGGCGCAAGCCTTGCGTCCCAGATACAAGTCCCATACCGGGTTTTGCAGTGCTTCAGCCAAAGCGTCGCCCTGACCCTCAGGCACTTCCACTACGACTGCAAAAGCGGAGTCTTGCAGGTAATAGCGGTAAGTCATTTTAGTACCGCCTCCCACCGCTTTTTTCCCCTCGGCTGTTTTGGGTATCAACAGGCTTTGCCAGGGGTCGCTGTTGTCGTATCCACTTCCCACCATTTGAAAATCACGTAACGGTGGTTCTTGTAATGCAGGTTTGCCATTGCGGTCGATCCGGGCGTATGCCCGAACCCCCATCGTCATGCTGGTCATTTGCTGCAACCATTCCTGCTCTGGCCCTCCTGCACCACGGGCACAGCACAGTAATCCCAACACACCGGAGCGGGTTGGAAAGTTCAGGGTATCGCGTACGCCGAACTTGGAATCATGCCCCCAGGCTTGTAACGGGCCCTCCAGCCATAGCAACAAATAACGCGTTTGGTCGCTCATTACGTGCCTCCGTTACAGATGAGATTGCAGGTCGTTAATTAGGTGATCAATGCTGTATTCGATATCGTCGCCCCATTCGTAGTCCCCCTGCTTGCCAAATAATGAGCCGGAGAGTTTTTCTTTTTTATCCAACCAGGTTTTCAAAGCCTCTTTGCTGGGATTGAGGAAACCGTCACTTTTGGATTTAACCGGCTGTTCAAATGAGGCTTGCAAACGCTGTCCTTTGCGTACCAGAACCCGGGCACAATCCCATGGGCAGGCTCCAGACTGGGTGGTCTGGCGGGCATCAGGCACTGCGACGTACAAAGCTTTGACGAAGGCATCAATAGCGGCTTTCAGGTCTGCTCCTTCTCCCAGGGTTTGTTCAAGCTGTCCCAGATCCAGGCTGATGTAACGGTAATAAGTCGCTGAGTTATATTCAAGGCTGCCCATATGAGCGGAACCACTTTCATCGTCTGCTTTGCGATCATCAACAGCCGTGAAAAACTCCACTTCATTGCTGACTTTGTGGGTGGATATTGCATGGGAAAAAGCGGCTGCGGCCTCGATATTCATATCGGGTGCCTTGGCCACCATTCGCCCGAACAGCGCGATATCCAGCGCATCCAGATTGGTGTTCACGACTTTTTTTGATACTTTTACCAGCTCTTTGTCCTTCAGGACTTTGGGGTCGAAGCTTTTTTCCTGGGCATAGGCGGCGAAGGCTTTGGCTTCGGTCTCACTCAAAAACAACAACGTATCGTCGGCAAAAAAGCCTGCCATGGCTTCGCCACAGTCCTTGGCTTGTGCCTCACTGGCCCCCAGCGCCAGACATTCAGTAGACAGTAAGGCTGCAATTTTTTTACTGCGCACACCTAAGCGAATACCGAAATCCGGCATAGCCAAGCGCACCTGGCGTTTCCAGCACTGGGAGGACACTCGCGCTCGTGGCACACCGCCAATCATGGCGGACTTCGGAGCGCCAACGTCATCACGATTCAAGCAGGTGACCGGGAAAGATTGCAGGATATGGAATTCAATACGGGTATTTTTGAAAGCGTTGGTCATTTTCTTGTCCTTGAAATGAAATCAGGCAAATGGGTTGTCGATGATCGGCACTATTTGTAGCAGGCCGCAGCCAAACGCTCGCCCTTTGCCAATGCCGTTTTTAAAGCTGTTCTGAAACTGCTGCGGGTCGGTGACAGTGAGCTGGCCCTGAATATGGGCTTTCCCCAAGGTGATTCGGCGACCACTTTTGTCGTTGAACTGCAGTACCTCGATGGCATCAATTTGCAGATGTTGTGGATCCACTTCGAATCCCCAGTTTTTGGGCGCACGTTGGATAAACCAGTCGGCGGTATTGGTACGCCCTTTAACCGCAACGCGTTTGCCTGTCTGCTTGTCTTTGCGCACAGGATTGATCTGTACCTTAAAGTGGTAGCGTGGGTGTTCCAGAAATGAGGTCGTAATAGATTTGCTGATGACGTCGCCATACAGCCCTTCAACCTGCTCCAGCGGTGCGCGATTCGATACAATCAATACCTTGCGGCTATGGAAGTCGCCGCCCTTATCGGCATATACAAATCCACTTTGAATATGGCTTTGCTTTTCAGCCTCGGTGCGAACGTCCGGAAACAGGCTATAAACCACTCGGTGCAGGGAATACGGATCGGTAATTTTCAAGGCTTTTACAGCCTTGCGGTCGAGATGCAGTGCACTGGCGTATAACTCAGTCATGGGTTGCCTCCGCCATGGCGTCGTCAGCCTCCACCGCTCTGCGGTAGAAGTCCTTTGCCCAACGGATACGGACACGTTCCTGTCCTTGGCCAGAAAACCACAGTAGTTGCTGCAACAGTTGGCTGAAATTAGGAATTATCCCACGACTGGCCATTAACGTCAGTAATGGCCGCAGGATACGGCAGGCTTCGGCGGTGCTGGTGCAAGCCAGCAGGCGGCGCAAACGGGCCTTGGCCTGATCTGATTGATTGCCATCGTCATAACAGGCGGCAATGGCACCTCCCAACGGTAACTTGCCATCAGCACCAGGTTTGGCACGTGCCAGTGCTGCGCCAACTGTGCAGTAGGGCAAACGCTCCCAGTCCTTTTCCAGGTCAACGCCAAATTCGGCGAGTAGCTCCCAGCTCTGGTATTCCGTTGCCGGGTTGTCTGCCCGCTTTAAACGGGCGGCAAAGCCGTTGTCTTTATTTATACGATCAATTACGTAGCCAACAAACCGTGCGGCTCGCGATAGCTTGCCAGTGCTGGTATTACTGGCCTCTGCCGGTTTCTGATCCATCCAGACACACTCCTTATTCGGCTTTTAGATATTTGGAAAAATTGGGTCGGGCTTGTGCCCAGGCGTCCATTTGGCGAGCGCTGTCGTTGGGGCACAGTTGGTCGAATACCTGCAGGGCATAGCCTGCAAACGTACGGCGCAGTTGTTGGCGTTGCTGTGTAGCTTCCTCTGAGGTATCGCATCCATCAATAAGCGCCTGGGCCTGCCGTTCGCACAGTTGCCAAAATACATTGGTTGCTTTTTCAGCCTGATTGTGAACAAAGGGTTGAGCCTTGCCAGAGCCAGATTTGTCAATATCCGACAGTTGGCGGAAATAGCGAACTACTGCTCCCCGCAGCATTTTCTGCCCCGACTCGAGCTGTGCCATTTCGTGCTTTAACTGCTCAAGGAAAGTGCTACCTAGCAGTTCAGAGGACAGCCATATTTCTGACTGAACGTAGTCATCAGTACCAGAAGCATATTGCTCTCCGGCATTGCTGCTGACACGCAACCCACCTGACCAGATGGCGAAGTTTTCTGTCGTTCGGGTTACCCGTTTCATGGTGTGCCGCAGCTGTGGTGTGTCGAATCCGGTTGGTTTGCCTTGCTCGATAAATTGCAACAGCGATGTCAGCTCACGCCAGGGGCGTTTGCCTGGGTTCACCCATAAGGCTTTCGGTTTTTTCTGAGCAAAATCGACTGAGGCACTGGGGTCGGCCTTGCCATCAAGGTAACTGGCATGTGCAATGCCATCGGTGTAGTGAATGCCCTCGTCGGCCAACAAGCAGAATTTGCCCATAGGAACCAGACGTCCAATCAATGATTGCTTCAAGGCACGGGCAATATCGTCATCTTCACCGGTGGGCATTTGTTCCCAGGGGGCTTCGCCCAGCGTTGGATACATCGCCATTTCGGAAATATCTTCCAAGGTGAAGAGGTTAAGCCACAGGGAATGAGATATTGATTCACCCAACCAATACGAGTGCAGCAACCCCGTATGTCCAACAGCACTCCCGGCTTTGCCACTCCCTGCTTTGCCCTTGTCGTTCTGTTTCCCCTTATATCCGGGGGTCAGAACCACTGAGTTGTCCGTTTTCTTACCACTCAGACCAAACCCCATTTGAACGACTGTCGTGATGGCCTGATCCGCATCGCTGACCCGCTGCTCTTTCTGAGATTCGGTCAAAACGGTGGTATTTCCTGTGCTCACTTCTGGAGACAGCACTCCCAGAGATTTCACGTCTGCAACACGTATTGCAGGCATCTGCAAAAACGGTTTATCGCCATACAAATAAAACCGGTCGTGCCATTTATTCAAATAATCCAGGCATTTGTCGGCCATACCCTGCCAGCCCATTTGCTTCCATTCGTCATCGTCTTCGGGGGTTACAGCAGTCTGGGCAATTGCCAGCAGCAGTTTGGTGAGTGCGATTTTTTGCACCGGGTTGCCACCCAGTGCTCTCAAATCCGGACGGCTGAAAATCTCTTTCAGGCAGACCCGGCCAACGTCGGCAACCGGAATCCAGGGTTCATCAATCAGGTTAAAACGGTTTTCCATAGTCATTCCTTGTTGGAAAGCGCCCGGTAGCCCAGGTCATTACGGTATTCCAGTATGTGTTTTTCGCCCGCCGGGCGGCTATCCAGCGTTTGCAGCTCTCCACTTGGACTGACCAGCGCTACCCGTAGCAGCGCCTCATCGTCTTCCGGCTTGCCAAGATAGAACACTTCGTGTAGATGCAGTTTTTCCAGCGTGTGTTTGGCAATACGAGCTGGGCAATTGGCCGGACTGACCCTGACGAGTTGCTGGTTCAGGGCGACTGCGAGGGTGCGCCAGCCTGCTTTGCTCAATCGCTGGCGACTATGGGGCAACTTCAGTTCGCGTCCATCCAGCAAACGCATACGGGTTTCACCAGCATCGATACGCAAACTGCTCAGTAGTAAAACGTCGTGAGTATCTTGATCACTGTAACGAGTCTCAGCCTTATGTTCGGGCAAAGTTTTGCCACCTTTGGAGAGTGTGAGTCTGGCCAGTGCTAGCTGGGCTTCTTCTCCGGTATGGAAGCGAGTGCCTTGTGTTAGCTCGTGCAGTAGCACGGACCATTCATCAGTTTCCAGACGCTCTGCGTAAGTCTGGTCAATTAATGGACGAATCCCGGAAGGCAGTGCAACAACCGAGAGGGACTGCCAGGCTTCCAGACTGCGACACAGCACATAGGGGGAATAGACCATTGCACTCAGTCCAAATGCAGCACGTGGATTGATTAATGCCTGCTCCATCGCAGGTGTCAGCAACCAGCAATCCGGCAAAGCGCAAGCATGACGCGGAGTGTCTGAATGACGCCATAAACGACCAATCCGTTGTAGCAACATGTCGGTGGGGGCAAAACGGCTAACCAGAAAATCCGCATCAATGTCGAGAGACTGCTCCAGCACCTGGGTACCAATAAGAATCCGGCCTTGATGCGGGCGTTGAGACCAGCCCGAACGGCCAAACAATTTGACCCATTTAGCTTCATTCACCGCGCGATCTTGGGGGGTAAAACGGGAGTGCAATAAGCCGATATCACAACCGAGCTGCACGGCACGACTGGCCATATCGAGATAACGCTGTTGGGCTTCGGTAACGGTATTTTCAATCCATAACACCTGCTGGCCCTGTTGGGCACGACGCAGGGCTTCTTCCAGCGCCTGATGATCATTTCTACAAGAGGTCAGAGTGATTGACTGACTGTCTTCTGTCGGAACAGCCATTTCGGTTACGACGGTATTTTCCATGCTGCTGACGGCAGTCACCAGCGGATAAGCTGAGCTGACTGTCGCTTGCTGCAACAGGGCATTACGACGCGACTGACTCAAGGTCGCACTGAGAATAATCACCGTACATTCAATCTGGCGCAGAAAGGCCACCAGTTCATTCAGAATCGTACCGGTATAAAGGTCGTAACTGTGAACTTCATCGAGGATGACTACCTTGCCTGCCAGACCGAACGCTCTGACAAAACCGTGTTTGACATTCATCACTGCCATCAATGCCTGGTCGATGGTGCCAACGGCAAAGGGAGCCAGTAATCCACGCTTGCTTTGATTAAACCAGGCACCACCCGGTGCGCCATCCTCACCCATGTCGGAGTGCTCTAATAACCAGGCACCAGAATGCAGTAACAAGGCCCGGTTGGGTGTGTCAGGGCCAAGAATCTGATCCAGAAATGCATTAAACCGATCGTATATTTTGTTGGAAGTCAGCTGGGTTGGCAGGGCAAAGTAAATACCGGTTGCTTTCTGCTGGGCCAGTAATTGGTAGGCGGCATACAACGCCGCTTCGGTTTTACCCATTCCCATCTGGGCTTCGAGGATATAAATGCCTGGGCCAGTTATCTGATCCAGAAACAACGTCTGGGCTTTTCGGGGTTGCATCTGGCGCTTGATCGGATCAAATACGTCGATAAACGACAGACCCTGTTTGATAACCGGCTTAATAAATCCTGCGTCATTCAGGGCGGCGTTGATATTAGGCTGCCAGTCTTGAGTTGGATCTTCAAAGAATTTGCCTGAGCCAATCCAGTCTGCCGTTGAGGTCAGGCCAGCAATAATTCGAGCTTGGGCGGCGTGCTCGACTACAGGCCAATCGGAGTTCAAACAATCCTTGAGCGCGGCAACCAGCTTCTTGCGCTCATCAAACCAGGCATTACCACCAAAAACCTCGGCATCGCCGCGTTTGTCATCAACGTTTGGATTAAAACCATGGTGTTGACCGAGAATTTCTGCCACGTATTTCGGCGTGCCCAGCTCTTCAGCCGTTGCTTGGCTGACACCGGCATGGCCACCCCACTGAGATTCAAGATCCGGTGTTGCTTTGGTTAGCTCTGGCAAGGTTTTGAAATCGATCCCGCAGGCTCGCAGAATCTTGGCTACAAAGGATGGGCTGACCTTGCCAATGTCATGGCCACCAGCGGCTATTTCACTACCAACTGGAAACAAACGTGAACGCATGGGTTCCGGAAAACGTGCAATCAGGCAACGGGCCGTTTCTCCGACGATCTGGCAGTGATTCAGAACACTGCGCCCTTCAACAACAGAGCCGTCTGGTTGAGTCCATGTCTTTGCCGGGCATTGTTCAAACGGGATGGCTGCAATTTCTGTTGAATGACCAGTTGTTTTTCTTGATCGCACAGTGCTTCTTCCTTGATTGCTACGGCTTCCAGCTTGCGCGTTTTTTTTGCTTTTGCCAATTCAGTATAAAACGACGTGTTATTTCTATATGGTGGTGGCATTAGTGGCGGTTTGGTTAATTACCTATCCGCGAGTTGCCACGCTCGCGGCAGCTTAGCGTTGTTATCAACGCCACTTGGCGGGCACAGCGGCCCTCTCTGGCGGCAGCATGGTGTTTCCCCGCTTACGGTTTGGCGCTGACAACTTGCTCTATCAGCCACTGCAGGGCCGGGTCTTGTACGTGTAGCGGGTGTTGTATCAGTGTCATTTCCCAGTTGGGCATATCGTCTGGTCCTTCCACTGTGCGCACCGGTAACCAATGACAAAACAGTTCGGCCATGCGACGCGGCAGGGTTAATAAAGCCCGGCGTTCGGCAACCAAACGGGCGGCGGCGAGGTAGTTGATCATTTGTGCCATGCGCTGGCGTTGTCGCTGTTGGCCCGCCAGCCAGCGATCGATGCCATTGGTGCTGGTATCAGTCTGGTCCAGCATCACCACGTGGGGAAAATCCAGGTACTGATCGAGGGTGAGCTGTGCGGGGATGTCGTCGAAACGGGTGCCCACCAGGCAGACCAGTTGTTCGGTCAGCCAGGGCTGCCGCAGCAGGTGGGCGGGCACGGTGAGGTTTTCATCCAGGCCGATCACCAGGTCGACTGTGCCATTTTCCAGTCGTTCCAGTGAGGCGTGCGGGCCGATCATTTCCAGATCAAAGATGACTCCGGGTGCTTGCTGTTGCAGCATCGGCATCATGTCTGGCAGTACCACTGCTTCAAAGTAGTCGGTGGCAGCAATGGTGAATACCCGCTGGCTGTGGGCCGGTTCAAATTGTTTGGGTGGGGCCAGGGTCAGTTCCAACTGTTTCAGGATGGCTTTGACGTCTGGCAGCATTGCCAGCGCACGGGGCGTGGGTTGCAGGCCGCTGCCGCAGCGTACCAGCAGGGGATCGTTGAGTTGCTGACGCAGCCGGTTGAGGGCGTGACTGGTGGCCGACTGGCTCAGAAACAGCTGTTCGGAGGCTCGCGAGACGTGGCATTCGCTGATCAGGGCATCAAATACCTGCAGCAGGTTAAGGTCAAAATGTCTTAGTGGCGACGCGGTGTCGGACATTCTCAGGATCTCGATTAATTATGCACACGGTGCATTATATCAGGAATACTATTCATTTCTATAATAGTTTGGCGGCGCTTATTCTGCACTTGATACCGTATCGAGACACAGGAAACACCCTGATCTCAGCTTCTGACAACCCAATGAATGACTGGAATATTCATGTACCCGACGCCTGCTGCCCAGAATCCGATGGCTATTGCCTCCGCTACTGCCAATGCCGATATGCCTCTCTATAGTGCGTTAGGCATGACCTTTATGCAGTGCCCGTTGATGACGGATATTCACCATTCCCAGGCCGATGTCATTGTGGCAGGGGTGCCATTTGATATGGCAACATCTGGTCGTCCGGGTGCCCGTTTCGGGCCTCAGGGGGTGCGTCAGGCATCGGCCAACCTGATTTGGGAAGGCAAGCGCTGGCCATGGACTTTTGCGCTGGGTGACGTGTTAAAACTGGAGGATGCCGGGAACCTTGCGTTCCGCCATGGCGAACCACAGACGCTGGTAGACAACCTCGAAGCCTTCGCCGCTGCTTTGGTACAGGCCGGGAAAAAGACACTGTTTTTTGGTGGCGATCACTTTGTCACCCTGCCGATCTTGCGGGCCCAGGCGCGACAGCACGGACCACTGGCGCTGATTCATTTTGATGCCCACACCGACACCTATGACGGCGGCAGCCAATACGATCATGGCACGCTGTTTCACCATGCGGTGGTTGAAGGGCTGGTGGATACCGAACACTCGATTCAGTTGGGGATTCGTACTGCTTATGAATTGGATGGGCACCCGTTCGAAGTCATTGATGCAGCCGAGTTAAACGACCTTGGCCCAGCTGCGACACTGACACGCATTCGCCAGCGGGTCGCAGGGCGGCCGGTTTATATCAGCTTTGATATCGATGCTCTCGACCCGGCGTTTGCGCCTGGCACCGGCACTCCGGTATCGGCAGGTCTGAGCATGGATTGTGCGTTAAAAATTATCCGGGGCCTGGCCGGAATGGATATTCGTGGTATGGACGTGGTGGAAGTGGCTCCTGCTTATGACCATGCAGAAATCACCTCGCTGGCGGGAGCAACCCTGGCGCTGGAGATGTTGTACGCCGTTGCGGCAGGCAAACATCCTGTATAAATCACTGCCCTTCCGGTCACGGCCCGGCTTTTCTGGCAGTGCCTGCTGCGATGGGGAAGGGTACTTCTTTTCAGGTATGAAGAGCGTTTCCAAAGGGTATTGGAAGGTATTTTACTATCTCCTTAGTCTAGGAATCTGTCGAGCTTAGGGCTGCTCTACTGCGGAAAAGCTGAATCTGGCTCTTTTGTGAGCAAATTCTTGTTAAATAGAACCACTATTCGCCTCAAATCAGTCTTTCCCTCGCGACGAACGCCTAAGTCCGACAGGCTCCTGGGGTACACCTGAGGCACCGCTGAAAACGACGGCGCTCGTGGCGTTTGCAGCGGTGCCTTCTACACGTTATTAACGCTTCTAAAAATAACAAACCTGCGCACGACGCAGGCGTTGGAGAGACATCATGGATAATCGTCAGAAAACCGCTGTGGTCGTGGGGGCAACCGGTGCTTTTGGTCAGGCCATTGTCAAAACACTGCTGGCCGAAGGGTTACAAGTACTGGCGGTTGCCCGCCGTCAGAATTCGCTGGATGCACTGAAAGAACAGTATCCCGGCATCCGTACTGTCGCGGCCGATATCTCTGAGGATTCGTCGATAGAAATCATTCATCATGCGGTGACTGGCCCGGTTCAGCTGGTGGTGCATGGGCCGGGTGTCGGGGTGGCTGGTGGCATTTTGGTGGCACCGACGGCCACCATGGTGGATGCCGTCAATATCAAGGTGGGTGGCTTTATGCGGTTGTGTCGTGCCGTCGATGCGTACCTTGAGCCCCATT
Source organism: Oceanobacter antarcticus (assembly GCF_044962685.1). NCBI lineage: Bacteria > Pseudomonadati > Pseudomonadota > Gammaproteobacteria > Oceanospirillales > Oceanospirillaceae > Oceanobacter > Oceanobacter antarcticus. The sequence continues at coordinate 131,836 of NZ_JBBKTX010000011.1, forward strand.
CGCGGCTGGTCGCGATTGCCGGTCATTATGGTCTGGAGCCGACGGCTTATGCGGCTTCTGCCGGAGTGGCCAACGCGGCGTTGTTTAACGTGGTACGTCAAATCAGTCTGGCTCTGGGGCCGCGTGGCGTCACGGCTCACACGATTGCGCCGGGGCCGGCTGATACCGAACGCTTGCGGCACGTGGCCACAGCCCGTGCCGAGCAGCGCGGTATTGAAGTGGAGAAGGTGCTGGAAGAAATGCAAGCAGAATCGTCTATCGGGGCTTTTACCACTCCGGAGCAAGTGGCCTGGGCCGTTAAAACGCTGCTGGCCGTCGAGGCGGACTCGATGACGGGTTCGACGTTGATGCTGGATAGTGGCCGTCGCCGTGGCCTGCCATAGCAGGCCTGTGTGTGCTGCTGTTCCTGTTTGTCTTGCTGTAACAGTGTCCTGATTATGTTGTTGATGAGAGGTCATTAAAATGCCGGTTATTATTTTTACATTGCCTGATACCGACGCGGTGCGGGAATCCCGCGAGGTGATTTGCACCGAAGCCTGCCGGGTGTTTGCCGAGATACTGGCTGCGCCGGTTGAGCGTATTCGTGCCTATATCCAGATATTGCCAGCGGCTCAGATTGCGGCGGGTGGTGGCTGGCTGGGTTTGCCTGACGCCACGCTGTTGGCCCCTTTCTACCAGTTTTTTGTGCTGCAAGACCGTGCTGCCAGTCAGGTGCAGGAGCTGCATGCTGCTTTTACCGCGATTCTGGTCACCAGCCTGGGGATTGATCGGATGGAAATCCGGGGTATTTGTACCCGTGTCAGTCCGGCAGACTGGGCGATTGGCGGGATTACGGCGGATCGGGCACGGAAGCAGGAGCTGGAAGCGCGGGCCGGGCAGGAGTAGTGAGTAGTCAATCCGATCTGTCGCAGTGATCTGGGTCATCTGTTGGCGGGTCAAGTCAAACAGCGGCGCACCATGCTGGCGTCATATCCGTTACGGTAATAGCGTCTTACCTGATCATATAATGAGGCTGTTTGAGCCGCCTGATGAATTGGGGACATCTATTTAATCCGGTGCTCACTCTGGGCCACCGGATGGTTTCGAATCACGAAGCCGACTTGCAGGCCTGACGGGTCAAGTCAAAAGTCGGCGACACCGAGTCGAGATCATCCGGCAGCCCCCGAAGGGCGCGGGTTGCCGCCGTCCAGTGCGGTGTTGACGAATTTGAAAAGGACTCGTCATTTCGCTGCATTCGTCGCCTTGCCCTGAACAACGGCAACACTCGCGCAGAGCCGTGCAGGATTAAATGGATGTCCCCAATTGCTCAGGCGATGAGGGTTATCGCACTGATATACCCGAGTTATGGCCTGATATGTGGTGTCGTTTATGGCATACGTCTTGCTGATATTGCGGGAGTCATTGGCCAACAATAATAAAAAGGTTTTTTCCGTATGTTTGAACTCAAATATGAATCCTCGAAAACCCATATTGGTAACTCGTTATTTTTTGTACTGCCAGACAGTATCCGTCCTGCAGGTTGGGCGATTGGGGTGATAACGGCTGGTCGGGCATGGCAGCAGGCGCTGGGAAATCGGGCCAGACAGTCGTAAATCCGCTTTGTTGTAGCCCGCTGTATTTTCTAATACCTAATCAGTATTAAGCCGGTCTGCAAATAGTATTAGAGAGTATATTTCTGTCGAGTTATTGTAGCTTTCTAACACCATCAGACTTGCTGAATAAAAATAAAAAGTCGAGGTCGCCATGCATTACTCAATTTCTGTCTCCGGCTGTGACCGCACGGTTATTTGTCGTGATTCGGATTCCTTGCTCACCGGGTTGCTGAGATCCAACTCCCGTGCGGTGCCTGCTGGTTGTCGTGGTGGTGGTTGCGGTATCTGCAAAGTCCGTATTACCTCCGGCGAATACGAAGCGGGGCCGATGGCTCGTTGTCATATCAGTGCCGAAGATCAACAAAAAAATATTGTCCTTGCCTGTCGGGTATATCCCCGCAGTGATATAACCCTGGAGGTTGTTGGCAAGCTGGCGCGTCGATTTAATCAGGCGGCATGATTTGATGTAATTTTTCTGCTCGTAATGATGCTCGCCTGAATAACAGGTGGGACGGGCTTTTATTTTTTATATGGCGATATGACTATGTTTATGACTGTCAGGGTTTGTTGTGCCTTTTTGCTGGTTGTCGGCCTGTATGGTTGTGAGGCACGTCTGAATATGGAGCGGGTGGCGGAAAACAATCGCCAGCCGGTTCAACGTACCGATCAGTTGATGGCGGTAGCGGCCAATGATGAGGTAGTGGTGGTGGTGGGGAATTTTGGCGTGGTGCTGGTGCGCCCACGGGCCTCTGCGGACAGCTGGCAGCGGCTGGCATTGGGACGAGACGCTAATCTGATTGATATTGAAGTCTGTCCGGATCAGCGCTTTTACGCGCTGTCGAATAATCGCCAGCTCTGGGTCAGTGACGCCAAGGGTGAACACTGGCGTTCTGTACCAATACCAACGCTGGAATCGCTGCTGACGCTGGATTGCGCTCCCGATAATACACTCTGGGTCGGTGGCAGTTTCAGTACCTTGCTCAGCAGCCTGGATGGCGGTGCATCCTGGGAGGAGCAAAGCCTGGGCGAAGACGCCATCTTCACCCAGATCGATTTTGTCTCCACCTCTGACGCCTACGCCGTGGCCGAGTTGGGGCTGGTGTACCACACCATCGATGGCGGTCTCAGCTGGCAGTCTGCCGGGCTGATTGATGATGACTTTTACCCTCAGGGAGCATTATTCGAGACCTCTGGAGAAGGCTGGGTGGCGGGTCTGGGCGGCTCGATTCTGCACACCCGTGACGGCGGCCAGCACTGGGTGGCCGAGCCAACCGGTGTGGCGGCACCGGTTTATGCCTTGCAGCAAGTGGGCAACGAGATAATGGCACTGGGGGAGAGCGGTCTGCTGTTACGTCGATCCGGTGAGCAGTGGCACACCGTCAGTGGTGTTGGCCATGGTGCCTATTTTCGCGATGCGGTACTCGTGGGCGAGCAGCTGATTCTGGTGGGAGGCAGCGGTGGTCTGGTTGTCGTGGCCCGTAATCAATTGCGTTAAATCCAATACAATAATAAGCAGAACAGAGACCTTCAAATGAACCAGTATTCCGCAGACGCCCACAAGGCAACGCATTTTCTGCATGTGCTAGAGACGTCGGCTTTTAAGCATCCTCGTACCATTCTGGCGGCTATTTTACTGATTACGCTGTTTTTTGCGGCGCAGATTCCGGCCGTTAAAATGTATTCTGATTTTGCCGATTTGTTGCCGCAGGAACACCCGTATATCGAGCTGCACAACAGCATCAAAGACAGTTTTGGTGGTGCCAATGTGATTGTGGTGGGAGTTGAAGTACTCGACAGTAGCGTCTTTTCCAATGAGGCGCTGCAGAAAATTCACCGGGTAACGATGGCGGTGGATAGCCTGACCGGGGTGAACCACAATCTGGTGACTTCCGTTACGCACCGCAACTCCCGCAAGGTGTGGATGACGCCGGAAGGTAATGTCAATTCCCAATCCTATTTCGACCCCCAGGGCGGTGATCTTTCGGCGGCGGCGCTGGCAAAGCTGGAAAAAGACGTGGTCTCGAATCCTCGGGTGTATGGCCCACTGGTCAGTCCGGACAAGAGCATGGCGTTGATCAAGGCGCAGTTAAACGAAGGCAAACTTGATTACGAGGCCACGTTTAATGAAATTCAGGCGATTCGAGCCACCGAAGCGCAACCTGGATACCGCATTCACGTTACCGGCCAGCCGATGCTGGTGGGCTGGGCTTACCAGTATCTGGATCAGATTATCGAGATCTTTCTGTTTACTGCGGTGATCATGATCGGCTTGCTGGTGTTCTACTTTCGCAAATTATACGGCGTGCTGGTGCCATTGGCGGCGGTGCTGGTGTCGACCATCTGGGGCATTGGTATTATCTCGCTGTTTGGCTACAACATTGACCCGCTGGGCATGGTGATTCCGTTTCTGATTTCGGCACGGGCGATGTCGCACGGCATCCAGATCGTTGAGCGCTACTATGCCGAAATCAATGAGCTGGATGAGGCCACCCCAGATGGCAAGGATCATCACCAGTTGGCCGCCCGCACCACCTTTGAAAACCTGTTCCGGCCGGGCAGCCTGGGTGTGGTCTCGGATGCCATTGGCCTGTTGCTGATTGCGGTTGGCTCGATCCCACTGAATACCAAGCTGGCCCATTACGCCTCGCTGTGGGCGTTGAGCATTATCATTACCGTATTGTTGGCGGTGCCGCTGTTGCTGTCGGTATTGCCTCGGCCACGCAACACCCGCATCAAACACACCCTGTTTCGTCATGTCGGGTTTGTCTGCGCCGATCTGGTCAGCGATACCCAATCTGCACGCCGGGCGTTGTGGCTGGGCGGTTTGCTGTTGTGTGGCGGGTTTTATGCCTCGTCGCTGGTGGTGATTGGTGAATCGGAACCCGGCTCGCCGATTCTTTATCAGGATCACGACTACAACCTGTCTTCCAGCGCGATTAACAATAGTTTTCCCGGTTCGGAAGAGCTTTACATCATTGCCGAAACCGACAGCAAGGGCGGCATCAAACGTCCGGAAGTACTGGCGGCGCTGGCCGATCTGGAACGCCATATGCTGACTGACCCGGACGTGGGCGGGGCCAAGGGCATCCCCGATCTGGTGATGCAGGTCAACCGCTTGTTGCACACCAATGACCCGCGCTGGCTGCAAATTCCCGATGATGAGCAGTACGTCGGCGGGCTGATGTTTACCTACATGATGTCGAACCCGATTCCTGGCGCGCTGAACGAATTTGTTGATACCGACGAACGTATTGCCAACCTGGTGTTTTATTACAAGGATCACCAGGGAGAGACTATTCGTCGTGCCATTCATATGGTGAAGGAATGGATCGCCGCCCATGGCGACGAGGTTGAAGGGCTGAGTATTCGCCTGGCCGGTGGCACTATTGGCGTAACCGCCGCCATGAACGAAGCGGCTTACGAAACCAACCTGTGGGTTTTGCCGCTGGTGTTTATTCTGATCTTTGTGTTTGTCGCCCTGTTTTACAGCTCGATTATATCAGGGGTAATGATGTTTATGGCGATGCTGTTCGCCACCACGCTGACGTATGCCTATATGGGCGTGATGGGGATGGGTATTAATATCAATACTGTACCTATTATTGCCGTCGGTGTCGGGGTGGGTATCGATTATTCGATTTATATGATGGACCGGATTCGTAGTGAAATGGTGCGTTCGCATAATATCAATATTGCGGTTCGACAAGCGGTGAGAACCACCGGTCTGGCGGTGAGTTTTACTGCGATTACGCTGATATCCGGTATCGTTATGTGGGTGTTGTTATCGGACCTCAGGTTTCAGGCCGATGCCGCACTGTTATTGATTGTTATGGTGGTATTAAACGGATTGGCCGCCATGTTACTGGTACCCAGCTGGATACTGGTATTCAAACCGGCGTTTATCTGTCAATCGTACACTGACGAAGACGGTATTATTCACGCCGATTAACCGTTAATAAAAAATTCACGCGCTTCGCCTGGTCGAGGTCGGGAATCGGCTGCCTGCTGCCTGGATTCTTCATATCCAGAGTGGTTGGCGCTGCGAAAATAACAATAAACCGGAGGTATAACATGCCTGGAATCATGCTGGCCAAACGATCCCTGATAGCCCTTGCTGTTGCAGCCGCTGTCAGTCCATCGTTGGTGGTGGCCAATGAGACGAGCTGGAGTGGGTTTGGAGAGAACGCGACTTACTATCGGGACGAGGTTGGGTTATCCAAGTTCCGCAACACCGTACAAGCTGAATTTATACGACCTGTTGATACCAGTGGCAGCTGGTACAACGTCACGTTAAACGGCGTATTACGCGCTACCTACGATGGTGTTTACGACCTCAACAGTGATGAATTTGGCAAGGATGCCGAACAAGACTATCTGGGCGAAAACTGGCACCCGGACGGCGGTGCGTCCAGCCTGTTGCTTTCCGCAGGAGTGCCGCTGCCGTGTGAGAACGATGAGCAGCTGTGCGATAACCTGCATGGCTATATGGATGACGATTCGCAAGACGTCCGCACCCCTGACTTTAACGACGAACTGGATTTTATCCGTGAGTTGTATATCGATGCGACCCGCGATGTCGGTGAAGACCAGCTGACCGTCCGGCTGGGTAAACAGCAAGTGATCTGGGGGCGTACAGACTTGTTCCGGGTACTGGATACCATCAACCCGGTGGATTATTCCCGCCACAATATTTACGACGAACTGGAAGACATTCGTATTCCCCAGTGGATGCTGAAAGCCGACCTGCTGATGGGTGCCAACAGCGTTTTTGACGACATGAACTTCCAGCTGATCTGGAACTTCGACAAGTTCCGTCCCAACAACCTGGGCACCTGTGGTCAGGCATACGCCATTCTGGATGCCGGTTGCTTCTTCTCGTCTTACCTGGCGGGCACCATTCCGATCATTCACGACGTCAAGTTGCCGGATCGCAGCCTGGAAAATACCCAGGGTGGGCTGAAGTGGGAAGGGGTCTATGGCGATGCCACCTTCTCGGTGAATGCGCTGCGTTACTTCCAGCAGCTGCCTTCCATTCACTGGCGTGGGCCAGATCCCGGCACCCCGGCCGCCGATGGTGTGTTTGATATTTACTTCCCTCGCGTCAGCCTGCTCGGCGGCTCGCTCGATTATTACGATATGAATACCGATGCCACCTGGCGTGTGGAAGCAGCCTACACCCAGGGTGAAGAGCTGGCGCGTGATCTCGATGGGCACAAGGAAACCGATATTGCCCGTTACGTGATTGGTATGGACAAGAACATCATTATTCCGGCGCTCGGCACCCGTAGCGCGTTCCTGCTATCGATGCAGGTGTTTGGTCAACACGTACTGGATCACGAAGACGATATGCCGGACGCCGAGAAAAACTGGACCGGCACCTTGCTCTTCAAGGGCTTCTATATGAACAACCGCCTCAGTCCACAGCTGCTGGTTGCTCACGATGTCAAGGCCGAAGCCACCGCGATTGCCCCGAGTATTTCGTATCAGCCGGACAATCACTGGCTGGTCAACCTCGCTCTGAATATCAAGGAAGGCGGCAAACAGAAATTTGACTGGTCCGCCAGCGCTCTGGCCGGTGAACCCGATGTGCCGCAGTGGGAGCCACTGGCCCGCTTTAGTAATGGCCCGATTGGTGTTGCCAACCAGGAAGATGAACTCCAGCTGACCGTTCGTTACGGCTTCTGATAACCATAAAAGGTAACCGACATGTACAAGCAGATTGCATTAATAGCCGTGCTGGCTGGCCCGGCGCTGGCCGTCGAGGCCGCCCCAGTGACGGAAGCGGTGATTCAGGAATCGTTTTATCCGTATGCGAAAGGGGGCGTCCCGGAGGTTGCCGGTATCAAACCCGGTATGGTGATCAACGCCAGCAACGTCGACTCGGTGGTGTCGTATCTGGATCCGGCCACCTATATGTTTATCAAGAACGGTGATTATGAAATTACCGTCGGTGCAACGACCTCGTTTGATCTCCACAAGTCGTATGTCGATGCCACTCGCCAATATGCCGGGCAGGCGTCGCTGGGAGAAAAAGTGGGTGAAATCAATGCACCGGGTGCCGGTCGACCGTTCCCGCAGGAGCCATCCCTGGATGATCCCCGAGCCGGTGAAAAGCTGGCCTGGAACTACAAGTACGGCTACAACTGGGGCGATTCTGCCGCCATTATGCCGTTCTACTGGACCATGAAAAACATGTCGTCCGGCAAGGTTGAACGTACCTTCAAGTTCAATTTCAACTTCCTGAACTTTTCCCGCCGTACTGCCCAGGAACCTTACCCGGAAATCACTCCGAACCCGTCCAGCCTGTTCCGTGGCACCTATGCCCAGGTGCTGGAACCGTTTGACGTCAAGAACACCCAGCTGCTGATTCACAAGTTCCAGGACGATACCAAAAACGATAACGCCTACCTGTATCTGGGTTTCCAGCGCCGGGTGCGTCGCTTGTCGTCTGGTCAAACCACGGATGCCTTCCTCGGTACCGACATCATGATCGAAGACTTTGAAGGTTATGGTGGCCGCATCAGTGACATGGAGTGGACCTACAAGGGTACCCAGTGGATGTTGTCGCCGATGTATAACCACAACGACTTGGCACTGGCCGCTGAGCCAGTGGACGATGAGGGGTATCAGTTTGTCGATTTTGGTGGCAAGGGCGGTTGTTTCCCGCAGATCACCTGGCAGCTGCGCAAGACCTACGTCCTCTGGTCGGAGCCAACCGATCCCAACCATCCGGTTGGTCGTCGCGAGCATTATATCGACGCCCAGACGTACGTGATCCCGCGTAACATCACCTATGACCGCAACGGGGCAATGTGGAAAACCTTCACCATTGGTCAGACGCATCCAGACCACCATCTGGCCATTAACAAGGGATCGGGTGTGTCGATCGATGACTCGTTCTCAATGGTGGATATGCAGGCGGATCACTGCACCACGGGTCAATTCAAGGGCATTGTTAACCCTGAATTGAGTCCGGCGTCCAAGTTTACCGTACAGCAACTGCGCGCTGCCGGTCGTTAGATTCTTGTTGGAGTGCTCGTTTGGCCCGCCCTGTGCGGGCCTTTTTGTGTCACTGGTTTGTGAACGGGTGTTGAGTTTATGAAGATGATTGGGTTACTGGCGGCCTCGTTCAGAGGCTGTGTCTGGCTATTGGCGCTACTGGTGTTACCGGTCGTGGCCGCCGATACCGTCAAAATCGGCATGACGTTTCCGAATACCGGACGCTACAAAAATCTGGGTATCGATCAGGCGCGTGGAGCCTTGCTGGCGATTGATGAAATCAACGCGGCAGGTGGCGTGCTGGGCAAGCCGCTGGAGTTGCTGCTGTCGGCCTCTGGCCGCAAAGGTAAGGAACAGGAGCATGTGAGCGAACTGGTCAACGCGGGTGTCAGCATGGCTTTTGGCAGCTCGCTGCAACCGCAGGCAACCGCCACGGCGGCGGCCAATGCCAACCTGCTGTATTTCGATACCCTGTTTCATTCGCCCGGCGACCGTATACAACGGCCGACGGTGTTTTATGCCTCTTACGATGCCTGGATGGCGGCCAAGACGCTGGCGTTTTATATCAACCAGTCGCTTGGCGGCAAGAAGATGTTTTATATCACCAGCGATAGCACTGGGGGATTAATGACAGAGCAGATTCTGCGCAAATTCACCCATACCACCGATCTCAGTGTGCACGGACAGTCGTTAACCCGCTTTCCTGGCCCGCGCCGCAAGGAGTTTATCGCCGCCGTTGAGCAAGCCAGGGATGACGGGGCCGAGGTGCTGGTACTGGTGCAAGCGGGTGATGACCTGGCCAAGGCATTGCAGGTGATCCATGAATTGGGGCTGACCACGGCGTTAAAAATTGTCGCTCCCAATATGACGCTCAGTGTGGCCCGCGCGGTGGGAGCGGACATGCTGGAAGGGGTGATTGCGACGGTTCCCTGGAGCTGGCAGGTCGCGAAAGACTACCGCTATGGCGATGGTGTGCGTTTTACCGAGGCTTATGTTGCACGTTACGAAACCAACCCGTCGGCGCTGGCAGCTACCGCCTATAGCCTTGTCTGGCACTACCAGCGCGTGGCCGAGGAAGCAGGCACACTGGATTCCCGGACACTGGCGAAACGCCTTGAAGGGCTGACCTTTACTGGTTTGAAGGACCCGCAAAGCTGGCGGCGTTTTGATCACTTGAGTGTGCAGTCGGTGTACGTGGTGACCGGTAAGCCTCGGGAACAGGTGATGCAAGGGAGTTTGCGGGAAGACTACTTTCGGGTGGTTTCCAATATCGCTGGTCAGATCATCGTCCCCACCGAGAAGGAAGTCGCTGAGCGGGCCTGGGAATAAACCGTCGTCGCTGCCGCTGTTAGGTTTATTTTTGGGTTTGGGTTTGGGTTTGGGTTTGGGTTTGGGTTTGGGTTTGGGTTTGGGTTTGGGTTTGGGTTTGGGTTTGGGTTTGGGTTTGGGTTTGGGTTTGGGTTTGGGTTTGGGTTTGGGTTTGGGCTGTTGCTTCACAACAGCCCAGTCGAGTGGCAGAACAGAATCGATCAGCCGGTTAGCACGTTAGCCATCATAATGGCTGATGTTCCAGCGTAATCTGTTCAGCCAGTTTGCGACGCACCTTGACGGCGGCAATGTCACTGGGCAGCAAGACCGGCTTCAGGCTGAACAGGTCGGTGGTGCCCATTTGCTGGTGAACTGCATCCAGCACCGGGCCATCTTCGGTTTCAAAGGCATCGTGCATGGCTTTGGTTTTCATGGCGTTAAATTCCGCATCTTCTTCCAGATGATTGCGCCGGGTACCAAAGAAATAGTGAGTTGAGTTCAGCGTTTCCGGAGTACAGGTATGCAGGTCGTATTGACCGACACAATGATGCAGATCCAGGCTGTCATTGTTCTGGGTGGCACCCACCGTCAATTGAATATTGGCCGGGGCGCTCCAGGTAATACCGATAAAATGCCGTGCTGAGGCTTCGGGGGCTGGCAGGAACTGGTTAAAAATCAGCATGGGTGGTGTCTGTTCCCATTCCCAGCGGGCCGACACTGTGTCTGCTGTTTCGGACAGTTGCGGCACCTGGGGTGACAGTTTGCCGCGAGTGGTGATGATCTCACCATGCAGGTGGTCAATGTGGCTCAGATCCATCACGTTGTCGTTGATCAGCTCGTAGTTGCATTCCCGGCGCATGTAGGTGTAACCGACGCCGTTCGGGTGGCCATCAACCAGCGGGCCATAGTCGGGAATCAGATCCGGGTTGGCTGGCTGGTTGCCCATCCAGATCCAGAGGAAGCCATAACGCTCCACCAGTGGGAAAGACTGCACCACCGCTGCCTCGGGAATATGCTGGTTGCCATGGGGGTTGTGATTGCACTTGCCGCTGCAATCGAAGCTCAGGCCGTGGTAAGGGCAGACCACGCTGTCACCGTCTCGCTTGCCTTGCGACAGCGGCACAAAACGGTGTGGGCAGCGATCACGCAAGGCAACCGGGGTGCCGTCCTGGCGGCGGTAGATCATGATGCTGGTGTCCAGCAAGGTGCGGCTGAACAGGGCCTCATCATCGACTTCGGTGGACAGGGCTGCGACGTACCAGATATTGCTCAGATAAGGGAGATTTTGCGTTGTTGTCATTGTTATATCTCATGTTGTGTTGAAGGGTGGCCGACGCTGTACGGCCATAGCGTGGCTGAGACTGGCTCAACCAAAACGGTGACTGAACGGGTGTTATGACTGGCTGCCAATCCGCCTAGATATCCAGTACCAGACGTCTGGATTTGGCGCGGGAGCAACAGGGCGTGAAACGGTTGTTAGTGGCTTTTTCAGCCTCGGTCTGAAAATAGTCCTGATGATCCGGTTCGCCATCGATCACCGCCGTGAGGCAGGAGCCACAGATGCCCTGCTCGCACGAGATCGCCACCGGGACACCGGCTGCGATCAGCGCCTGGGCGGCAGACTGATCGGCAGAGACCGGGATAATCTGGCCAGAGCTGGCCAGTTGCAGCTCAAATGCATGACGGTTGGACAGCGCCTCGTGGTTGGTAACGGGGGCTGAAAACTGCTCGTAATGCACCTGAGTGGTCGCCCAAAGGCAGGCCTTGGCCGTTTCCGTCAGATGGCGAATAAAGCCTTCCGGCCCGCAGACGTAGAGATGGCTGGAATCCGGGTTGGCTAACAGCGCCGGGGCATCCAGTGGTGCGGTTGTCGGGTCGTCATCAAAGTGCAACTGCACCCGGCTGGCAAAGGCAGATGTTTGCAGACGATCGACAAAGGCGGCACGGGAACGCGAACGGGCACAGTAGTGCAGTTCAAAGTCCTGCCCTTGCCGCTGCAGGCTTTCGGCCATGGCCAGAATCGGGGTAATACCGATGCCTCCGGCAAACAGCCGATAGCGTGGAGAAGGCTGGAGTGGAAACAGATTACGCGGTGCGCTGATGGTGAGTGTGTCGCCTGCTTGCAGGGTCTGGTGAATCGCCAGCGAGCCACCCCGGCTCAACGGATCCAACAGGATGCCCAGTTGGTAGTGGTCGCGTTGTGCCGGGCTGTTGCAGAGCGAATATTGACGCACCATGCCATTGGCAAGGTGGATATCGATATGGGCACCGGCCTCAAATTCAGGTAATAAACTACCGTCTGGTGAAACAAGCGTTAGGCCAATAATATCTTCTGCCAGCGTGAGTTTTTGCTGAATACGTACGGTGAAAAGCAATGGACCGGTCATGGCCTGCTCCCTTGATCATTTTTATTATTGTTCACAGTCCCGGTTGTCGGGCTGACTAGGAGATAGCAACCGATATGCCAGTTTTTTTATTCTTGTAACATATTGAATTTTATGGGAATTTAATTTTATTGCTGATGGTTTAATAGACTGCTTTAATAAAATGATGAAATTCAGCAATTGCTTAAATAAAGAAAATTGCTCTAATAATAAAAATAAACAGGAGGTGGGAAACTGCTATGTCAGCCCACAACCCACATCAGACGTTACATCCGATCCGTGAATTTATTGATGATCAGGCACTGGCGGAAAAACTCCGCTTTGCACCCGATAGTGGACTTATCCAGCTGTTTGAAAATCGCATGTTACTGGTGCATGGATTTTCTCTGGCCGCGCTGCGGCGGGAGTTGATCGAACGCTTGGGGCTGGACAAGACCCGAGAGATGTTCACCCGGTTGGGCTATCAGCAGGGCGTGGCCGATGCCCGCTCGCTGATCGAGTCCGAAGGCGGTCAGACAGACACCAAGCTGGCGATGTTGCCGAGGCTGCGGGAACTGCAGGGATTCGTTCGTAATCAGGCCGTCGACCGCATGCACTTCAATGAGCAGACCGGTGATTTTTGGGGCGATTATTACTGGCAATCGTCATGGGAAGCCGATGCTCATCTGCAGCATTACAGCATCAGTGGCATTCCGGCTTGCTGGATGATGACGGGTTACGCCTGCGGTGCAACCACGACCATGATGGGGCGTCCGATTCTCTGGCGCGAGGTAGAATGCGTTGCCATGGGTCATGCTCGCTGTCGCGTGGTTGGACAACCGTTAGATGAGTGTGACGACTCCGCCGAACACCTGAAGTTTTTACAAATCGAGGACTTTGTGGCGGCACCAGGCCGACGACCGCCACCCCGGCAGGACAAGGGTTTTCAACTGGCCGACATCAGCAGTTTACCCGATCTGGTCGGTGCCTCCGCCAGCTTTAACGCAGCGGTACACTTGTTGAAACGGGTTGCCCCGACAGATGCCACGGTACTGCTGAAGGGCGAAAGCGGCGTTGGCAAGGAACGTTTTTCGAAAACCCTGCATGCGATTGGCCCCCGTGCGGATAAACCGCTGATCTCGGTAAACTGCGCTGCGATTCCAGCAGATCTGGTCGAGGCAGAACTGTTTGGCGTGGAAAAAGGCGCTTTCACCGGGGCGACCGTATCGCGCCCCGGACGATTTGAACGAGCCGATGGCGGCACCCTGTTTCTGGATGAAATCGCCAGCTTGCCACTCCATGCCCAAGGCAAATTGCTGCGGGTGCTGCAGGAAGGTGAAGTTGAACGGGTTGGTGACATCCGGGTTCGGGCGGTGGATGTGCGTATTGTTGCCGCTGCCAATCGTAACCTGCGCGACGAAGTCAAAGCCGGACGTTTCCGTGAAGACCTGTTCTATCGGCTGAATGTTTTCCCCATCGAAATACCTCCACTGCGGGAACGCCGGGAAGATCTGCCGCTGATGGTCAGCGTGTTTGTAAAACGTTATTCGCAGCGCTTTAACAAGGTGATCAAGGGCATCACACAGCGCGCCAGCGAAGCCTTGTGGGCTTATGAATGGCCCGGCAATGTGCGGGAACTGGAAAATATCATCGAAAGAGCAGTTATTCTGGCGGATAACGACGCCAATATCGATTTACACCATTTGTTTTCTGGTGATGAAGACAATCTGGAAATCCTGTTCAAACTGGGGCCGGATGGCGAATTGACCCGTTCCGGCAGGGGAGAGCCGAGTGCTGCTGCGAATACCAGGGTGACTGACCATCCGTTACCCTCGGCTGGTGACGGCAGCAGCGATGGACTGATTGCCTCGTTTCTGGATACTTTCGGTTCGCTGGAAAGCATGGAAACCAGCGCTCTGGACTATGCCCTGGCACAAAGTGGCGGCAATCTCTCGGCCGCAGCCAGACTGCTGAAAATGACCCGAGCCCAGTTTGAATACCGGTTGAAAAAATATCGGCAGTTGCAGCGCTCGCACTGACGAGCATAGTGCTCGCCAGTCCAACTAAGTCAGCGCGGTTGTCCTTACGGTCTCCAGGAACGAGGTCAGGATCGGTGACTCCCGGTCTTTCAGATACACGCAACTGAGGTCGACCGAAGCGGCTTCCGGCAAGCCTTCAAAGGGTTTGAATATCACGCCGGGCAGCCCGAGTTTGGTGGCGGACTGAGGCACAACACACACGCCAAAACCACTGGATACCAGCGCAACACCGGTGACGGCATCACCGACCTCCTGCACAATATTGGGCAGAAATCCCTGTTCCTGGCAGAGGTTGACAATCTTGTCGACAAAGTTGGGGCGGCCAGAATTGGGAAAGGCAATCAAGGGTTCGTTTTCCAGTACCCGGAAAGGCAAGGCAGCAAGGGCAGCCAGCGGCGATTGCACATTCACGGCAATGTACAGTTTTTCGGTGCCAATCACTTCGCTGACGATATCGGGCAGCGGTGCCAGCATGCGGTTAAATCCGATCGTGATACGGCGCTGGCGTAACGCCTCGATCTGTTCGCCTTTCTCCATATTGTGCAGCACCACATTGACGTCGGGATGGCGGTTGCGGAACGCCAATAGCAGCTTGGGGATGGTATCGAAAATGGCCGAACCAAAAATCCCGACATCCAGTCGGCCCAGTTGGCCTCGGCCAGCACGCTGGGTGCGTTCGGCCGCCAGTGCGACGACCGAACGGATATTCCTGGCTTCTTCCAGAAACATGGCACCGGCTTCGGTCAGCTCAACGCCCTTGGGGGTACGGACAAACAGCTGCACTCCCAGATTCTCTTCCAGTTGCTGAATCTGACGGGTGAGAGGTGGCTGGGAAATATGCAGTTTCAGCGCTGCCCGGCCAATATTGCCTTCTTCTGCAACTTCAATGAAATAGCGGATCTGGCGAAGTTCCATACGTCATTCCTGGGATGGCCAACGAGATCTTAATACCTTATTGGCATGAAGTGGCCGGGTCAATAGTATTAGACGAGTATCGGGTGCTGGGATAATTTGAGGCTCATATGGTGTGAAATCGATCATCGCCAACCGTCGGCAAGACGACGTTTTATGGTGAGTTGACCGTTTCTGCATCCGCTGATTTTTAAAAATACCCACTGTGAAAATAACAAAAAGGGGACAGCAAGATGGCAATGACAGGTGTTTTACGTCCAGGGCATGCCCAGATTCGGGTAATGAATCTTGAAGAAGGGGTTCATCATTACCGGGACATCCTCGGCATGACCGAAACCGGGCGAGATGATCAGGGCCGCGTCTATCTGAAATGCTGGGAAGAGTACGATCACAGCAGTGTGATTCTGCGTGAAGCCGACTCCGCCGGTATCGATTTTTTTGCTTTTCGCGTGCTGGATAACGCGACGCTCAACAAGCTGGAAGCCGACCTGATTGAATACGGTTTGCCAACCACCCGTATCCCGGCCGGAGAACTGCTGGAAACCGGTGAGCGGGTGCGCTTTACCCTGCCGTCCGGCCACGATATTGAACTGTATGCCGAGAAGACCCGCATTGGTAACGGCCTCGGTGGTATCAACCCGAACCCTTGGAACGAAGGGGCTGAAAAAGGCATTGCGCCACTGCGTCTTGATCACTGCCTGCTGTATGGGCCAAATGTGATGGAAGTGCAGAAGATTTTTGAAGATGTACTGGGTTTTCAGTTGGTGGAGCGCTCACTGACGCCGGATGGCGAAGCCAATATGGGCATCTGGATGACCTGTTCCAACAAGGTTCACGATATTGCCTTTGTTGAACACCCGGAACCCGGCAAGCTGCATCACCTGTCATTCCTGTTGGATAGCTGGGAAAAAGTACTGCGTGCTGCCGACCTGATGTCGATGAACGATGTACCGGTCGATATTGGCCCAACCCGTCATGGCATCACCCGTGGGGCGACCATTTATGCCTGGGATCCATCGGGTAACCGCTTTGAAACCTTTATGGGTGGTTATACCGTGTATCCAGACAGCGAGGTATTAACCTGGACCTTTGAAGGACTGGGAGAAGGCGGTGGTCTGGATTTTGCGCAACGTAAATTACATGAATCCTTTTTGACGATCGTAACCTGATTCAAACGCGATTGGTTGCCGGGTTGTTTGAGGGTCATATCGACCTGACCCGGCCGCACAAATTACGACTGGAACTCACAATCAGTCTGGATTAGTAACCCTGAGAACCCGGTGCATATAATCATCCGGGTACCGTGGACACTGTTAAAATACTGCGACTATTGCCAGAGTATTAAGAATATTGTTGGCCTCTTGGAATATTCCGGTTTTGACCTTTGGCGGGTGCAATTGTCGCCTTTTTTGCCCCGCTTTTTTTACCCGCCCTTTTACACCGATATATCCTTTCTTGTTATGTAAATTATTATTTTTTGGCTGTTTCTGTTTTGGCTGTTTCTGTTTTGGCTGTTTCTACTGCGAATCGTTCTTTTCCATATCATTCAGCTTCTTTAATCGATAGGACATGGCCGCCCGGCTGATACCCAATAACTGCGCTGCATGGGTGATGTTATTAGCGGATTGTTCCATCGCTTGTTGCAGCATCTGTTTTTCTACTTCTTCCAGCCCGACACCACCGTCGATCAGGCTGCGGATATGATTCTGCTGCACAATCAGCTGGGACGTGCTGGCCGACAATGAACCGTTCTGGTCGATTACATTCAGCGGATGCGACGGTTCCATCAACGATGGAAACAGATTACACAGATCAATTGATGTACCGTTGTCGGTGAGAATAACGCCTCGCTCGATCATGTTTTCCAGCTCGCGAATATTACCTGGCCATTTGTAGCGAATCAGCGACTGCATGGCCTTGTCGGTGATGCCAGCCAGCTGTTTACGGTAAAGGTTCTGGTATTTTTCGAGAAAATATTCCGCCAGCAGGGGAATGTCCTGTAGCCGTTCGCGTAGTGGTGGAATTCGCACCGGGAAAACGTTCAGCCGGAAAAACA
Organism: Oceanobacter antarcticus; assembly: GCF_044962685.1. NCBI lineage: Bacteria > Pseudomonadati > Pseudomonadota > Gammaproteobacteria > Oceanospirillales > Oceanospirillaceae > Oceanobacter > Oceanobacter antarcticus. The sequence continues at coordinate 149,105 of NZ_JBBKTX010000011.1, forward strand.
GGTCAGCCCGGAAGCGACCTTCCTTGACGGCTTTTTCCAGATCTTCGTTGGTGGCTGCGACCACTCGGACATCAATGGCACGGGTCTGGTTATCGCCGACCCGCTCCAGTTCATTTTCCTGCAAAACCCGTAACAAGGTTGCCTGGGCGCGAGGGGAGAGTTCGATGACTTCGTCGAGAAAAATAGTGCCACCGTTGGCCCGCTCAAAACGGCCTTCACGGCTGACGGTCGCCCCGGTAAATGCGCCTTTTTCGACTCCGAACAATTCCGCCTCGATCAGATCCGGTGGAATACAGGCGCAGTTGACGGCGATAAACGCTTTATTGGCCCGATCGCTGGCGTTATGCAGCCCGCGCGCGACAACCTCTTTGCCGACGCCGGTTTCTCCCTGTAATAACACCGTGGCCCGACTCTGGCTGGCTTTGCGAATCAGCTGACACACCTGCATAAAGGCTTCCGATTGACCGACTGAATTGGTCAGCAGATCGTCATCCAGTGCACCCTGGCGGAAGCTGGCTTTCAGATGACAGACCTGTTGTTGCAGCGAGAACAGCTCATCGGCAAGGTGGTCGGGTGTCATCAACCGCTGCATGGCTTCACGGTCTTCCCACTGTTCTGCCGGCTTGCCGACAATCGAACAGTGTTCATGTCCCATGCCCCGACACTGCACTTCCTTGTACAAAATGGGCATGCCCAGAAAGGCTGACGTATAACCACTGGCGTACCCCAGCAGCGTCCAACACACCGGTGAGTCAGACAGCTCGTGCTTGGCCAGATACTGATCCGCCTCATACGAGCCGTGCCAGTCGAACTCACCATAAAAATGATGGATCGACGGATCCAGCTGCACTTTTTTGGCGACCACCAGAACAATGCCTTCGATGGCATGGAGCTGAACCCCGGCCATAAACCCCTGTTCCAGAGACATATGGCTGCGTATTTTGTGGGCGACTTCGGCATCTCGCTGGCCTGACTGGTAGCCAAAACGCATGAGAAACCCCCGCGCTCGCTCCATCCCCATGGACGTCACCAGCTCCTCCCGCAGAATGCCCATATCACTGGCATGAATCAGCAGCATGCGGGCTTCCTGCAGCCATATTTCGCCTTTTTCATGGCAAAAGCGGATTTGGGAAATCAGATCTTTGGCATCCGGTACTTCGGGTGGCTGCACGTTATTTGATGTCGCTGATGAAGTTGTCATAGGTATCTTTTTATTGTTTTGGAATTGCCGTCGACGGTCATATGCGATGTAGCAGGTTCTGTTTTTGCTGCATCGGAATCGAATCGGTTAATTATATCAGTTACCGCCGCAACGCATGACCTGATCATATCATGAGGCTATTTCGGTCGCCTGATGAATTGCTCAGGTACGGAGGGTTATATCGACGATATAGCCCCTGTTCTGGCCTGAAATGTAGCGTTGTTTGTGGCATACGTCTTGCTGATATACCTGGGTACAGAAGATCACTGGTTAGCTAAAAATAATAAACAGGTTATTTCAGTATGCATGAACTCAAATATGAATCCTCAAACACCCATTTTAATGAAGCAACTCGCTATATCCGTGTGCGTAGCCCGGAAGGTGCCCGCTTTGTTGAATTCGATTTTGCTATTGGAGATCCAACCCTGTTTGTCGAACTTATTATGCCGCCAGCGGTATTTGAGACCTTTTGTCGCGCCAATAACGTCATCGAAATGACCGAAGCACAAAAGCAGACAGTGGATGCTGAAACGGCGAAATGGCGCTACGGCGAAGATACGCTGATGGCTGATAACCATTCCCGAAACTAGCAGGCTATTGAATATTCGCCTGTGTTGACATCACTGGGTGAAGAGTGATCAGAAAATGCACAGTTAATCGCCATACATACATGGCGCGTATCTGGCCATTTTTACCAGTAGCTACTGACTCTGAAAACAACAACAACCAATCAGGACGTCAATTATGACTGTAGAAATCAAAACCTCGACGCTGGAGCCGGTGCGCCAGACCTTCGCCAATCTGGAACGTCGCTTTGGCGACAAGCCAGCCTCCCGTTACCAGGAAGCCACTTACGATCTTCAGGCTGAAATCAACTTTCACTACCGTCCGTTATGGCAGCCAGACAAAGAACTGAACGACCGTTCGAGAACGGCTGTGGCCATGGCCGACTGGTACGACCTGAAAGACCCACGCCAGTTCTATTACGGCACCTACGTACAGCAACGCGCCAAAATGCAGGAGCAAGCCGAGAACAACTACAGCTTTTTTGAAAAGCGCGGCTTGCCAGAACACCTGTCGGACGCAGTCAAGGCCAGTCTGGTTCGGCATCTGATTCCGCTGCGCCATGTCGAACACACCGCCAACCTTAACAACGTGTATGGCTGCTCCATCGGTTTTGGTACATCCATAACCCAGGCGCTGCTGTTTAACGGTATGGATCGTTTGGGCATTGCCCAGTACCTGTCGCGGATTGGCCTGATTCTGGATGGTAATAGCGGTGACCTGCTTACGCAGGCCAAGCAACTCTGGATGCAAGACCCCACCTGGCAAGGCATGCGTGCCCTGTGTGAAAAAACCCTGACGGTACAGGACTGGTTCGAAACCTTTATTGCCCAGGATCTGGTGATCGACACCTTGGTCTTCGAGCTGTTTTACGTGCAGTACGATCAATGGCTGAACGCCAATGGCGCGCAGGACGTCGGCATGTTGACCGAATTTATGCGTGAGTGGAATCGTGACAACAGTCGCTGGATCGACAGCGTACTCAAGACCGCCGCAGCAGAATCCGACGCCAACAAGGCACTGCTAGGCCAGTGGCTGAACGACTGGCGTGGCCGCGTTGCCGAAGCGCTGGCTCCAGTGGCGCAGGAGCTCTGTGGTGGTACGGCATCACTGGAAGATGCCTTGCTGGCACTGGATAAACGTACCGCCAAACTCGGCCTGTCCTGAAGGGGAACCCCATGTCCAAAGTGTATTTGATCCTGCAAGACAACGACGTCTCACGCTATATCGTCGAAGCGGTAGAAGAAGATAACCCAGAAGTCACGGTGATCTACCAGCCCGCCATGATCCGCATGGAGCAGGAGAATCTTATGGTGGTGAAGCGGGAAACCGTAGAAGAAAAACTCGGCCGTGATTGGGACGTGCAGGAACTGCATCTGAACCTGATTTCCCTGGGTGGCAACGTGGATGAGGATGAAGACCGGCTTGAGCTGAGCTGGGTGCTTTGAAAGCCGTCTGCCCCCGACGCCTGACCCAACAAAAATAACAAGGAGCCACATCATGGCTGTAAAAAAACTGAATTTGAAAGACAAATACAAGTTACTGACTCGCGATCTTGACTGGGAATTCTCCTACGAAGATCGCAAGCAGGCCTTTCCTTACGAAGATTTTGAGGGCATCAAGATCAACGACTGGTCGAAGTGGGAAGACCCTTTCCGTCTGACCATGGACGCTTACTGGAAATACCAGGCCGAGAAAGAAAAGAAGCTCTACGCCATTTTTGATGCATCGGCACAGAATAACGGTCACCTGAACGTCTCTGACCCCCGTTATATGAATGCCATCAAATTGTTCCTGACCGGTATTTCACCGCTGGAATATCAGGCTTTTCAGGGCTTTGCCCATGTTGGCCGCCAGTTTGGCGGCGTCGGTGCCCGCGTGGCTTGTCAGATGCAGTCCATCGACGAACTGCGACACGTACAGACCCAGATACATGCCATGAGTCAGTACAACAAGTTCTTTGATGGTTTCCAGGACTGGAGCCATATGCACGACCGGGTCTGGTATCTGTCGGTGCCAAAATCCTTCTTTGATGATGCCCGCACGGCAGGCCCGTTCGAGTTCCTGGTAGCGATCAGCTTCAGCTTTGAGTACGTACTCACCAACCTGGTATTTGTACCCTTTATGTCGGGTGCGGCACACAACGGCGATATGGCGACGGTGACGTTCGGCTTTTCGGCCCAGTCCGACGAAGCCCGCCATATGACCCTGGGTCTGGAAGTGATCAAGTTCCTGCTGGAACAGGACGAAGCCAACGTACCCATCGTGCAGAAGTGGATTGACAAATGGTTCTGGCGTGGCACCCGTATGCTCAGTCTCGTCGGCATGATGATGGACTATATGCTGCCGAACAAGGTGATGAGCTGGCAGGAAGCCTGGGAAGTTTACTTTGAAGAAGCCGGTGGTGCGCTGTTCAAGGATCTGGCCCGCTACGGCATTCGCAAGCCGAAGTACGTTGAGACCACTGAAAAAGAAAAAGAACACATCAGCCATCAGACCTGGTGGACGTTTTACACCTTCGGCCATGCTGCGGGCTTCCATACCTGGATTCCGACCGAGAAGGAAATGGATTGGCTGAGCGAAAAGTACCCTAATACCTTCGACAAATACTACCGCCCACGCTGGGAGCTGGCGCAAAAACTCGAAGACGAAGGCAAGCGTATATACAACAAGGCGCTGCCGCAGCTATGTAACACCTGTCAGATACCAATGCTGTTTACCGAAATGGACAACCCCGGCCAGCTCTCCTACCGGATGTCGGAATACAAGGGCGACAAATACCACTTTTGCTCGGACGGCTGTAAAGACATCTTCGATGACGAGCCGGAAAAATACGTTCAGGCCTGGTTACCGGCACACCAAATTTTCCAGGGCAACTGCGGTGGCCCGGGGATGGAAGAGGTGCTGCGTGATTATTACAACTTTAATCTCGGAGCCGACAACCTCGACTTTAAAGGCAGTCCGGATGAAAAGCGCTGGAAGGAATGGAAATCAGCCTGACCCCACCGGATGTGCTGGGCGCGAAGCGGACAGGGACGGAGCGAAACGGACAGGGATGGAGCGAAACGGACAGGGACGGAGCGAAACGGACAGGGATGGAGCGAAACGGACAGGGACGGAGCGAAACGGACAGGGACGGAGCCCGTCCCTACGGAAAAAACAACACCGAGTCTGACAGCAGATGTCAGGCTCCAGACAAGAGAATAACAATATGGCTGTTCAAGCAATCACGCCAGACTATGTCGGCGAAATCAAAGACAAGATCGAAAACTTCCACGGCAACCAAGTGGTGTACGCCGGTTGGGACAGACACCTGATGTTCCCGGCTGCCTTCGCCTGGCCAGTGCCACCGGCGATGCCATTCAGCGACTTTCGTGACCAGGTCATGGGCGAAGCCTTTGGGATTCATCCTGAATGGGAACAAATCAACTGGGATACCGTTGTCTGGCTACTGGATGGCCAGTCCTTCACACCCGATATCAACAAAGGCCTGGCGGAACAAGGCATTGGCCACAAGTCACTGTTGCGATTTACCACACCGGAACTGACCGGTTTCCAGGGCGCAGGGGTATAACAGCATGAGCTACATGGTCACCATTGAACCCACTGGCGAGCAGATTGAGGTAGAAGAAGGGCAAACCATTCTGGATGCAGCGCTGCGCCAGGGGGTCTGGTTACCCTTTGCCTGTGGCCACGGCACCTGCGCCACCTGCAAATGCCAGGTGCTGGAAGGGGATGTCGATGTTGGTGCTGCGTCACCGTTTGCCTTGATGGACATGGAAAAAGACGAAGGCAAAATTCTCGCCTGCTGTGCCATCCCGGAAAGCGATCTGGTGATAGAAGCCGACATCGACGTCGACCCGGATTTTGCCGGACACCCGGTAGAAGACTTTGGCGCAGAAGTAACCGACATCATCAACCTGTCGCCCACCATCAAGGGTGTTCATTTCCGTCTGGATCGGGATATGGCTTTTCAGGCCGGGCAATACATCAACCTGATTATTCCCGGCGTTGAAGGCAGTCGCGCATTCTCCATTGCCAACACACCGTCACAAGCCGACACCCTGGAACTGCATGTCCGTTTGGTGCCCGGCGGTGCCGGTACGACCTGGCTGCACAATCAGCTCAAGGTCGGCGACACACTCACCATCTCCGGCCCTTACGGCCAGTTCTTCACCCGCAAATCGGACGACAAGGACGTGATCTTTATCGCCGGGGGTTCCGGCCTGTCCAGCCCGCAATCCATGGTGCTGGATCTGCTCGAAGAAGGCGATAGTCGCCAGATCTACCTGTTCCAGGGAGCGCGCAACATCAGCGAACTGTATAACCGCGAGATTTTCGAAACCCTCGAACAGCAGCACAGCAACTTCCACTACATTCCGGCACTGAATGCCCCGGAACCCGACGACCAGTGGCAAGGCTTTACCGGCTTTGTCCACGATGCTGTCAATGCCCGGTTCGATGGCAAATTCGAAGGCCACAAAGCCTACCTGTGTGGCCCGCCACCGATGATCGACGCCGCCATCAGCACCCTGATGCAAGGGCGACTGTTTGAACGCGATATTCATATGGAGCGATTTGTTACTGCTGCCGATGGTGCGGAAGAACAGCAGCGTTCGGCCTTGTTTAAACGGATCTGAGTTTAAGGGGCCGGAACGTGTCAACGTCATTTGAGCCAGTTTTTTAAACATTACATTGCTTTTGTAATCGCCCGTGGCAACGTTGGGAAGTTCACGCCTTTTTCGATTGTCTCCTGATCAGCATCCTCTGGCACCGGATTGATGCAGACTTCGGCCGGTGGCAGCGGTACGTTTGGACGACCTTTACTGAAGCGCTCCGGGTGCTGAGCGTACATCTCGTCCAGTGCCGCTTGCCGGAGGTGAGCGATTTCAAGGTATTCCCCGCTAAACACCTGATGGGGCGTAAAACCGGCCAGGCTGC